>JAGAKP010000011.1 GCA_017625615.1 Clostridia bacterium
CCGTGCTTCAATATTTTCAGGTGTTTGAAAAGTTCATTCCCTGGATCGCCCTCGGGTTACTTGGATTTATCGGCGTAAAGATGATAGTCGACGGCGTAAAGTGCAAGGAGGACGCTTGCCAATGCAAGAGTCTGGGCTTCGGCGCTTTGATAGTTCAAGGCGTTGCAACCTCTATCGATGCCCTTTCCGTTGGATTTACCATCGCAGAATACGATCTCGGTTCCGCTTTGCTTTCGGCGTTGATCATTGCCATAGTAACCTTTATTATCTGCTTTGCGGGGCTTTTTATCGGCAAGAAGGCAGGAACGCGACTTGCGGGAAAAGCAGGCATTCTGGGCGGTGTTATTCTTATAATAATCGGCATAGAAATATTCGTAACAAGCTTTATAAAGTAAAAATCACCCCAAGAAGCCTTGCGGCTTCTTGGGGACCCCGATAACAAAAGCCCGATAAACTCGGGCTTTTAATATTACTTTTTGATTTTTCTCAGTGCGGCTATGATGGCGGGGCACAGTACTGTGCAGGTAATAAGCTCTACAACGAAGTTTATGCCGACGAGCCCGAGGAAGATAAAGGTCGCTACCGTTATTCCTGCTTCGTTTGCCCACTGATGCATAAGAGAATTAAACAGTGCAAAGAAAGCGGCAATGAATATTCCCGTATTGAACACGGGCATCAGTGCGGACAGCAAAAAAGTACGCCACTTTTTGCCCTCAAACTTTTTGGTAAAAAAGGCTACGAGCAACAAACAGCCTGCCGCCGCGATAACGCGCAGGGTGGAGCCGACAAAGGTACGGACAGGGTCAAGCAAGAACATTACGTTACCACTGACCTGAGTGCCGAGGGCACATTCGATATATATTGTAAGTCCCAGAGCGGAGGCAACGATAAGACCGCACCTTGCGCCGTAATTTATACAAGCTATGGCAACGGGAATAAGTGCCAACGTAAGAGGAATCTGAAAAGCGTTTGTAACGAAGGTGGACAAAAGCTGTAATACCACCGTAAGTGCGCAGAGTATGGCGCAATCCACAATAAATTTATTCTTTTTCACGGTATCCCTTCTTTCTGAAAAGTATTATACCGAAAACAAAAGGAAAAATCAATATAAAATTTAATACAATATATATGTTCAACAAATAAAAAAGCGTGACAAACTGCCAAAAACATCTTTATTTTTCGCAAAAACTATGATATAATGTTATGATAAATAATTTAAGAGGTGCTGTTCGTGGATATCAGAGATATTTCGGATAAAAGCAATATATATTTCGTGGGTATAGGCGGTATATCCATGTCCTCTCTGGCAGAGATATTACATAAAAAGGGTTACAAGGTGAGCGGATACGATTGTACTCCCTCCCCCATCACCGAGCATTTGCGGGAGCTTGGAATACCCGTTTACTACGAAACTGTTCCCGAGCATTTTGACGGGGTGACTGCCGCTATCGTCACTGCCGCCGTGCACGACGATAATCCTGAAATAGTAGAATTAAAGAAAAGAAACGTTCCCCGCTATTCCAGAGCGGAGCTGCTCGGCGCTTTGGGCAGTAAATATGCAAATTCAATTGCAGTTGCGGGCACACACGGAAAATCCACCACCACGGGTATGCTCAGCGATATTTTCACCACCGCAAAAAATGCCGATCCTACCATACTCGTGGGTGCAATAGTTCCCGAGTTGGGTAGCACCTTCAGACTCGGCACAGACGAAAACTTTATTTACGAAGCCTGCGAATATACGGATTCCTTCCTTTCCTTTTATCCTCATATTGCCGCAGTGCTTAATCTTGAGCTTGACCATACGGATTATTTCCCCAATATAGAAGCGTTGGAAAATTCCTTTAAAAAATTCATAAATAACGCGGGAAAGGACGGCATCGCGGTTGTAAACTATGATTCCGCCCACACGATGATCGCGGCAAAGGATTGTCTGCCGAAAATTATCACCTATTCCCCCGCAGGAAACCAAAAAGCGGATTACTACGTTACAGACCTTTGCTTTGACCACGGATTTGCAAAATTTGCGGTTATGCACAACGGAAACGTGTTGGCAGAGGTAACCTTGTCCGTTCCCGGCGAGCACAACGTGGCTGACGCGCTTTGTGCCATAGTATGCGCCGATTTAAGCGGTATAGAAGCAGAGGATATTGCCAAGGGATTAAAAATGTTCAGAGGTGTTTCAAGACGCTTTGAGTTAAAGGGTGAGCTTAACGGTGCGCCCGTTTTTGACGATTACGCCCACCATCCCGATGAGATAAAGGCTACCCTTTCCGCCGCGAAAATGATGGGGTACGACAGAGTTATAACCGTGTTCCAGCCTCATACATATTCAAGACTTCACGATCTTTTTGAGGATTTCGCCTGCTCCTTCGATAATTCGGATATAACAGTATTTGCCGAGATATTCTCCGCTTCCCGTGAAAAGGATATATACGGCATATCTTCAAAGACACTGGCAGACAGAATAGAAGGCTCCGTTTACCTGCCCTCCTTCGCCGAAATTGAGGATTTTCTTAAAAATGAGGTTCGAAAAGGCGATATGGTTATCGTTATGGGTGCGGGTGACGTAACAAAGATAAGCAAAGATTTAATAAAAACTTAAAAAAACAGTTGACAAATTAAGATATTTATTGTATTATAAGGTGTTCGAATTTTTATAGCATTTGATTTGGAGGTGTAATAGATGGCAAAGTGTTCCGTATGTGGAAAGAGCGTTACTTTCGGTCACAACGTTTCCCATTCCAACAGAAAGACCAACAGAGTTTGGAAGCCCAACATAAGAAAGGTTAAGGCTGTTGTAAACGGCAGCAATACTACCGTTTCCGTATGCTCCCGCTGCCTTCGTTCCGGCAAGGTTGAAAGAGCTTAATTTCTGAATTAAAAACCGAAAAACAAATCCGACAGACAAAATCTGTCGGATTTTTGTTTTGCGTATGGTTATTAAAAGACATTAATAATACTTGGTGGCATCTTCGGGAACATAGTCCATTCCTCTGCCAAAGCCTGAAGTGAAGTATTCTTCGGGGTAATTTTCTTTTGGAAGCTCCAGCAAGAAATAATATCCGTAAAAGCTTCCGTCCTCTTCGCGCACCGGTTCCTCCTCGGTCAACTGATTGTAGACAAGCAGCAATTGGTTTTCCTCTTTATCATAGGTGCTATTATAAATATATTTAATATAAATACCATTGATCTCTATTTGTCCGTCGGCAATAAGCTCACCCACAAACAGTCTGTTTTCTTCAAACCATTCTTCTGTGTATTTGGTTATCCAATCATTAAAGCTGAGTTCTCCGATGGAGCCGTCTACGTACCCGAACTTAGGTTCCATGGGTTTATATACCTCGGTGAATCCGCATAATCCCGTACCCTCAGGTTTTATCTTCATTTTAAACGCGTACACATTTCCCGTAGTACCTACAAGAGCAACCTTGCGATATTTTTCGTTCCATCCCCTCTCATAATCGAGGATCCAGCCATTTTCGGCGTTGATAGTTATCTTATACTCGTAATGAATATCTTCAAGTACTATCTCGTATTGCCATTTTCCGTTATCGTATTCAAACTCGATTCCAACGTTCGTAATATCCTCAGGGGTTAATTTTGATTTATAAATTGCTTTTTCCAAAGCTTCTTCTTCCGTTATAGGATTTTCCAGGAGATCGCTGTGATCTGTGCTTACTTCACTGTCCGTATTGCCTTCGCTTTCCCATTTTATAACTTTAACTTCTCCGTTAGCGGCGTTAATTTCCAACTCGTACATAAGTTTTTTATAGACGAATTCAACAACATAAGCAACCGCGCCTTCCGAATGACGAAGCTTAACGGAGAGCACGAGATCATCTGCAGGAATTCCCATGGTGCTGATGATTTCTTTAATATCCTTTTCTTTAATTTTTATATCTACGGTAGGGAGATATTCAATTTCAGATTTACCAAATCCGAGGATATGACCGTCGACAGCGCCTACCTTGACGTAGTATTCATAGTCTTCGGTTTCAAAGGTTACAAAGTAAACCATTCTTTCATTATCAAAATCAAAGGAAATACGATGATTTTTAATATCAAGACCGTGCGCAGTCCGAAGATATTCGATAGCGGTATTTTTTGCAGCCAATGCAGTTATATACATTTTTTTACTTGCGCTGCCGCTTAATTCACCGTTTATTTTTGCATTTGCATTTTCCAAAAGCAAAGTAAGCTCGTTTATGCTAAGCTTTGCCAGAGCTTCTGCGCTATAGTTTGAATTATTACTGCAAAGGCTTAAGATCGTTTGAGCTTTTCCGATAGAAATACCGAATTTTTCGGCAAGCGCATATGCCTCTGCGTCGCTCTTTTCAACCCTCTGCGTTATAATCGCACATTTCGTATTTTCGTTTTCAAGCAGAGAACTGATGATAGAGATTATCTTTTTTCGCAAATCTTGATTTTCGGCGTTGTTATCGTTTTCCACGCTTATCAAAACCGAATTCTGAAATTCAGTAATATATCCGTTTTCTAACATAATTCTGATAAGCGCATCAAGTGCCGATTCCACGTCCGTTCCCTCAAGCACCATATCGCCGATGATATCTTGTCCATCGCCATTCAAAGCCGCAACCTCCACAACGACGTCATTTTTGTTTAATTTTATCTCTACGCTCGGATTAACGTCAATGGATACTACGCTTGATACGGCGTTATTTTGTTTGCGAATATACATACCGACGAAAACACCCAAAAGTAACACGGCGCAAGCAACCAATGTCGCAACAACTTTGCAATTGAAAATGCCTTTTCTTTTGGGAACGGCGGCAATTATCTTATTTTCAAAATCGCTTGCAACGATATCGTCCTTGGGCAACACAAAGCTATCGGCTTCTGCAGTATAGTATTCTTTTAATACTTTTTCTATATCCGAATTCGTCATTTTACCGTCCTCCTTCACAATATGCTTTTAGTTTTTCCAATGCCCGCTGATACTTTTTTCGTACGGAAGCAGTGTTTGCGCCAATCATGTTTGCAATTTCCGAATGAGACAGATCGGCATAGATGCGAAGCTTTACAATCAACTGTTCTTCGCGCGATAAAACCTTAAGGGCGTCACGTATCAAGATAAATTCGTCGGTTTCAGGTTCAAAAGCAAACTGCGACTTTTCCTGCTCGGTTATTTCTTCAAAAGACAAGGCGTGCTTTTTCGAATTGATCTTATCAACGGCGCTGTTTTTGGTGATCTTAAGTACCCACGCTTTTGGATTGGTACCCTTTTTATACGTATGTGAAAGGCGCAGTATCCTTATCATGGTATCCTGCAGCACGTCCTCCGCATCGCATAGATTGCCGGTTATCTGGTACGCAACGGAAATTATCATACGTCCGTATTCCCGATAAACAAGTTCAAGAGCATTTTTGTTTCCCCGAGCGACTTCTGTAATTGCGATATCGCACGGATCTGTAAAGTTCCAAAACAGTATCATTTAAACACCTCACCTTCTGTTCTCATAATATATAACAGAGATATTGATTAAAACGTGACAGCAAAATATGTTTTTTCACCTTTCGGTTGACTTATATCAATCAACCGTTGCTTGAATAAAGGCAAAAATATTGTTATAATAACGCCAAGGAAAGCTTATACTTAAAGCACAAAGAGACTGACGCCGTAAACGGTGCAGTCTCTTTTGCTTTTATACTAATCGTCTATATCCTTTTCGTAGCTGATGATATCGCCGGTATCTGCGTTTACCTCTGCTTCATACTCGTACTTTCCGAAGCGGAATTCTATTTCATACTTCCACACGTTATCATCGTGGTCAAGCTCTATTTTCAGATCCGTAATATCTTTCTCGGTAAGCTCTGCACGGGTAAGGACCGCGGAAAGTGCAGCAGATTCGGAAACAAATCCATTTGCGGAAACGTCCGTATCGGTGCCCGAGTTGACGTGGCGGTCCGTCTTATGACGGAGAACGGTGCCGTCAACGGCATTTATAATAAATTCGTGTTCTATTCCCTCGTACTTAAGCTCTACCTCATAAACCAGCTTGCCGTCCTCGTGATCGAATTCACATTCGTATTCTGACCACTTACTCTTGTCGGGGCAGAAGGTAAGGACCGTATCGGCAACGGATTCGGGAGAAACGTAATCTTTTTCCAGTGCGGGATTTGAGTTTACGGAGAATATCTCCTCGGTCTCGCAGGAGACCACTTCCCCGCTGACGGCGTTGATTTCAATATCGTACTCGGTGTCCTCGGTACGGAAATCCACCTCGTAGACCATAATACCGTCGTCAAAATCCAGAGACACGTCTATTCTGCCGACGACAACCTCTTCGGTAACCTTTGCATAGCTAAGTGCAACGGTCTGTGCGCGGGAGGGGTTGATATACTTTTTATCGCTTGCATTACCTGTAGTTTCACCGTTTACCTCGGTGCCGTTATTGGTAATAAGAAGGGAAAGCTCGTTAATATTAAGCTTTGCAAGAGAGGCTGCATCGTAAGAGGCGTTTTCCTTGCAGAGAGCAGCCACTATCTGCGCCTTGCCGAGAGAGATGCCGTATCCTTTTGCGATACGCTTTGCCTCTTCGTCGCTTTGGTCAACCTTTTGAGTAATGACCGAGCCTGCGCTGCTTTCGTTGGATATGAGCGCGTTTACCACGTCCATAAGCTTTTTACGCAAAGCGTCGTTCTTTGCCTTATCCTCGCACTCGACGCTTACGAGCACCGAATTTGAAAGCTCGTCGATATATCCGTTTTTGATCATAGATCCCACCAGAGCGTTAAGGGCTACGTCAACGGAAACACCCTCAAGCTCCATATTGCCGATAATTATTTTACCGTCCTCGTTAATGGCGGTTACGGATACTACCTCTTCGTTTTTATTAAGCTTAATTTCCACCGCGGGGTTAACGTCGATGGAAACAACGCTGGCAACCGCGTTTCTGCCAAGGAGAGCAAATGCGCCGAGCACGCCGCCCAAAACGAGGAGAAGTGCTGCTGCCACGGATATTGCGGCTACGGGAAATCTTCTTTGTTTTTTCATATAGATCACTGTTCCTTTCGTGCTTCCGCTGTCACGGATAACGGAATCGAGAAGGTCAGGGGTCACTTGCGTAAAAGCGTTTTTGATTTTGTTTTCTGTGTTTTTCATTCCGTTCCTCCGTCAGCGAGCATTTTCTTTAGCTTTTTAATGGATCTGCTGTATTTTGAAAGAACAGTGGGCAGCGGCAAGGAAAGCAAGGATGCTATTTCGCGGTGCTTAAAGCCCGATACCGCGTGCAGTACCACGATGCGTAATTCTTCTTCCGTAAGACTTTCCATGCATACCCGAAGAATGGCCGTATCCTCGGGTGACAAGCCGTTGGCAACGGCAAGGGTGTCTTCCCAGTTTTCCTCGCAATAATCAGCATTTTTATTACGCTGACGAAGCTTCATAAGACACAGGTTACGGGTTAAGGTAAAAATCCACGCCAGCGGCTTTCCGCGGTTTTCATAGCTTTCGGCGGAGGCTATAATACTCATATACGTATCGTGTGTGACGTCTTCGGCATCGTGACTGTTTTTCAACATTGACAGCGCGAAGGAATAGATTTGGACTGATGTCAATTCATATAATTCCGCAAGACGTGAACGGTCGCCGCCCGCAAGTGCCAAAATGCAAGCAGAAACAGAACTGTCGTTTTTACGTTCGTCAGTATTCGTCAAGGTGAATATTAACATCTTCCGTCCTCCTTCACTATAATAATGCGTAAGACTGCCATTTTATTGCAAGGAAAATAAATTTTTTTATTTTTTCTGCCACTCGTCCCTCGTAAGGACGTAATAACAGATATTTCTGTCTACGCCTTTTATGTTAAGGGGCGTATCGCTGACGTGATCGAGAGTAAAGCCGAGTCTGCTTGCCAGACGGATGGATGGACGGTTTTCGTCAATGATGCGAAGCACCACCTTATCGAGTCCGATACGGTCAAAGGCGACTGAAAGGATGGCGGTGACGGCTTCTGTCATATATCCCTTGCCCTGATAAGCAGGATTGAGAACGTAGCCAACCTCGCCGAGGTTATTTTCATAATCGAAATCCGCAAAGCCGACGGTGCCGATAAAGGTACCGCACTCCTTAAGCCTTATACCCCAATCCGCATAGGTGCCCTTTTTGTACTGACGGTTGAGAAACTCAATATATCCGCTGGTTTCTTCTATATTAATATGGGGAGACCACAGCAAATACCGTGTCACGGAGTTGAGAGAGGCGTAGGAATACATATCCTCAGCGTCGGAAACAGTTATCTTTCCGAGGGTAAGTCTTTGAGTTTCAATGGTCGGAAGGCTGCGAAAAACCCTTCTGAAGTTAGCGTCGTTCA
The DNA here is from genome assembly GCA_017625615.1 of Clostridia bacterium. Taxonomy (GTDB): domain Bacteria; phylum Bacillota; class Clostridia; order Oscillospirales; family CAG-382; genus SFLA01. The sequence continues at coordinate 8,337 of JAGAKP010000011.1, forward strand.
TAGCAAATACACCCGTTTGGTCATTTTGTAATAATTATACTATTGTTTTTTGTGCATTTCAATATACAATCTATAAATATTTAATATTTTGATTGGAAATTAACCTTGACACTGACCACGCAATAGTGTATAATTCATATGATTAGGATACATGGAGGTACCATAATGAAAAATCGCGTTGCAGCAATATTGCTGGTCGTATTAATGCTCTTACCCGCTTTGGCTTCCTGCGACCCTGAAGTCGTCGTTCCCGAAGTAGAGGTTACCGTTTACACTCTTCACATGATCAAGGAAGAGTCTACCACGGACGAAGCTATCAAGCAGGTTGAGTACGCCCTTAACCGTATTCTGTTCTACAGACTCGGAAGCTGTCTTGAAATACACGCTTATACAGAGGACGAGTATTACGCTGCCATAGAGGCTAAATATGCCGAAATGGAAGAATACGAAATTAAAAAAGAAGAAGAAAAGAAAAACAACAAGGATAAGGACAAGAACAAGAAGGACGAGGAATCCGAAGAGGTTTCCGTTGACGTGTTCACGGGAGACGATTATCTCGAAATGCTTGAAAAAGGCGAAGAATACGTAAGAGAAGAGCCCAGATTCGATATCTTCCTTATCAATGATTACGATAAGTACTATGAATATGCATCCGAAGGAAAGCTTGCGGCGATCAACGATCCCCTTTCCAGCGAATGTAAGATTCTTAAGGACTACATACACCCCACCATTCTTTCTGCCGCTCAGGTAGAAAAGAAGACCTACGGTATACCTCTCAACACCATCATTGGCGAATATTCCTACATGGTATTCGACAAGGAGCTGTTGGACGAGCATCAAATCGACTATCAGACGATGCAAAGCATGGATGACCTCCAGAGCTATCTTGCACTAATCGCGGAGAATCACGAAGACGTAGTTCCTCTTGCAAACAGTGCAGATCCCACTTCCGTGGACTTTATCTTCAGCTCTCTCTCCCCTGCTTACGTAAAGAACAAGTACGTTTACTCCTCTTACGAAAGCGAAGAGCTTGCTTCCTATTATTCCGTTATTCAGAAGTTCAACTCTCTCGGCTATCTCCGTGAGGCAGGCGAGGATGACAGAGTTGCAGTTCAGTTTGTTTCCGGTAACGAAGAAACTATCGCAAACATGGAAAAGGAAACCGGCAGAGAATACGTTTATACCGTATACAGCAACCCCGTTGCCACCAACGAAAACTGCATTAACGGTATATTCGCATTCAGCAGCTACTGTAAGGCAAACGAGCTTGTAGCAGCTATGGAGCTGGTTACCGCTATATACACCAACGAAGAGCTTGCAAATATTTTTGCATACGGTATCGAAGAAGAGCATTATCTGCTTAACGATGACGGTCAGGTAGAGCGCAGAAACGACGATTACGTTATCGCTCCCCAGTACGCAGGCAACCGCTTCATCACCTACACTCTTGCAGGCGAAGACGCTGACAAGTGGGAAAAGGCAAAGAAGCAGAACCAGAACGCCGAGGTTGCAGTTGATATCGGCTTCAAGCTTGAGCCTACCGAATTCACCTGGAAATATAAGGACGAAAACGACGAGGAGCAGGAAATTGTCGTTGCTTCTCCCGATTATCTCGCTATAATCAACGGTATCACTTCCAAGTACTACCCCGCTATCACCGGCGGTACCGCACTTGAGCTTGATCTTGAGCAGCTTTACGCTGACGCAGAGCTTGGCATAGAGGATACTCTCCGCGAAAGCCTTGAAAAGACTTACGCTACCAGACTTCAGAACAACTATTCCAACACCGTTACCGCAAACTACGGTCTTGAAACTACTCAGGGCAAGAAGATCTACGACGATGCAGCCGCAAGCGTTAAGCAGTCCCTTTACACTTCCGTTGAAGCTGAGCTTCGCGTTAAGTATATTACACAGATAACCGAAGAGCTTACTCCCCTCTACGATGACGAAGAAAAGCTTAAGAAGGCTGTTGAAGAGCGTGTAAACGAGCTTCTTACCGAAGACTTCGTAAACGAAGCTGTCGACAGACAGTACGGCGAACAGATAGACGAGCTTATTATGTCTCAGTACAACCGTGACGTTCAGACAAAGGTTGACGCGGCACTTAAGACTTACATCCAGACGGCTCTCTACCTTGACGCTTATGCAGCCGCTATCGTTTCCGACGAGTTCAACGCTGAGCTTGAAGAAGCTCTTAATTCCGACCTCAGCGTAACCATCAATGCATCCGTAAATTCTCTTATCACCACTATGATGACCGATTACTTCAAGACTATCATTGATGAGTGCAACGCAGAGCTTGAGACCGCTATTGACGATTTCGTTAAGGAAGTAGTTGAAATGTCCGCAGAAATGGACGACGAAGACGCTATGACCGAAGACGAGGTTCTCTTCGAGCTTGGCTTGGTTGAAAAGGAAACCGAAACCAACGAGGACGGCGAAGTTACAAGCGAGACCTACGTTCCCGTTGAAATGACCGCTTACGAGTACGTTATCAGCGTTATCACTGATCAGTACTACTCAGTATTCGGCGATCCCGCAGCTGCAGCAGGTTGATAGAATAAAATAAAGCAATATAAAAAGTGCACCGAAAGGGTGCACTTTTTTGTTATCGGGGGTCCCCGAGAAGCCATAAGGCTTCTTGGGGTGATTGTTATAAAAAACGCTGAAGCGTGAACGGTATTTTAGCGATATTAAGCTTTGGTTATAGGAAGCCAAAGCTCGATATATCTTGATTTGCTGAGCTCCTTGTTTCCGTATTCATAATACCAATGGGCAACTGAAATTTCGGGCGCGTTTGCAAGCTGATAGCCGGAGGAAGGAAGCCATTCGGTAATGATCTTCTTCCTTAAATCATTTTGCAAAAGAGTGGGATATTGAGCTCTCGCTGTTTCACACACAACGTAAAGTCCTTTGGGAACTGTCAGGGTTTCAAAGCGCTTGGCATCCTCTTCTCCTAATGCTAAAACTAAATTCTCGGTATGCCATTTATCCAATTCAGAAGCAATATAAAAATCGTAGCCTTCTTCGTCAAAGTTGCACATGACATTATATTGCGTATCACAATCTCTGGACAAGCCGTGAAGCATATATTGGTTCGCTCTTGTGGAAATATAAAAATCGTTTTCTTGCGCACGTTTATCTGAAGGTGTTCCCGTAAAACGTCTTTTATATCCGGTTAAAATCAGTTCGTCCTTTTCTTCAATTCTGTAATTCATAGTACTACCGCCTTCCAATGAAAATTTTAATACAAGGCGGGAAAATGATTTTAATTTCTTGCCGTTTTGGCGCGCCTGCGACGGCAAAATACCGTGAAATCTTTGGAATGCTTTTGAAAAGCTGTCCGGACTTTCATAGCCATATTTCAGCGCAACGTCAATAACCTTAATATCCCTTGCGGCAAGCTCGGCGCCCGCTTGGGACAGTCTGCGATTTCTAACGTATTCGCCAACCGTGTAACCGAAAAGTATACTGAATACACGTTGAAAATGATAGCTTGATGAAAAGCTTTGTTCCGCCACCTTCTCATAATCTATATCGTCGGTCAAATTATCCTCGATATAATCAATGGCGTTTTGCAATCCTATGATCCAATCCATCTTATCCCCTCCTTGTTTATTTGGATTTTAGCATAACAGCAATAAAAAATCCCGATATTGAATGCGGTAGAGTATCGGTTTTAAAAACACAGCCCAGCTTTTTAAAAAAGCTGGGCTTGAATATTTTACGAAGCGTAGAAGGCTTTATCGGCTTTATACATCATATAGATATCGCCCTTGGAGGCAAGCTCACCGGTGGAATGCATTGAAAGTATGGGAACGCCGCAGTCCACAACGTCGATATTAAGAGCCGCAACCTCGGTGGCAACGGTGCCTGCACCGCCCTGATCTACCTTGCCGTACTCACCGCACTGCCAGATAACGCCTGCCGCATCAAATATACGGGCGATCTTTGCAACGAATTCCGCAGAAGCATCCGAACAGCCGCCCTTACCACGGGAGCCGGTATACTTAACGATAACGGGACCGTTATTGATATATGCGGAGTTTTTTGGATCGTATGCAGAGCCGTAGTTGGGATCGTATGCACCGCCAACGTCAGAGGACAGACAAGAGGAATTTGCACAGCAAGCGATGTAATCACTGCCGTCGGAAGCGCAAAGATCCATAAGAAAGTGAGGCAGGAAGTCGGAACGCAATCCCGTTACGCCCTCGGAGCCTATTTCCTCCTTATCGGCGAAAGCGGCGATACAGGTATGCTCCGGCACGTCAAGATCAAAAAGTGCGGTATAAGCGGGATAAGCGCATATACGGTCGTCGTGTCCGTAAGCCATTATCATGCTTCTGTCCATACCGACCTCGCGGGAGCGGGTTGCGGGAACAGCAGTAAGCTCGGCAGTGATAAGGTCACGCTCGGTAATGCCGTATTTTTCGTTTAGAATGGAAAGGAAGTTAAGCTTTGCGCCGTCCTCCTCATCGTAAGGAGCTGAAGCGGCAACAAGGTTAAGTCCCTCACCCGTAATACCTTCGGCAAGAGTTTTTGCGTACTGATCCTTTGCGATATGAGGCATAAGGTCGGTTATGTAGAACACGGGCTCGCTTTCGTCCTCACCGATGCAGATATTGACCTCGGTACCGTCGGCACGGCAAACTACGCCGTGGAGAGAAAGAGGAATTGCAGTCCACTGATATTTCTTGATACCGCCGTAATAGTGAGTCTTAAGCAGTGCAAGGTTGCCCTCCTCGTAAAGAGGCTTTTGCTTAAGGTCGAGACGGGGACAATCGGTATGAGCGATTATCATACGGACACCGCTTTCCATCTTTTCCTTGCCTATGACTGCAAGGTATATGCCTTTTTTGCGGTTTACATAATAAATCTTATCGCCGGGAGCGTACTGCTTGTTACGGTCGTAAGGCACGAATCCCTGCTGCTCTGCCTGAGCGACGGCATAGCTGACAGCCTCACGCTCGGTCTTGGCGGAATCTATAAAGTCGCGGTAGCCGCGGCAATATTCGTCTGCATTTTTCTTAACGTCCTCGTTGAGATACACGTTAAGAGGCTTATATAAAAGCTTTTCCGAAAGTTTTTTGTCCATTTTTATTACCTCACATATTTAAAATTCAAGCGTTTCCGTATTTGCCGATACACTGCAGAAACAGCTCGATCTTTGTTTTTAATTCTTCTACGGTGTCGCCGTTTTCGATAACGTATTCGCAGTTCTGAATAAGAAATTTATCGGTATACTGCTTTTTTACGCGGGCTTTGAAGTCCGCTTCCGTATATCTGCCCGACATACGCTGAAGCAAAACCTCCATAGGCGCGGTAAGAGCAAGCTTTATATCGCATTCTTTATCAAATCCGCTCTCAAAAAGCAGAGGCGCGGCTACGACGCAATCGCCTTGACAGCTCTTTACCCAGTTGCGGATGTAATCTATAATATGTCTGTGGGTGATGGCGTTGAGCGCGCGGGTCTTTTCCTCGGACGCAAAGCATTTTGCGGCGAGGGCGGCACGGTCAAGAGTGCCGTCGGGAAAAAGGATATCCTTTCCGAAGGCAACGCAAAGCTCGGCAAGGCAAGGCTTGCCCGGAGCGCAGACGAGACGGGAGACGTCATCACAATCTATTACGTTAAGCCCGAAGGAGGAAAATATTTTGAGTGCTTCGGATTTTCCCGCACCCATTCTACCGCATAGTCCTATTACCATATACCGATCACCTCATTAATCATTTCTTCGGTGACTGCGCCTTTACGCAATATCACCGGCTTATTTTCAACAAGAGATATAATAGTCGAAGGAACGCCGACAGAAGTAACGCCCGAATCTATAACCGCATCCACTCTGTCGCCAAGAGATTGGATCGCCGCTTTGGCTTCGGCAGGGCTGACCTCGCCTGAAATATTGGCGCTTGTGGCGGCGATGGGAAATCCGCACCTCTTTGCAAGTGCCAAAAAAACGTTGTTTGAGGGGAAACGAAGTCCGACGGTATCCATTCCCGAGGTCACGTTATCGCCGATACAAGATCTCTTTTTGACGATGACCGTAAGGGGTCCCGGCGTGAACGCCTTTAAAAGGGCACGCGCGGTATCGTCAAGATAGCCGATCTCCTCTGCCTGCTCCACTGAAAAAAGATGGCAAAGCAATGCTTTTTCGCGGGGGCGGCATTTGGCGGTATACAAACGCTCGATAGCGGCGGAATCAAATACGTTTGCCCCTACCCCGTAAACCGTTTCGGTAGGAAAGACGGCAATTCCGCCTTTGGACAAAACGTCTGCACAGTCGGAAATATACTGCATATTGGGTTGTGCTTCTGTCATAGGAAAGTATTTTGCTTTCAAACAAATCACCAAAGAACATATTACCACAAAAATATCATTTTTTCCATAGTATTTTTAATTTTTCTGTGTAATTATTATCACCCCGCGAAGCCTCACGGCTTCGTGGGGACCCCGACAACAAAAAGCAGACGAAAAACGCCTGCTTTTGTAAAGAAATTAATTGATTTTATACTCTCCGTCGGAAATGCGGGTGACGGACGCGGAATAAAACGCAGTGAGGGCGTTTATAAGATGGGTGATATCGTCGCTTCCCGCCGTTTCAAAGGAGGAGTGCATTGCGAGCTGTGCCAAGCCGATATCTATGGTATTAACGGAAACGTGGGTGTTGGAGATGTTGCCCAAGGTAGATCCGCCTGCCATATCGGCGCGGTTGGTATAACGCTGTACGGGAACGCCTGCATCCTCGCAGATACGGGTAAACACAGCGTCGGAAACGGAATCGGTGGTATATTTCTGGTTGGCGTTGTACTTTATAACCACACCGCCGTTCATAAACACCTTTGACGTAGGATCGGAATATTCGGGATGATTGGGATATACGGCGTGAGCGTTATCTGCCGAAACGAGGAAGCTGTTGGCAATAAGAGCCGCCTGCTTGCCGGCAGAAATATCGAAGGAAACGCAAATACGGGTAAGGATATCGTTGAGGAAGGTGGAGTCCGCGCCCTGCTTGGTGGTGCTACCCACCTCTTCGTTATCCAGAACGGCAAGCACGGGAACAGCTCTTGCCTCCTCCGAAGCGAGGAAGCCCTGCAGAGAGCCGTATACACATTCAAGGTCATCCAGTCTGGGACAAGAGATAAACTCTCCGTTTGCGCCCCACTGAACGCCGTCTGCGGGGTTTACGAGAAAAAGATCGGTGCTGATAATGCTTTCAACCGAAACACCAAGATCCTCCGCAACCTTTCCGCGAATAGTCCTTCCTGCGCTGCCTGCCCACAAAGGAACGGTATCTACGTTTGCCTTGTACTCAAAGCCAGTATTTGCGGCACGGTTCATATGTATTGCCACGTTGGGAATGAGCAAAAGGGGCTCCTCCGAGGAATAGAGTACGGAGCGGATGGTGCTTCCGTCCTTTACCATAACCTTGCCCGCAACGGAAAGGGGTCTGTCAAGCCAGGTGGCGCAAAGCATACCGCCGTAACGCTCGGTATTGATACGAATGTAATTGGGCGTGCTCATCTCTGCCTGCTCCTTTATCTTGAAGGAGGGTGAATCACTGTGAGACGCCACCATCATAAAGGAATCAAATCCGTTTTCGGGAATACGGAAGGCGATGATGGAGGAGAGGTTGCGGGTAACGAAATATTCGCCGCCTGCGCGGAGTGTCCATTCCTCACACTCGGACAATTCGGTATAACCGTTTTCCATAAGAGTGTTTTTTACCTCTGCCACTGCATGGAAGGGTCCCGTGCTCTTTTTTATAAATTTAAAAAGTGAGGATATAGTATATTTATCTGCCATGGTTTGCTCCTTTTTCTAAAACAAAGTGCGTGCCGAAGCGCGCACTTTGGTTCTTATCGGGGTCCCCACGAAGCCGTAAGGCTTCGCGGGGTGATTTAAGGTTAAGATTTACTCAAGACCGTTAAGAAATTCATCTATAGCGCCCTGAACGGTGCCGGAGATGGCTTCATAAGAGGATGCGAAGGTGTTGGTTCCGCTGAAAGCAACGGTATTCATAAAGGTGGTGATGCTGTTGGTATCCCAGATATTGGTAGCACCCCAGTTATATACAGCCGCAAGGTCAAATACGCGGTTATCGAAGATGATATCGAGCATTGCTACGCCGTCATCATCCTGAAGCTTACGGTATTTAAGCATGGTATCGTAGTAGCTGGTCTTTACAGTCTTGGTAGAAGCCTGACACATAGCGTCAAGGATAACGGCGCTCATTTCCTTATTCTCTGCAGATACGGGAATGGTAGCGCAGGAAGCGTAAATGACGGAAACGTAGGAATAGTAATCCTCCTGCTCCTCGTTGTACTTGGGAGTGGGAATGATGCCAAAGTTACATTCGTAGTTACCGAGCTCCTGAATATCCACTACTGCCATGGAGCGGAAAAGTGCGTTCTTGGAAGCAACGGATTCGGTAGCCTTGGTGTAAACGTCGTCATAAGTACCGACGTAATCCTCAAGGAGGGCAACCTTATCGCTGTTGCAGATATCGAATATCTTGTTGAATACGGAAGCGGGTCTGTCACCCTGAACGGCGAGAACGGGAAGATCCTGTGCGTTCTTGGTGGTAAGTGTCTCCCCCGCGCCGAAATACAGAGAGGTAGCGTAGTTGTTGTTTATGAGGAAGCCCCACTTATCGTCAAGGTCAACCTTGCCGTCGCCGTTATCAACGGAAACGACCTTTGCCATTTCAAGAAGCTTATCCATAGTCCACTCGCCGTCATAAACGAGGTCATAGGGATTTTCAAGGTTGTGCTCTTCAACAACGTCTTTATTGAAAACGATACAGTGAGTGCAATCGTATGCAAGAAGGTTCATATCACCGACGACGAAGAAGTTCTTTCCCGCAACGGAAAGGCTTTCTACTGCGGTGGTATCCCAATAGGGCTTATCGAGATGGAGCTCGTCAAATTCGGTAAGGTCAAGAAGTGCGCCGCCTGCCGCAAGAGAGCCTGCGTTGGGAAGATACGCCATAACCGCGTCATAGGTCTTGCCGCCGGTAGCGATCTCGTTCTGAACGTTAGTTACCATTTCTGCGGTATCTGCGGTACGGATCTCCTCGATAATTACGCCGAAGCGCTGCTCAACGAGCGCGTTACGCTCAAGCACGGAATCGGAGATGATGCTGGGTGCGTTTTCGTTGGGCATAATTTCGATAGACTTATATCTGTCAAGATAATCGCCCTCAACGTAAATGGTGAATTTTTCGTTGCCGTAGTTGACGTTGGGGAGGTTCGCAAAAAGCTCCTCCTCCGCGTTTACGGAAACTTCGTTTTTGGAAGTATCTGCGTCAGGATCGTTGCAAGAAGCCAGCAGCAGACAGAAAGTAAGTGCAACAAGAAGCAATGCTATGATTTTACGCATCGTTTTTGTCCTCCTGAAGAAATAATATTATGATTGTAGTATACCACTTTATTATGATTTCGTCAATGATAATATTAAAAAACTATGTACAAATCCAAATTAATATGGTATTATATATTATGAGGTGATATGCAAATGTACGAGAAGATCTTAAACGAATTGAGCATTGATTTCGTGCTTAAGCTGTTCGGCACTCTTGACAGCAACACGGAAAAAATTGAAAACGAGTTCGGTGTGACCGTTTCCAGCCGTGACGGCGGTATAAGGGTAAGCGGCGATAACGCCATGGACGTTACGCAGGCGTGCGAATGTATCTCACAGCTCAGCAAGGTCAGTGCAGTTTCGGATACTATTGACGAAAACACAATCAATTATATCATTTCAATGGTCCGTGAGGACAGACAATCGGAGCTTTCTTCCATTTACACCGATTGTATATGTCTTACCAACAAGGGTAAGCCCATTAAGGCAAAGACGGTAGGTCAGCAAAAATACGTTGACAGTATAAAGAAAAACACTATAGTCTTCGGTATCGGTCCCGCAGGCACGGGTAAAACCTTCCTTGCGGTGGCGATGGCGGTTACCGCCCTTAAGCAAAAGCAGATATCCCGTATCGTACTCACCCGTCCCGCAGTTGAAGCGGGAGAAAAGCTGGGATTTCTGCCCGGTGACCTGCAAAGCAAAATAGACCCCTACCTCCGTCCGCTGTACGATGCTTTGGGAGAAATGCTCGGCGGAGAAAGCTTTAACAAGCATCTTGAGAAAAACGTAATTGAAATAGCACCTCTTGCATATATGAGAGGACGTACTCTTGACGACGCATTTATTATCCTTGACGAGGCGCAGAACACTACTCCCGAGCAGATGAAGATGTTCCTTACCCGTCTCGGCAACAATTCGAAGGCGATAATCACCGGTGACGTTACCCAGATAGACCTGCCTTTTATTAAGGCGAGCGGCCTTGTGGAGGCGGTGGAAATACTCGATGATATCGAGGGGATTGATATTTTCAAATTCACCCACAAAGACGTCGTGCGTCATCCGCTGGTGCAAAAGATAATTCTCGCATACGAGAAAAACAGAAAAGAGCAAAAGCCCGAGCCAAAGACCTACAGGAGGAAGCCCAATGCTTAAGGTATATACAGAAAATCTGTGCGATGCGCCAATAACCGAATACACACTGAGGCAAATGAAAAGGGTTATTCGGGAAACGGTGGCGGAGCAATATCCCGACCATAAATTTGAAGTTAATCTGACGGTGTGCGATAACGGATATATTCGGGAAATTAACAGAGAATACCGCGATATCGACCGCGAGACCGACGTGCTTTCCTTCCCTATGATGGATTTTGATACGCCCGACACCACCGTAATGCTTGGTGATATAATAATATCCTATGAAAAAGCGGTTTCCCAAGCTGAAGAATACGGACATTCCTTAAAGCGGGAATTATGCTTTTTATGCTGTCATTCGGCGTTGCATCTGCTGGGCTACGACCACGAAACCGAGGACGATAGAACCGAAATGGAATCAAAACAAAAAGAAATACTTGAAAGGTTAAATATAAAAAGATGACCAAAAGCTTATTCGTAATGATAACCGGCAAGCCCAACGCAGGTAAATCCACTCTGCTCAACGCTTTGCTGGGAGAAAAAATAGCAATAGTAAGCGCAAAGCCGCAGACCACGAGAAACAATATTACCGGTATACTCACCGAGGGTGAGGATCAGTTCGTATTTATCGACACACCCGGACTTCACCGTCCCAAGACTCTGCTCGGCGAATATATGATGAAGTCCGTTGGCAGTGCATCCGAGGGTGCGGACGTTATTCTGTTCGTGACCGAGGCAGGCAAAAAGCTTACTCAGGCAGAGCGTGACGCGCTGAAGAAGTACGGAAACGGCGATAACGTGCTGTTCTGGATAATTAACAAGGTGGATACCTGTGACAAGGGCAGACTTGCCGAATATATTTCCGATATAGCAAACGAATACGATTTCGATTGCGTTATTCCTCTTTCCGCCCTTAAAAAGGACGGCACCGATATTATACTCAAGGAGCTTCGCAAGTATCTCGTTGAGTCGCCTCACTTCTTCCCTGACGACGTTATGACCGATCAGCCCGAAAAGCAGATATTTGCAGAGATAATCCGCGAAAAGGCGCTCCGTCTGTTGGCTGACGAGATACCCCACGGTATTGCGGTAGTCATTGAAGAATTAAAGGACGAGGACGACGTTATCCGCGTAAGAGCGGAAATATTCTGCGAAAGAGAATCCCACAAGGGTATTATTATTGGCAAGAACGGCGAAATGCTTAAGAAGATAGGCTCATACGCACGTCAGGATGCGGAGGAGCTCTTCGGTACAAAGGTTTATCTTGACCTTTGGGTAAAGATAAAGGAAAACTGGCGTGACAGCCGTGCACAGCTTAACAACTTCGGGTACAACAATGAAGAATAATTCACAGTTCCACGTTAACGGAATAGTGATAAAGGAGCAAGCCCACGGTGAGCAGGGAAAGCTGCTTACGGTGCTTACCGAATACAACGGCGTAATAACCGTAAATGCGAAAAACGCCCGCAAGATAAGCGCGGGATATTTGAAGTCCACGCAGGTCTTTGCGTATTCGAATATGCTTCTTTACAATAAAAACGGGTACTACACCCTGCTTGAGGCTGAGCTGAACAACGATTTTTACGCGTTGCGTGAGGATATTGAGACCTTTGCCTTTGCAACTTACGCCTGCGAGACGGTGGCGGCTGTCACCACGGAGGGCGAGGACGGCAAGGTGCTCATGTCATTTCTGCTGAACACGCTGTTTATATGCGGTAAAAACGTACTGCCCATTTCACAGCAAAAGGCGATATTTGAGTTCCGTCTTGCGGTGCTGTGCGGTTTTCTGCCGGAATTGGAATACTGTCAGTTTTGCGGCGAGCCCTTGGAAGCGGTGAGCAAAAGAAGCTTTGACCTTTCGGAGGGAGCCATATGCTGCTCCGCGTGTGCTGCTGAGGAGGGTGAAAATCCTTTGGGCTGGCAAGCAATATCCGACGGGTGCTACAAGGCGCTTCGGCACATAGCCTTTGCACAAGGGGCAAAGCTGTATGCATTCCGTACCGATGACGCAACCATGAAGGAGATCGGCAGGATAACTGAAAAATATCTGTTGCCGCGGCTTGAAAAAAAGATAAAAAGCCTTGAGTTTTTCCACTCGTTGGAAGGAAAGGTATAAACACAGAAAATGAAAGGTTTTACACGGGCGGCAAAGCTGCTCGAATTTGACAAGGTGTTGGCGGTAATAGCCGCAGGCGCCGCCACGGAGGGTGCCAAGGAAAGAATAGCACAGTTAACTCCGTCGGACGATATAGTTATCGTTTTGCGTACACAGGCGGAAACGCGGGACGCAAAGCAAATGATACTTAAAAAATCCGCACCGCCCTTTGGCAGAGCGAAGGATATACTTCCCGCTGTAGAGCGCGCGGAAAAGGGTGCTTCCCTCACCCCGCGGGAGCTTTTGGATATCGCTTCCCTGCTCCGCTCGGTTTCTGCAATACTGAAGTATGCGGGAAAGATTTCCGAAAGCGGTGCCCTTGAGCAGTATCTGACGGCACTTACCGAAAACAACTTTCTTGAAAGAAAGATATCCTCCGCAATTATTGCAGAGGATATGATAGCGGACGATGCTTCCGATAATCTGTACCGCATCAGACGGGACCAGAGAAAATGCGAAAGCGCCGTTCGCGACCTGCTTGCATCATACACAAGCGGTCAGAAATCCAAATATTTGCAGGAAAATATCGTTACCATGCGCGGAGGACGTTACGTAGTTCCCGTCAAGGCGGAATACCGCAACGAGGTCAAGGGCTTGGTGCACGATTCATCGGCTTCCGGTGCGACGTTGTTCGTAGAACCTATTGCAGTCCTTGAGCAGAACAACCGCTTGCGTGAATTGAAGGTGGCGGAGGAAGAGGAAATAGAAAAGATACTTCGTATGCTTTCCGACGAGACGGCGAGGTTTTCCTCTTTGCTGGCGCAGGACTACCGTGCGCTTACAGACCTTGCGGTGATTTTCGCAAAGGCGGCGTACGCAGTAAGCACGGATTCCTTTGAACCTAAAATAACATCGGAAAACCGCGAGTATTCTCTTATTAAAGCACGGCACCCCCTGCTTCCCAAGGACAGCGTGGTTCCTATATCCGTATCCTTCGGTGAAAAGGAAAAGACCTTGGTCATTACCGGTCCCAACACCGGCGGCAAGACGGTCACGCTGAAGACTATAGGACTTATGGCGCTTATGGCGCAGAGCGGTCTGCAGCTTCCCTGCGCGGAGGGTACTACGGTTCCGTTGTTTTCCTGCGTGCTTCCCGATATCGGTGACGAGCAGAGTATTGAGCAGTCACTTTCCACCTTCTCGGCGCACATGACAAATATCGTGGATATAATCAATAACTGCGACAGCCGTTCACTTACCTTGTTTGACGAGCTTGGCGCGGGAACGGATCCCGTAGAGGGCGCGGCGCTTGCTATTTCCATACTTGAGGAAATACGCGAGAGAGGCGGTCTTTGCGCGGCTACCACCCATTACAGCGAGCTTAAGATATACGCACTTGAATCCGACGAGGTGCTGAACGCATCCTGTGAGTTTGACGTAGAGTCGCTTCGTCCCACCTACAGGCTTATCACGGGTATTCCCGGCAAATCCAATGCTTTTGCAATATCCTCAAGGCTTGGAATAAAAGAAAACATTATTCTCCGCGCAAAGGCATTTATGGCGGAGGACAACAAGAAGTTTGAGGACGTTATTGCGCGGCTTGAAGAATCGGAAAGCAGACTCGAAAAGGACCGCGTAAATGCTGAAAGAGCTCGCAAGGAAGCGGAGCGTATTCTTGAGGAAGCGCGTGCCGAAGCCAAAAAGGTTACAGAAAGAGCAAGCAAGGATGCGGAAAAGGTAAAAGAAAACGCCGCACGCATACTGCAAAGCGCAAAATCTTCAAGTGATTACGTGCTTAACGAAATAAAGCGTATGCAGGACGAAAAGGACAAGGCAGACGCAAAGCAACGCCTTGAGGAAACAAGGCAGCAGGTACGGCAGGCGTTAAAGAACGCCGACGGAAAGATCGGCGCGCTTAACGAGGAGGATCTCGAGCCCGAGCAGGGAGAGGTTCCCAACCGTCCCTTGGTGGCAGGTGACAGAGTTATTATTCCTCTGACAAAGCAGAGAGGCGTAGTCGTTGAGGTAAGCGGTAAAAACGCCGTTATTTCAACGGGAAATGCAAGAACCAAGGTTTCCCTTTCTTCTCTTCGTCTTGACGATACTCCTATGGAGATGCCCAAAAAGGTAAAGCCCTCCGCAACGGTAACCACCTCCCGCGAGGCTGTCCGTAACGAGATCGATCTGCGCGGGCAGACGGGTGACGATGCCTGGTTTATGGTCGACCGTTTCCTTGACAGCGCCGTTCAGGCGGGCTGGCAGGCGGTTACTCTCGTTCACGGCAAGGGCACGGGTGCACTACGTGCCGCACTGTGGAAGGAATTGAAGCGTGATAAAAGAATCGCTTCCTTCCGTATCGGCAGATACGGCGAAGGCGACCTCGGCGTAACTATTTGTGAACTGAAGAAATAAACGTTAAGAACCCGCAATAGGCATTGCGGGTTCTTTGCATTTCATTATTTACTCTTAACGACTGCGTACATCATAAATGGAAAGTGGTTTTCCACGGAGGTGAAGCCCTGCTCGATAATTTCAAAGCCGGCATCTTTTAATTCTTTTTCAAAGGCTTGGGAGGTTACTATTCTGCAGGAGGTTTCGGCTACGAGCACCTTTTCTCCCTCGCAAACACGCTCGCCAAGGTCAAAGGCTACGGAAATATCCGTTTTTCTTTCAAGGGTGCCGTCGCCCATAGTGCAAATAAGAGAAATGCCCTTTTCCGTAAGATGGTTTTTTATAAAGGAATAAAAGGCGCGTCTGTCTTCGTAGGGCACGAGCATATGGATGACCGCAACAGAATAGATAAAATTAAAGCGTTTATCAAGCGTTCCGTTTACCGCGTCCAGCACAGAGAAGCTTTCCGCAAACTTTTTATACTGTGCTTTGCAGTAGGAGACGGCTTCTTGGGAAACGTCGGTAGCTGACAGGTCGTAGCCCTTTTCAAGCAAACAGATCGAGTCCCTTCCCTCTCCGCAGCCGATCTCCAAAATGGTATCCTGCAAGGATACACCGTGTTTTTTGACCGTATCAAGCACTATTTCCGAGGGTGAATACCCCATACACCTTAAATTCTTTTTATGCACCGCTTTATAGCGTTCATCGTATGCTTCGTAATATTTTCTCATATTAACTTTCCTTTAGCTTCCCGTGGATTTGTATTTTCTTAATCCGAAACGGAAGAAGAGATAGCACGGGATAATAAACAGAGCCGCCAACAGAGGGAGAAAAGCGTACCACAAATTATCCGACCTGCCGACGAGATACAAAAAGGGATAATACTGAAACAATGCGATGGGAACG
Source organism: Clostridia bacterium (assembly GCA_017625615.1). Lineage (GTDB taxonomy): Bacteria > Bacillota > Clostridia > Oscillospirales > CAG-382 > SFLA01. Next base: position 24,218 of record JAGAKP010000011.1, read on the forward strand.
ACGAAGGTATATATTTTAAGCATACCTTCCCCGTAGACGGAAAGAGGGTATTTGCCGAATTCGCGGGAGCCGTCTGTAAAGATATTCATAAACTCCAAGCCCTCGATGGTGAAAAAGCTGATTCCCGCATACAAAATGAAAAGAGCGGTAAAGACGGCGACACCGCCGAAGAGCATTAAAGCAAGAGTAAGCACCTTATCCCAGGTCCACTGAACACCGCATGCGGGGATGGCGTAGGCAAGCATAATTACCGCCTGAAGCAGTCTGCCGACACGGGAAAACTCCATATTGGAGGTAAGCACCTGAAAGACTATTCCGCGGGGACGGACGATGATACGGTCAAGATCGCCGCTGCGGATGAGACGGGGAAAAACGTCAAAGCCGCGGGCGAAGCATTCGGTAATTGAAAAAGCCATAAGAACGATGGAAAAGCAAATGAGAATTTCCGAAAGAGAAAAGCCTTTTACCGAATTGAAGCGGGAAAGCATAAAATACATTCCGATAAAGGTGGTGAAGGAAATGAGGAACTGACCTAATGCAGTCATAAAAAAGGACGCCTTGTACTGCATTTGAGTCTATAATATCATTCCCATATACTTAAAATAAAGCTTCATACCTTAACCCCCCTGCACCACGACTTTTTTTATGGCGTGCTTTATCAAAAGCTGTCCCAGCACAAAAAGAATTATAAACCAGATCAGCTGAAGTCCGATGCTTTTTACCGCTTCCCAACCGCTTAAAAAGCCCGTATAAATGAGGAAGGGTGTGTTTTGCATCGACGCGAAGGGCAACGCGTAAATAAAGGGCTGAAGCCACTGGGGGAAAAACGGGATCGGTATAAGCGCGCCTGCGAAAAACTCGATTACCGAGGTAGCAAGTATTCTCACGCCCATAGGAGACACGGTATAAAAGGCGGAAATGTATATGAGCATTGAGAAGGAAACTATTACCAAAAGTCCCAGCACCGTGGAAACACCAAACAGCACGGCGGAAAGAAGATCTGCAGGCAGAGAAAGGCAATAAGGCTTTGGAAGAAGAAATGCAAAGATAAGTATGGGCATACAGCGGAGCACCGCGCGGGAAATACGAATGGCAAGATTTTTTGTAAACCACATTCCGTAGATATCGCAAGGACGGCACAATTCATAGGCTATATTGCCGGAAACTATGCTATCGAATATTTCCGAATCGAAAAACCACGCCATAAACAGTGCGAGAAAGGCTTGCTGAAGCCAGATATAGCTTGAAAGTGAAGAAAACGGCATGGGAAAGGAATTCTGACCGCTTTCGTAAAAGGCGCGGAACATAAGTATATTCATACCGCCCCAAGCAAACTGGGTGGCGATTCCCGCCCAAGCGGCGGCGCGGTACTGAGGTCCCGCAATAAAACGGATGCGGAAAAAGGATAAGTATTTTCTCATATCTCAAATTCCTTATACAAAGAAACCACGGTTTCGTCTACGGTCTCACCTACCACGGAAATATCCTTTACCTCCACGGCAGCGGATATCACGGATATTATCTGCGAAACGGTGACTATGGCGGTATCTATTACGATCTCGCCGTGGCCGTTAAGATCCTTTACGACGACGGCGTTTTCCAAAGCGGGAAGAGACGCGCCCGTATAATCCACAGTGACGGTCTTGTGGGTGGAATTACGCTTTTTAAGCTGTGAAAGGGAGCCGTCAAGCAAGATCCGCCCTTTTCCGATAAGGAGAATGCGCTCGGTAAGGGCTTCGATATCCTGCATATCATGGGTAGTAAGTATTACCGTGGTCTTGTTTTCGCGGTTGACGGTCTTTATAAACTCACGTACTGCGATTTTTGACACGGCGTCAAGACCGATGGTAGGCTCGTCCAAAAACAGTATCTTCGGGTTGTGAAGCAGTGACGCCGCGATTTCGCAACGCATACGCTGTCCCAAGGAAAGCTGACGGGCGGGAGTTTTTACTATCTCGCCGATGTCCAGAAGCTCGGTAAGGCTTGAGAGAGTTTTTTTGTACTCGCTTTTATCCACCTTGTAAATATCCCGTATGAGCTCAAAGCTGTCGATAACGGGAACGTCCCACCAAAGCTGTGACCGCTGTCCGAAGACCACGCCGATATCCCTGACGTGGGAAACGCGGTCCTTCCAGGGCGTGCGTCCGTTTATGATACACTCGCCGCTATCGGGGGTGAGTACGCCGCTCATAATTTTTATGGTACTGCTTTTGCCTGCGCCGTTGGGTCCTATGTAGCCAACCATCTCACCGTCGTTAATGGTAAAGGAAACGTCCTGAAGGGCGTTTATATAGGTGTAATCCTTTTTGAACAGACCTTTAACGGCTTCGGTAAAGCCCGCACTGCGCTTTGCAACCTTGAAGGTTTTGGATATATTTTTTAGTTCGATCAAGCTATATTCCTCCCTCGGCGAAAAAATGGGTGAAAAGATTATAACACGAATACTGCGGCAGAATCAATCAATTCTGAGGTGAAAGGGTACAATCGTTAAGTGAAAAGTAAAGGACGGACAGTTTTCTGTCCGTCCGCAGTGGTGTGGAATTGAATATTAAACGATAGGCATGGGGTCCATATCGTCTTCTTCGCCCTCAAAGGTGCAAAGGATATCGTCTTCGCAAACGTCGAAATCCTCAAAATCGTCGTCGACCTCGTCGGTATCACTGAAGCAGCTTGCAAGCTTTTTCTGAATTCTGTCAGAAAGGAGGAAATAAGTTCCCGCAACGCCGCCGAGAGCGGATACTACGGCAAAGGTTCTTGCCAAAACCTTATTTTTGTTCCAAAGAATGATGCTGAGCACGAGGCAGGTCACTGCCTGAGCAACAAAAGCAATTCCGAATACCTGTTTCTTGTTTTTCATGTTTTACCCTCCGTTTATGGTTATTGTTGGCATTTATATTTTAAATATGCGTTGATAAATTCATCTATTTCCCCGTCCATAACGGCGGAAATATTACCCGTTTCACAGCCCGTGCGGTTGTCCTTTACGAGAGTGTAAGGCATAAACACGTAGGAGCGTATCTGGGAGCCCCACTCGATGTTCATTTTGGTGCCCACGATATCGTCGATCTTCTCAAGATGCTCACGCTCTTTTATCTCAAGCAGCTTACTCTTGAGCATACGCATTGCAGTTTCGCGGTTCTGCACCTGACTGCGCTCCGTCTGACAGCCGACGACTATTCCCGTGGGGATATGTGTGATACGGATAGCGGAGTCGGTCTTGTTGACGTGCTGTCCTCCCGCACCGGAAGCGCGGTGAGTGTCGATCTTAAGGTCGGCTTCGTTTATCTCGATCTTTATTTCGTCGTTAAATTCGGGCATTACCTCAACGGAAGCGAAGGAAGTATGTCTTCTTCCCGATGAATCGAAGGGAGAAACGCGTACCAAACGATGTACGCCCGATTCACTCTTTAAATATCCGTATGCGTTCTCGCCCGAAACGAGGATGGAAACGCTTTTTATGCCTGCTTCGTCTCCGTCAAGATAATCAAGCACCTTGACCTTGAACTTTTTACGCTCGCCGTAGCGGCAATACATTCTGTAAAGCATTTCCGCCCAATCCTGCGCCTCCGTTCCGCCTGCGCCGGGATGGATGGAGAGAATGGCGTTGTTTCCGTCGTATTCGCCGGAAAGAAGGATATCTATTTTTTGTCTTTCGTATTCCTCGGAAACGGCGGCAAGCTCGGAAAGTATCTCCTCCGCCATATCCTCGTCCTCTTCCTCGATAGCCATATCGACAAGCTGTGACACGTTATCAAAAGAATTGACAAGGGAAAGATATTTATCCAAAAGTCCCTTGCGCTGCTTCATAGCGCGGAGTACCTTTTGGGAATTTTCTGCGTTCGACCAGAAATCGGGAGCGTTGACTTGTTCCTCAAGCGCGGCAACCTCGGTCTTAAGCTCATCTACCTTGATAGATGCGCCCAATTCCTTTATACCTGCCTCAAGCTCGCGTATGGTCTGCTTTGACTGTTCAAGCTGTATGAGCACTTGTATACCCTCTCTGAATTTACTGTTATTATTATATCCTATAACTTGCCCGTTGTCAACAAATTTCTTTTTCCCGCCAAATAAAAAAGGCACGCATATAGCGTGCCGCAACCGCTTCTGTAAGCCGGGTTCTGTCGTGAACAATCATCTATCTGGGATGTATGTTGCCACACACCTCTTGCCACCCAGTTGGGCTGCCGAGCAAGCATTAACGCCCGGTAGGGTGTTGCTTCGGATAGGGTTTACAGGGCTGTGCCGTCTCCGACACACCGGTGAGCTCTTACCTCGCCTTTCCATCCTTACCTGAAATATCAGGCGGTTTATTTCTGTTGCACTGGCCCGGAAGTCGCCTTCGGCGGATGTTATCCGTTATCCTGCTCTGTGAAGCCCGGACTTTCCTCACGGTAAGACCTTTCGGTATGTTACCGCGCGATTGTTCAAAACGGTTGCAGATAATGATAACATATAAAAATATATTTGTCAAACGGTTGAAATAAATTTTCGGATATATTATAATGTATTCAAGAAACGGAGATATGAATTATGCTAAAAGAATATACATCGAAATACGTAAACAGACCCGTCGGATTTGTGGGAGTGGGTATAAGCAACATTCCCATTATACAGGCCTTTTGCAGATCGGGTGCTTCGGTTACCGTCCGCGACATGAAGGACAAGGACAAAATATACGGTATAGAGCAGCTTGAGGGCTTGGATATCAGATATCTTACGGGAAAGGATTATCTTAAGGACATAAACGAGGAACTGCTGTTTCTGGCGCCCGCAGTACGTCCCGACAAGGAAGAGCTTCTTGGCGCGCAGGAAAAGGGTACGGTGCTTACCACCGAGCTTAACGAGTTTTTATCCCTTTGCCCCTGCAAGACCTACGGTATTACGGGAAGCGACGGAAAGACGACCACAACTACCCTGATAGCAAAGCTGCTTGAGGCAAGCGGTAAAAAGGTATGGCTGGGCGGTAATATCGGAAAAAACCTCTTTAAATGTCTTGACGAGATCTCGCCCGATGACTGCGTGGTCATGGAATGCTCCAGCTTTCAGCTTATGAAGATGAAGCATTCGCCTGACGTTGCCGTGCTTACCAATCTTTCGCCGAACCACTTGGATTGGCACAAGGATATGGACGAATATTTCGATTCCAAGAAAAACATATACCGCTTTAACGAAAACACGAAAATTATTGCAAATATAGATAATGAGTACACCGCGTCCATTGCTGACGAGCGGGAGATAGTGCCCGTTTCCTGCAAGGAAAGAATAGAAAAGGGCGTATGCTTTGACGGAGAGTACATATACCGTAACGGTGAAAAGATAATACGCGGTGAGGATATACTTATTCCCGGTATTCACAACCGCTACAATTACTGCACCGCCATTGCCGCAACGGCAGACGAGGTGGATGCGGAAGCCATAAAAAGAGTTGCCACCACCTTCGGCGGAGTTGAGCACCGCTGTGAGCTTGTAAGAACTGTGAACGGAGTAAAATATTACAACTCCTCCATAGATTCAAGTCCCACCCGCACTGCCGCCGCCTGCAACGCCTTTAAGGAAAAGGTTATCGTTATCGCGGGAGGCTATGATAAGAATATTCCCCTCGAGCCATTGGGTGAGCTTTTCACAAGAAAGGTAAAAGGGTGCGTGCTCATGGGTGCTACCGCAGACAAGATACAAAAGGTGCTTGATGATTGCGGTTACGAGGGCACGATAATGCGCGCAACCGATATGAAGCAGGCGGTGGATATGGCAAAAAGTATTGCGCAGGACGGGGACAACGTGATCCTATCCCCTGCCGCCGCAAGCTTTGATATGTTCAGAAACTTTGAGGAGCGCGGTAATATCTTTAAAAGCTGCGTAATGGAGCTGTAATAGCAAGGAAGTGAAAAAATGTTAAGTCCGAGAATAGAGACCGACAGACTAATTTTAAGAAGATACAGAGAAAGCGATCTGGAATCTATTTATGAGATCATAACAGATGAAAGATTGGCAAAATATATTAAATTTCCGAAGCTGACAAAGGAAGAGGAATTGGAGTGCATACGAAAGTGGATATCTGACGCCGATGAATCCAAGTACGAACGGTGGGTCATTGAGCTGAAATCCACAGGCGAAGTCGTCGGCAATATCGACGTGAACACGGTAGTAAAAAAACACAATTACTGCAACGTAGGTTATACGGTACGTTACAATTACTGGGGCAACGGCTATGCCGCAGAGGCTTTGAAGGCTGTTTCGGAGCATTTGTTAAATGACGGCGGATATTACCTGGTAGAGTGCTCCTGCAACGAGCTTAACAGACAATCATACCGAGTTATGGAGAAGGCGGGCTTTAAAAAAGACGGTTATATTGCCAACCGACGCCTTAATGGTGACGGAACGTACACGGGAGTCGTTTATTACAGCAAGGTTAAAGAATAAGGCAAATGAACACGAATAAATTTGATAAAAAAGGAAGCGTATACGCCAAGGCGCGTCCGAGTTATCCGGAAGAATTGTTTTTGTACCTCGTATCGAAAAGTATAATTGATAAAGACAAAACGGTTGCGGATATCGGATCGGGAACCGGAATTTTTACCGCTCAGCTCTCCCCTTTTGCAAAAATGGTTTTTGCAGTGGAGCCAAATGAAGATATGAGGAATAAAGCAAAGGACAAACTCAGTCTTTATTCGAATATTTCGTCTGTAAACGCTGCTGCGGAGGACACGTCCCTTTCCGAAAGCTCCGTTGATCTTATCACGGTTGCCCAAGCCTTTCATTGGTTTGACAGAGCAAGCTTCAAGAAAGAATGCAAGAGAATATTAAAGCCAAGCGGAAAGGTTTTGCTTGTGTGGAACGACAGAGATTTAAAGAGCGAGGTTATAAAGGATAATTTTGCGGTAAATAAGATATTCTGTCCCAACTTCAAGGGCTCTTCCAACGGAATGGATTTTTCAAAGGAAAGCTTTAAGGATTTCTTCGACGGTGAATACGAAGTGAGGGAGTTTGATAACAGTCTTGTATACGATCGGGATACTTTTATCGCTCGAAGTCTGTCCTCGTCCTACGCGCCGAAGGAAACCGACATACAGTATGCCGAATACACAAATGCCCTTGAAACGGTATTTGAAAAGCACCAAGTGAACGGAAGCGTAATATATCCTTACATCACACGTTGCTATATCGGAACGGTATTATAACACCTGCTTTACATTGCTTAAAATTGAGGAAAAGGAGCGCATATATGGAAAACTTATACAGCCTCGCCTGCGAGTTATCGGCACTGCCAAGTGTATCCGGTAACGAGGACATGGCGTTTGAAGGGCTGAAGAAAATATGCGGCGGTTTATTTGACGAGACCGTCACACTTCCCACGGGAAGCTTTATAGGAATTAAGAAAAGTAAAAAGAAAGAAGCAAAAAAGCTGTTGCTTGACGCTCACCTTGACCAGATCGGATTCGTGGTAAACGGATACGGCGGAAAAGGATTTTTGAAGGTTGCCGCAGTAGGCGGTATTGACACCCGCGTGCTTTGCGCAAACGAGGTATATATTCACTGCCCCGACGGTGTGATAGAGGGCGTATTCTCTTCCGTATCCCCTCATCTGCGCCAAGGCGAAAAGAGCGATGCGCCCATTAAGCTGGAGGCGCTTTCCGTAAGCACCTGTCTTGATGAAGAGGAATTAAAGAAAAGGGTGCCTATCGGAACGCCCGTCACCTTTAAGGCACAGCCCGTTTTGCTTAAGAACGATAAGATGGCTTCACCTCAGATGGACGACAAGATATGCATTGCCGCAATACTGCTTGCTATCCAAAAGCTTGCGGACGAAGAGCTTGAATACGATATTTACGCCCATTTTGCGGGCGGCGAAGAGGTAGGCTACATAGGCGCGCGGACGGGCGGATGGTACGTTGACCCCGATTACGCCATTGCTCTGGATGTTTGCGGTGCGTACGGACCCGATATGCCTCAGTGGAGAAGCGACTGTATTCTCGGCGAAGGCTGTACCGTATCCTATTCCGCCACCACCGACAGAAGGTTTACCAAAAAAATTATTAATACCGCCAAGAAGAACGGAATCAAATATCAGCTTCTCGGTGAGCCCAGCCACACCGGCACGGACGCACACGCCCTTGCACTTGTAAGAGAGGGTGTTCCCGCCGCGCTGATATCGATCCCTCTGCGCAGTATGCACACTTATACGGAGGTAATATCGCTACGCGACGTGGAAAGTGCGGCTGAGCTTCTGAAGGCAGTTATTACGGAAAAGGAGGTACAGGAAAATGCTTGAAAGATTAAAGAAATACTGTGATACCTTCGGTCCTTCGGGAATGGAGGACGAGATACGCCGTAATATTATTGCGGATATTGACGGATACTGTGAATACGAAACGGACAAAATAGGCAACCTTATTTGCTTTAAGCGAGGAAAAAATCCCCGCAGTAACAAGCTGGTGCTGTGCGCTCACATGGACGAGGTCGGCGTGATGGTCGACTACGTTACGCCCGAGGGACTGCTTCACTTCGGCACTATAGGCGGAATCGAATCCAAGGACTTGTGCGGAAAGTATATGGTTTTGGGTGAGCAGCAGATTCCCGCAGTTATCGGTTCAAAGGCGATACATAACCAAAAGCCCGAGGAAAGAGGAGTTTGTCCGCCCGTAAACCAGCTTTATATGGATATCGGCGCAAACGACAAGGCTGACGCTGTGAAATACGCCGATATAGGCGACTGTGCGGTGTTCCGTCCCAACTTCAAATACGAGAACGGATACGTAACGTCAAAGGCCGTTGACGACAGATTCGGCTGTGCCGCTTTGGTGGAAATAATACGCGGTGAAATCGAATACGATACCTACTTTGCATTTACAGTTGCAGAGGAGGTTGGCAGCAGAGGCGCTCAGACTGCCGCATACAGACTGGGTGCGGATTACGCTATAATCTGTGAAGCCACCGCCGCAGGTGAGGAGGGTATAACTCCCCCGCATATGTCTCCCTGCACGTTAGGAGAGGGCGCGGTGATATCCGTAAAGGACGGCGGCACCATATACGACAGAGAATTTACCGCAACAGCAGTTGAAACGGCAAAAGAAAACGGTATTAAATACCAGATAAAGCGGCTCGCCACCGGAAGTAACGATTCGAGAATGTTTCAGGTCGCGCTGACGGGAGCAAAGGTAGTCGCCCTTTCCGCGCCGACCAGATATATCCACTCCCCTGCCTGCGTTTGCAAGGAAGAGGATATGGACAGCGTAGTAAAGCTTTTAAAGGCACTTACAGACAGGAGTTATGAATAATGTACGGTACAGTTAAAAAATATATATCCGCTTTCTCGGTTTCGGGAAACGAACACGCACTTGCTGAAATTATTTCCGCAGATATCGCGCCCTACTGCGACAGTGTGGAAATTGACCCTATGGGCAACGTTATCGCATTCAAAAAGGGCGCGGACAACTCAAAAAGACTTATGATCGCCTCCCACATGGACGAGATCGGATTTATGGTCACTTACATTGAAGAAAGCGGTCTTATCCGCGTGACAAATATCGGCGGTATAAACGCGGTGGCGTCATCTTACGGTTCCGTAGTATTCGCAAACGGAACCAAGGGTATTATCGTTCTGGATATGGGTGCGAAAAAGGAAGATATTTCCGTAAAGAGCATGGTTGTGGATATCGGCGCAAGAAACAAGGCGCAAGCCGAAAAGAAGGTAAATATCGGTGACGTATGCGCTTTGGAGCAGAGAATAACCCGTCTTATGAACAACCGCATTGCGGCAAAGGCCTTTGACGACCGTATTGCCTGCGCTATTACCGTTGAGGCGGCAAAGACCGTTGACACACCCGCATACGATACCTACTACGTATTCACAGTTCAGGAGGAGGTTGGCTGCAGAGGAAGCAAGCCCGCCGCCTTCGGTATTGCGCCCACATACGGAATCGCACTGGACGTAACCCATACGGGAGATATGATAGGCGGTCCCAAAATGACGGTAAAGCTTGGTGACGGTGCGGCTATAAAAATAAAGGATTCATCGGTTATATGCTCCCGCGTGGTGATCAACCGTATGACCGAGCTTTCCGAAAAGCACGGTATAAAGCATCAGTACGAGGTGCTTACTGCGGGCGGAACGGACACTTCCTCCATGCAGACCGCTTGTGCAGGTGCGTACACGGGATGTATTTCCATTCCTACAAGATATATTCACACTCCCGTTGAAACGGTGGATACGGCTGACCTCAACGCTTGCAGAGATCTGCTTGCGGCAATAATAAAAGAAGGATTTTAAAAAAATATGTTTTCCGAACACATTTTAAAATTAGCGCAGGAATGCGAAAAGGACTGCAAGGAGCAATTTGAATATATTGACAGAATTGCCTTTATAAACACCCAAAAGGTAATGAAGGTTTTTGCGGATAACCGGCTTTCTGACAGACATTTCGTGCCCACCAGCGGTTACGGCTATAACGATGACGGCAGAGATCTGTGCGACAAGATGTTTGCAGACGCTTTCGGCGCGGAGGCGGGCTTTGCACGCCACAGCATAATAAACGGCACGCAAGCCCTTTCAATAGGCTTGTACGCTTTGCTGCGTCCCGGTGACACTCTGCTTTCCGTTGCAGGCAAGCCTTACGATACCCTTGACGGAGTTATCGGTATTTCCGGCAAGACGGGTGACGGCTCTCTGGCAGATTTCGGCGTAAATTACAAGCAGATTGACCTTGACGAAAAGGGGTATCCCGATATTCAAAGGATAAAAAACGCCCTTGCCGAGGACAAGAGCATTAAGGTAGTATTCGTACAGCGCAGTAAGGGATATTCTGCAAGACGAACGCTGACGGTAAAGGATATCGATCTTATATGTGACACCGTGCGGGAATGCTCGGACGCATACGTGATGGTAGACAACTGCTACGGTGCATTTACCGAGGAAAAAGAGCCCAAGGCTGACCTATTGGTGGGTTCTCTTATCAAAAACGCAGGCGGCGGTATTGCCGAATCAGGCGGATATCTCGTAGGAACGGCAAGAGCTGTCGAGCTTGCTTCGTACAGATATTCGACCGTTGGCGTGGGACTTGAGTGCGGCGCTTCGCTGGGGCAGACAAAAAGCATTATAAAGGGTCTTTTCTATGCGCCTCACACCGTAGCGCAGGCTGTAAAGACGGCAGTCTTTGCCGCGCGTATGTTTGAAAAGCTTGGATTTACCGTATCTCCGAAGTACGACGAAAAGAGATCCGATATTATTCAGACCTTCACACTGGGAAGCGAGGATGCTTTGGTTAAATTCTGTCAAGGCATACAGGCAGGAAGTCCCGTGGATGCACACGTAGCTCCCGTGCCCTGGGAGATGCCCGGCTACAACGACAGAGTTATTATGGCGGCGGGCGCCTTTACGCAGGGCTCCTCCATCGAGCTTTCCTGCGACGGTCCCGTAAGAGAGCCATATATTGCTTATCTGCAGGGCGGACTGACCTACGAAAGCGGTAAATACGGAATACTTAAAGCCGCGCAAACGGTAACAGAATAGAAAAATCCCGCATAACATGCGGGATTTTTGTTATTATTTGGATTAAAGCATGAAGAGGAGAGGAAGCATGTACTGAGAATAAGACATACCCATAAGACCGATTATAATTCCGATTACGTAGGACAGTAAGCCGCCAACTGCGCTTACTAAGCTGATAATATTCAGAATAAGACCGATGGTAGCAAGAATTTTACCAGCGTTTACCTGACCGCAAGTTGTACCCGTTTCCTCTATGAAGGTCGTTGCCTTTTTGCGTGCGATAATAGCAAAAATAAGACCTACTATGGGAAAGGGAAGAGCGAGAGACAGAATACCGAACACCAACACGCTGGAAGGCGAAACAGAGCTTTTAGAAGTGGATTCAAAATTGTTGTCCATGATAAATATATCCTCCAAAAAAATTTTTACAGATTAAAAAGAACGGGAAGAAGGAAATCGGTATAATTCGAAAGTCCCTCAAACAGCGCAGTGAAAAAGGCGCCGAAATAACCGATAATAATGGCGAAATATCCGATATAAAAGACTGAGAAGTATGCGCAATACACTGCGTACATAACGGTTACTCCGATTCCCAAGTAAATTCCTACCTTGGAAAGGATGCTGCCTATCATAACCATCGTACAGGTCTCACCGTTATTCTGCGAGAGATATTCCTTTACCTTTTTGGCGGCGATACAGCCGACTATGATACCGGCAACGGAAACGCCTTTATACGAAAGGGCGGCGGCCACGATGCCGAGAACCAAAACTGTAACGGGAGTTACCTTGGTTGTGCCGGTAACGGGAGCGTTATTATCCATATACATCCTCCTTTACTGATTTAAGTATATAATATAACGCCCGATTTTTCAAGAGCTTTTTAAACAAATTAAGACAAAATTATACCAAATTTATATTTGTATTGATTTTTTATTAATTTTATTGTAATATATAATTTACTGTGAACTTTTATGACTTTAAGAAGGCGAGCACCTTTTCAAGGTATTTTTCAAGACTTGGCGAAGCGCAGATAAAAGCGGAATGCTTTGCGCCCTCAATACTGTAAAATTCACACCCCAAACGGCGCGCAAGAGCCTCCTGCGGCTTGGGACGAACTACGGTATCGTCTGTGGAATTGATAATGACGGTCTTTGCGCGTATAGCCTTTATTCCCTTTTTGGAAAGCATTTTTCTGCCTACGGTAACAGCCTCGTACATCCAGCGGTTTGTGGAGGCTGAGGTCTGATACCGCACCTCGCTTATACGCACGTCAAGATTGTGTCTGAAGCGGGGATAGCTTGTATCGTGGCTTTTATCAAAGGGGTGGTCGGGGTTGAATTCCGAGGCGTATTTAAACCTTTTATCCCAGCCCTTTAAGGTCCCCTCCTGAATAAGCAGGCATTTTAAAACCCAAACGGGACAGCCTTGCGTATATGGAACGACCATGGGAGAAGAGAGCACTGCGCGGGAAACGGTATTGCCGCAACGCATAAGATACAAAGCTGTGATGCTTCCGCCCATTGAATGGGAAAAAATATTTATATTATCTTTTCCGCCCCTGGGTATGACCACGTTATTTACAAAATGCTCAAGGTCAGAAACGTAATCCTCAAAGCGGTTTACGTGGGCAAGCTCGTAGCCCTCCACCTGACGGTCGGAAAAGCCGTGACCGCGGTGGTCGTAGGTAAAGACGTTATAGCCCGCGTTCATAAAATACCAGACGAGCTCGGTATATTTTTCACAGTATTCGGTAAAGCCGTGAACGATGACGATGCTTCCTACGGCGTCCTTAACGAGATAGTTTCGGTAAGACAAGCGTATTCCGTCAAAGGAGGGTGTAAAGCCCTTATCAACGTATGCGGAAAGGATATTTTCCACCTCTGCTATACGGGAAGTGAACTCATCTTCGCCGATAACGGCGGTTTTTACAGGGGTATAAAGCATTTTAATATCTCCGTAAAGGGTTATTTTACAAATATTATGCGCAAAGGCGGTGATAATAATGGCAACAGATAAGAAAAGGAATTTAAAAAAGGTCTTGTCAATTACCGTTGTTATCCTTATTACCTTTGTGTTTATTTCCTTCGGTACCACGAAAATAGTATACGACGCTTGCTTTCCCAGATACGACGGTGAGCAAGAAGCACTTTCCGAAGAGCTGAAAAAGCTGAATGAAAGCAGAACGGAAGAAGAATTTTTATCCGACGGCTACAGGCTTAAAGGGTATCTATACCCCGCCGAAAACGGCGAAAAGCAAGGGCTAATCGTGTTCGCAATAGGCTTTAACGCCACCGTTAACGATTATTTATGGCAAGTAAAGGCTTTTAGCGAAAAGGGATACGGGGTGTTTATCTTCGACCCCACCGGATGCGGTGACAGCGAGGGAGAAAGTGCCGTGGGATTTCCGCAGATGCTTACAGATCTCGATGCCGCTTTAGACTATATAGAAGCCAATAAAGGCTTTGATTACAAGGATATTTTTCTGTTCGGGCACAGCCGCGGCGGATACGCTGTATGCTGTGTTGAGATATACGGTCACGATATTGCCGCCGTTGCATCCGTAAACGGAATTAACAGTGCTATGGAGGGAGTTATGATGCCTGCCGCCAACGCTGTGGGAAATATAGTATATTCCAATTATCCCTTTCTGTGGCTTTACCAAGTGATGCTGTTCGGTGCGGACACGGCAAACGCAAATGCCGCAGACGTCCTTGAAAGCACCGGTACGCCCGCTTTGGTAATACATTCGGCAGGTGACGAAACTGTTCCCGAAAACAGATTTTCCATAATTTCCCATACCGATGAAATTGACACGGACACCGTAACGTTTATAAAAGGATACGGTGACGTAAACGGAAATTCCCACAGTAAAATACTGTTCGGCGAGGACGGAAAAGCCAATCCCGAGCTGATAAAGCTTATAACCGATTTTTTTGATAAAGCTGCTTAAAAAGCAGTGAGGAGTTTTAATATGAAGGAAACGGTCCTGATACCGGCGTACAAGCCGGATGAAGAAATGTGTGCTCTCGTAAAGGAACTGCACGCAGAGGGCTTTGACACAGTAATTGTAAACGACGGAAGCGGAGAGGAATACGCCGATATTTTTGAGCGCGCATCCCAATACGCGACGGTAGTTGAGCATACGAAAAACTGCGGAAAAGGCAGGGCGTTAAAGACGGGAATAAAATATATTTCCGAAAACCGTCCCGAGTGTGATTTTTTTATCACTGCTGACGCAGACGGACAGCACCGTGTAAAGGATATCCTCCGTGTGAGAGAGGCTTTGCGCGAGGGCGCTACCTTCGTGCTGACCACAAGACTGCTTAACCGAAATATTCCCGCAAGAAGCAAGTTCGGAAACGATCTTTCCCGCGTGATATACACATTAGCAACGGGTAAGTATTTTTCGGATAACCAATCGGGGCTGAGAGGATTTTCCGTTGAAAACGCAAAATGGCTTTTGCAGGTAAAGGGCGAAAAGTACGATTACGAAATGAATATGCTGTACTATGCGGCAAAGCAAGCCATACCCGTTACCACGTTGGATATTGAAGCGGTATACATAGACGGCAACCGTTCTTCCCACTTTAACCCCGTAAAGGATACTCTGCGTATTTACAGATTGCTGTTTAACTCCGCAAAGGCGTCCATAATATCTGCGATTCTTGCGCAGATCGCCGTATTCGTATGCGGTATAGTAAGTGAAACTCCCTACGACAGCTTATATATTTTGGCAGCGGGATTCGGTGCTGCGTTGGTAACCTATATGCTTAACAAATTTCTGCTGTTCAGAAGCGTGCACGTGGGAGACGGCGGAAGAACGATGGTGTTCACCGTAGCGAGGTATATTTTGTACGCTCTTCTGACGGCTGTGATTACCTCATTCATTCCTCAAATTCCCTTGTACGTTGCATTTAATATTTTCGTGCTGCTGGGCTTGCCCGTTCGGTACTATCTCCACAAGCACGTGGACGCACTTAACTGAGAGACTGCTTCACTGCGGTATCAAATCCGCTTTCGGAAAGGTGCAAGACCAATTCAATACAAGACACTGCGGTGCTGCTGTTTGCGGCACCGTGCATTTTTACTACCGTTTTTTTGGTACCGAGGAAGGTGGCACCGCCGCGGGAGTTAAAATCAAAGGCGTGAGTAAGCTCGGCGCACAGCTTTTCCGCAAGAGAAGGATCTATATTTTCAAGAATACGCTTACCCAATACTGCGGCAGTTTTTCCCGATGCTTCGGTGTTTTTTAGTACTATATTCCCCGCAAAGCCGTCGCACACCAGCACGTCTGCCTTGCTGAGAAGGACGTCCGTTCCCTCAAGATTGCCGATAAAATTGAGGTCGGTATTTTTCAGGCTCTCGTAGGCTTCCTTGACTAATGAGTTACCCTTTCCCTCCTCCGCTCCGGTAGAAAGAGTTGCTACGCGGGGACGGGAAATATTATACATGCTTTGCATAAACGCTGTTCCCATTTTTGCAAAAAGAACGAGATCCGAGGGAGTACAGTCCACATTTGCGCCGCAATCCACCAGACAGATATAGCTACCGTCGACTGCGGGAAGTGCAGTTGAAAGCGCGGGACGGCGAAGACCTTTATTAAGTCCGAGACGGCAAATGGTGCCCACCAGAAGGGCGCCGGTATTGCCTGCGGAGATAAGTCCCGCACAGTCGTTATCGCGGAGATATTCCAAGGAAAGTGCCATAGAGGAATTATCGCATCCGCCGAAGATGGACATGGGGTTTTGATTATTGTCGATAAACTCGGCTGTATTTATTACGTCGTATCGGTCAGCGGAAACACCGTACTCTGACATAACGGCATCCACCGCGGTCTTTTCGCCGACGAGGACGGGAAAAACATCGTTGTGTGCTTTAATATATTCGGCAGTTCCCTTCAAAAGAGGAAGTGCGCCGTTATCGCCGCCGAGGGTATCTATTACTATCTTTTTCATATTTTTATCCTTTATAAGGTACTACGGGAATGAGCAAAAGCTCATTCCCGTTTTTTAATTATTCAATTGCTAAAATAAAGCTGTATACTTCCTGACCGCCGCGAACGTAGCCGCACTCGATAAGAGGATATGAGCTTTCAAGCAGCTCCTTTAGCTGTACGAGCTCGGAATGGGTGACGTCTGCGCCGTAGAACACGGTGATAACCTGCTTATCGTCGATATCATCGAGCTTTTCAAGAAGTCCCGTAACTGCGGCAAGCTTGTTTTGGCAAGCGCAGAGAAGGTTATCGTCATCAAGTCCGATATAATCTCCCTTATGGACGGTAACGCCCGAAAGGCAGGTATCACGGGTGGCGACGGTGACGTAGCCGGTGGTTACGTATTCCAGTCCGCTCGTCATACTTTCGGAAACCGCCTCAACGGTTTCGAGAGAAAGGTCCATCATAGACAGTGCTGAATATCCCTCCGCAATAGAGCGGGAGGGTATCACGAGCACGTCCGCATCCGTATATATCTCCGCCGCCTGCTTCGCGGTGAGGAATACGTTGGAGTTATTGGGCAGGACGATTATATGCTCCGCGTTAAGCTTGCGGAAGGTCTTTATAAAATCATCGGCAGAGGGATTTTGAGTCTGTCCCCCGTCAACGATGGCGGTAACGCCTATTTCGCTGAAATAGGATTTTATTCCGTCGCCCGAAGCAACGGCAACTACCGCATACTTTTCCTTTTGTGCGGAGTTAACCTCGGTCTCACTGTGCTGTACGGACATATTTTCGATTTTTACGTTCAAAAATTCGCCGTAGCGCAAGCCCAATTCAAGTGCCTTATTGGGCTCGAAGGTGTGGATATGTACCTTTACTATCTCACCGTCGCAAACGGAAACGATGGATTCGCCAAGCTTTTCAAGCTCAGACACGAAGGCGGTGTGGTCAAATGAAGTAACGTCAGTTTTAGAATTGAGCAAAAGGAGTATATATTCGGTGCAGTAGCCATATTCGAAGACGGAATCCGCATCGAAGGAAGCGTTGAGAGAAGCCGAAAACTCCATAGAAGAAACGCTGTTGTCCTCGATAATCTCACCGCGGAGGTACGCCTCCATTCCCTCAAAAACGCAAAGCATACCTGCTCCGCCGCTGTCAACGACGCCCGCTTCCTTAAGAACAGACAGCAGCTCGGGCGTGCTTGCAAGAGAACGGCGCGTTTCGGCGCAAAGATCTGCAAGGCATTCCTCAAAGGACGAGTATCTTTCGCAGTTGTTCGATATATGCTTGCCTCCGTCCTTGATAACGGTGAGCATAGTGCCCTCAACGGGGTTGAGGACGGAGCGGTAAGCGTATTTTACGCCCGAAGAAAAGGAGATCGCGAAGTCGGAAACAGACAGCGCCTGCTTTTCTTCACATCCGATGGCAAAGCCGCGGATGAACTGGGAGAATATGACGCCTGAATTGCCGCGGGCTGACATAAGGGTATTTTTTGAAAATCCCTTCATAAACTCGCTTACGCTTTCACAATCCTGCACGGCGAAGCCGCCCTCGAAGGTCTTGGTCATATTGGAGCCCGTGTCACCGTCGGGTACGGGAAACACGTTGAGATTATTTATTGTATCTGAATTCAGCTTTAGGTTTTTATAACCGTTTTCCAACAGAAGTCTTAAGTCTCTTCCGTTAATTCGGGTTGTCTGCATTATAATTTATTCTTTCCCCTCGATAATTACCTTTTTTCCGTAAACGTAGGTTATGAGTGTTCCCGGTCCTACGGAAGCTCCTACTACGGGTCCTATATAGGTTATATAAACGTCCTTGAATTTTGCCAAGGAAAGTATTTCGTCGCGCAGCTTTTCCGCTTCCTGCAAGCAATCCGCGTGGGAAATACATACTACGTTGTTTTCTATATCCTCGGCGGCGGCTACGGTATCCTTTGCCACCTCTTTGCGTGCGTTTGAAGCACCCTTTACCTTGCGGTATGCGTAGTTGTGACCTTTGATATCCGAAATGATAAGAGGCTTAACGCCGAAAATATTACCGAAGAATGCGCTTGTGGCAGTTACTCTGCCTGCGCGGCGGAGATATTCAAGGCTATCAACCGTTCCGCACTGGTTTACCTTCAGCTTATTTTCCTCTATCCAAGCGGCAGTCTCCTCTATACTTTTTCCCTCTGCGCGAAGCATGGCGGCTTTTACGAGAAGCATACCCTGTCCGATAGAGCTGATAAGAGAATCTACGCATATTATATTTATATCGGGATATTCCTCTTTGAGCTCTGCAGCGACTACCGTTGCAAGTCCCACCGAGCCCGAAAGTCCCGACGAGCATGCTATGTACAAAATATCGTACCCCTGCTTTGCCCAATGAGAGAACACGGAAACGAATTCCTCACGGGGGACCTGCGTGGTCTTTACCAGCACGCCGTTGCGCATAAGGTCGTAATATTCCTTGGGTGAATATTCCTCCCAATCCAAAGAGGAGCGATGCTCGATACCGTCAGCCACAAAGTTCATCTGGGCGTACTCGATACCGTATTTTTCACGTATATCCTTCGGCAAGTCACAAGTGGAATCGCCGATGATAACATATTTTTTCATTAAAATACCTTCTTATTTACCTGCTATTTTCTGCATAATTGCCTTTTCCTCAACAAGTCCTTCGGAAATAGGCTTACCGAGGTAAAATGCGGCGCACAGGCCGGGGCCGATGGAGGGACCGCACGCCATACCGACGTGAGTGATGATGACCTCCTTGGGGTTTATCTCCTTGCGGATCATTTCGGCAAGAGTCTCTGCGGCGGCAAGACGGTTTGAATGAGCAACGAAAACTATATTCTCCTCGGGGTTTACGATAGTTTCCTTCATATACTTGACGGTAGCGTCAAGCGCGGTGCGCTTGCCCTTGAATTTAACGATAACCTCTGTAAGTCCCTTTGCGTTGAAATCCGCCATGGGATTTACTCCCACGAGGGTGCCGAAGAGCGCCTTGAAATTGGAAATTCTGCCCGTTTTTACAAGGAAGAAGAGATCGTCCATGGGTCCCATCTGATGGATGCAACCGCGGAGATTATTGATATAATCGGCAGTTTCTTCGATAGTTGCACCCTCCTGACGCTTTTGTCCCGCCAAAACGGTGAGAAGTGCCATAGAGGTGGAGTAACGGAGAGAATCTATGCATATTATCTTTCTGCCGGGGTATTTTTTCATAAGATCCTCTGCGATACGGAGGCAGAGGCTGTAAGTACCCGAAAGTGCGGAGGACAGAGAGATGCTGAGTATATCCTTACCCTGCTTGAGATATTTTTCGTATACCTCGTAGCCCTCCTGCTCGGTAAAGGTGGAGGTCTTGTAAAGGATGTTTCTTCCGCTCATGGATTTATAAAATTCCTCGGGCGAGATTATACCCCAGTCAAGATCTGCGTACTCGGTGCGTCCGTCGGGAAAATAGACGGTGCCGTGAAGATAATCGGGTATATCGAAGCGCTGACGAAGGTCGGCGGGAAGGTCGCAGGAGCTATCGGGAATAATAACAAAATCGTTCATATTTTAAAATATTACACCTTTCTGTACAAGATATTTTTTCAGCAGTAAATAATATATCACATATTTCTTGTTTTTTCAACAAAAAAATATGGTAATTATTAATTTAATAGTGGAAAATTTAAAAAAGTATGTTATAATTGTTTCAACATTACTTATTAAGACGGAGGAAACCGATTTGCTATTCTTTTACATTGCTTTGGGAGTTATTGCTTTAAGCGCGATTATAGGCGTGGCGGTAATGCTTAAAATAACCGTTCCCATTTCAAAAAAGGTTTACTTGGACACGTTGGTGAGAAATTCACCCGATAAATGGAAAAGAGAATGCTCCTGCCCTACCAACGAGGAGCAGTTGGAAATGTGGAACGTAGGCTGCGCGTGGGCTGATGAACACAAGGACCGTATGCGTGAGGTAAGCATTGAAAACGACGGACTTAAGCTGGTAGGCGAATTGTACGATTTCGGTACGGACAAGTGCGTTATAATCCTTCCCGGCAGATGTGAAAGCCTTATGTATTCCTATTACTACGCCCGTCCTTACGGCGAAATGGGTGTAAGCGTTTTTCTTCCCGACCCCAGAAGCCACGGCAACAGCGAGGGTACTTACAGCACTCTCGGCGTATGCGAGGGAAAGGACACCAACGCATGGGCGAGATATCTTAACGAAAAGGAAGGTATGAAGCAGATATACCTTCACGGCGTTTGCGTAGGTGCAAGCACTTCCATTTTTGCGGCTACAGATGAAAATATGCCTCAGTGCATTAAGGGTATGGTAAACGAGGGCTGTTACGTTAATTTCTATGAGACCTTCAAGAACCATATGATAGCGGACGGACATCCCGTTTTCCCCGTATGCGGTATGGTAATGCGTCAGGTGAAGAAGCACACGGGACAGGATATTATGAAAAAATGTCCCCTTAACTACGTGGGCAAGGTAAAGATACCCGTGCTGTTTATATTCGGTGAAAAGGACATATACACCGTTCCCGAAAAGAGCAAAAAGCTCTTTGCCGCTTGTGGAAGCGAGGACAAAAAGCTTGTATGGTTCCCTGAGGGCGGTCACAGCCATTTGCGTATAAACAATACCGAGGGCTATGATAACGCCGTTAAGGAATTTATAACCACACACTAAAAAATATATCCGGAAAGGCGTTAAAGGCTTTTCCGGATATTTTTATTTTTTGAATTTGTCGAAAAAAGAATGCTCCTTACCGAAGGCGCAGGAATATACGAAATGCTCGCAGTTGTTTTCGAGAATATTGTATCCCCTTTCCCCTATTCGGCTTTTTGCGCGCAATACGGTTTCTGCGCCCGAAAAGCGTTTTTTCTTTTCGCTTTTTTCGCACACGCCCGTTTCGCACAGCTTGCCGCAGGAAAAGGTGTTTATATCGGTTACGAGAACGGAAATATCCTCAGAGGGGGTTCCGCTGTTATCGGGGAGTCCAAACTGTATGACGGTATCATCGTCGGCATAGATGCCGTAATGATAATAAAAGGACACCCGCACGCGTATTATATCACCGTGTGAGGGAGAGACGGTCTTCCAGATCATTTCAGCTTTGCTTCTATGCAGGCGACAACGTCTGCAACCGTTTTAAGCTCGGGAAAATCGGTGTTTTTGAACTTTATACCGAATTCCTCCTCAAGTCCCATTACCATATAAAGCATACCTATGGAGTTCATTCCCACGTCATCGCGCAGGTTGGACCGGAGGGTTATTCCGCCGGGGTCGATTTCCCCTTCAAAAACGGAATTGAGCACCTTTTCAAGGCGTTGGTAGGTTGTCATTTCTTTTCTCCTTTTTCGTATGCATCACGGCATTCGTTGATCTTTTCAAGCAGTATTGAGGAAATATTATTTATATCCGTTACGGAGGGGAACTTCTTTTTGCAATAATCGGAGCAGCAGATAGGCTCGCCCACCACTACGGTCCTGCGGGAGAATTTGCTTGCAGGCGGTCTTGAATAAACGGGAATTATGGGCGCGCCGCTCTGAAGGGCGATGAGCACTGCACCCGATTTGATATCCGCCACTTCTTCGGTCTTTTCTATTCTTCCCTGCGGAAAAACGGCAAGAGTATGTCCATTTTTGATAACTGACACGGCAGAACGTATCGCTTCGATATCCGAGATATTACGGTCTACCTTGATGCAGCCCATAAGCTTAAGCATAAAGGAAAGAAATCCCTTTGCCATAACCTCCTCGGAAGCGAGGAAGAACACACGTCTGTACCAGAAGGAGCCGCCCAGCGTTACCGCATCGGAAAAGCCCGTATGGTTTGCGGCAATTACTGCGCCGCCGGAAAAGCCGCGGCGGTATTTTTTGCCGTCAAGCCCAAGGGTGCGGACCTTTAAAAGACGGTATATAAAATAATGAGCTCTGCCGTAATCCATGGGCAGATACTTTATATTGAAAATCGAAGTGAATTTACTTTTTGCCATTTTCTGTTTCCACGCGGCGCTCAAGCTCAAGGCGCAGCTCGTTGGTCTTGTCCTCAAGAAGCTGTGTCAAGCGGGTTATTTCCTCGGGCGAAGGGTTTTCTTCCTTGCAATAATCGCGGATATATATCTTTTCTCCGATCATAACGCGGGCGCGCTTTTTGAAGGAATACGCACCGTCGGTATACATAGGCACGATGGGTGCATCGGTACGGAGAGCGATGAAGACCACGCTGGGCTTAAAGGGCCAGGGCTGACCGTTAACGGGCAGGCGACCTTCGGGAAAAATACCGATGGTACCGCCCTTATCCAACACCTTGAGAGATTCTCCCACGAAGGAGAAATCGCGGGTATCGCGGTTAACGAGAATACCGCCGATGGAAAAAAGAAATTTACTGAACATTTTTCCCTTGTTGAACATTACCTCCGCTATGAGAAAGCGAAGGGTGCGGAAGGGGAAAATATTCATATACAGCACGAAATCCATTAAGGATTTGTGGTTTGACATCAATATACAAGGCTTGGGAAGCTTTTTTCCCTGAGATTCCTTGTTCATATAATAAAGCTTGGGACGGAGGAAGATGCGGGTGGGAACAAATCCCGTTACCTGCACGAACGCCCGTACAAAGCCGTTGGGCTTACCCTGTTTCATAAGTTATATCTGCCTTTCTATGTATTCACAGAAATCACGCAAGGTATAGAAATAATTGTTGGTATCCGAATAATCGAGGAAGGGGAACTCCTTGGAAAGCTCGGTAAGCAGGGAGAAATACTGCAGTGAGGTGGCTCCCAGCTCGTGCATAACGTGGGTATCCGGTCCGATCTGCTCCTTATCAACGCCGAGTATGGGAGCGGCGATGGTACGTACCTTATCTGCCAGAGGAGAGTTTACGTCAAATCCCTTTTCCTCGTTATAAGTAACCTCGTTAAAGGGGATAAGCTTTACGCTGCCCTGTGCAAGAGCGTTACGGAGATACTGTCTGCCAACCTTGATGGCGGTTTCGGAGGAGATGGGATCGTAGGTGATATAGAACGCCTTTATCTGCATGGGCAGAGGAAGAGTTTCGTTGGTTTTATAGATATAATTGATCATAGCGGAAAGCTTTGCGCCGCTGAGATAAGGGTTCACACGGACGATCATAGAAAGCTTTTCATCGCTTCCTTCGCCCGAGCCGATAACGGAATACGCCATAGCGTCGGGCAGGTCGAAGGTCTGCTCGATAACGTCGGGATTGATATTCTCGCCGTTTTCGGAAATAACTGCGTCGCCCTTTCTGCCGCGGATATAATAGTTTCTGTCGATACATTCGACGATATCGCCGGTATTGAACCATTCTCCGACGGCGATCTCTTCGCCGTTTATAAGCATACGCTTGCAGGTGGAAGCGCCCTTTACCAGAAGAACTCCGTTTTCGTCTATCTTATATTCGACTGAGGCAAAGGGTCTGCCTATGCTGTTCTGGAAAAGCTCATCGGGCTTATCGCGAAGCTCGGTGGAGGTTATGCCAACCTCGCTCATACCGTAGCCGTTATGGAGAGGATAGCCGATGGCGGAGAACAGTCTTAAGGTGGAATCCTTTATGTAGCTGCCGCCCGAGATACAGTAGCGCACCGTGGGGCCGAAGAGCTTATCGGTAACGTCGGTCATAAGCTTTCTGGAAAGCCAGTTGCCCAGACGGGGATTTATATTCTGAACCTTGAGACAGATATTCACGCCCTTTTCAAAGCGTTTTCTCGTTGCCTCATCACGGTTGTTTATCTCACGCATGACCTGCTTTTCGATAGTGTGCCAAAGCATGGGCACGGCGAAAACGTGGGTAACCTCGTGAGCGCGGCAGGTCTTCATAAGAGTATCCCCTGCCATATCCTTGGGAAATACCATTGTGTTCCAATAAAAAGCGTGCCAGAAATATACGGCGACGAGACCGAAAACGTGATAAAAGGGCAGGAAAGCAAGCTGCTTTAATCTGCCGTTTACGTGAA
>JAGAKP010000012.1 GCA_017625615.1 Clostridia bacterium
AGGCAGATAACCCTTGCCGCCGCAAAGGTCCTTTGCATTTTCACTAAAAAATAAGAAAGAAACCAAAAAATGATACTTGAGACCGTTTCCACCCCCGTGGATATTAAGGCACTGCCCAAAGAACAACTGAATATCCTTGCGGCGGAGATACGGTCCGAGCTTATAAACGTGACCTCTGCAAACGGCGGCCACCTTGCCTCAAACCTCGGCGTGGTGGAGCTTACCATTGCACTTCACCGCGTTTTCGATTGCCCTAAAGACAGAATTATTTTTGACGTAAGCCATCAGAGCTACGTTCACAAAATGCTTACGGGCAGACGGCAGTACTTAAAGACCATACGCAAGTACGGCGGACTTTCGGGCTTCCAGAAGAGAAGCGAAAGCAAAGCCGACCCCTTCGGCACGGGACATTCCTCCACCTCCATTTCCGCGGCGGCAGGCTTTGCGGCGGCGGACAAGCTGGCGGGCAGGGACAATATCACCGTTGCCGTTATAGGCGACGGCGCGCTGACGGGCGGAATGGCTTACGAGGCGCTGAACAACTGCGCGTCCTACGATAATTTAATAATAATACTCAACGATAACGGTATGTCCATCTCTCCCAACGTGGGCGCAACCTCTCGGCTCCTTTCCCGAATAAGGGTAAGCAAAAGGTATTTTACCTTTAAGCGGCTTACTCAAAAGGTGTTTTCCGCCGTTCCCGTCATCGGAACGGGGCTTGTGGATATTGCCCGCTCCCTTAAGGATTGGGGAAAACGCCATCTTGTGCACGAAAACCTTTTCGAGCAGATGGGTATGCACTATTTCGGTCCTCTTGACGGGCACGATATCTCCGCTATGGAGGACGTGCTCCGCGAAGCTAAGGCGGACGGAAAATGCTCGGTAATACACGTTTGCACCAAAAAGGGCAACGGATATGCGCCTGCCGAGAAAAATCCCGCGTTTTTCCACGGAGTTTCCCCCTTTGACAGAGAGAGCGGCGAAATAAAGGAAAGCGGAAAAACATATTCCGACGTGTTCGGCGATACTCTTGCCCGTCTTGCGTCCATCGACAGCCGCATTTGCGCAATAACCGCGGCAATGGAATCGGGCACGGGGCTTGGCGGATTTGCAAGGGCGTACCCTCACAGATTTTTTGACGTGGGCATTGCCGAGGAGCACGCAATGACCTTTGCCGCAGGCTTGGCGGCAGGGGGTATGAAGCCCGTTTTCGCGGTGTACTCCACCTTTTCACAGAGAGCCTACGATCAGCTTATACACGACGTGGCGCTTCAAAATCTGCCCGTGGTCATCGCACTTGACCGTGCGGGTATAGTAGGGTCCGACGGACCTACCCACCACGGTATGTTTGACCTTGCGTTTTTAAACTCCATACCCAACCTTACGGTATGGTCCCCTTATACGGAAACCGAACTGAAGGTGTGCCTGAAGCAGGCGCTCGACCTTGATTCTCCCGCTGTGGTGCGCTACCCCAGAGGAAGGGTGCCCGAAAGCAAATCGGTATCCGACCTTGACTACGCAGTAACCGATTTCGGACAGAGCGAATTTATATACAACGTGCTTATCACAACGGGCAGTGAATCCGCCGAGGCGTACCGCGCCTGCGAAATAGCCCACGCCAACGGCGTAAACGTCCGTCTTATACGTCTTATCCGCGTAAAACCCCTTCCCGATATAACCCATCTTCTTAAAAACGCCCGCGTTATCGTCACGGCGGAGGAGGGTATGAAAAAGGGCGGTCTTGGCGAAAGCATTGCCGCCATGTGCGCGGAAAAGCAGTTACGCGCACGCGTCACCGTCTGCGGCGCCGAAGACTTTTTGCCTCACGGCGATATCGGCACGCTCCGTACCCTTGCGGGTATAGATTCCACCACCCTTGCACAGAAATTATGCGAATAGATATATTTTTAGTGGAAAAGGGCTTTGTAAAAAGCCGCAGTAAGGCAAAGGAATATATAGATTCGGGCAGAGTTACCGTAAACGGCGTACCCGTCAAAAAAGCGGGTGCGGAGGTAACGGGAAACGAGGAAATACTTGTTTCCGACCCCGACAAATTCGTTTCCCGCGCAGGCAGGAAATTAGAGGAAGCACTTAATATCTTTGATATCGACGTTACGGGCTTAAAGGCTCTCGACCTCGGCGCCTCCACCGGCGGATTTACGGATTGCCTTTTGCAAAGAGGGGCTGCCGCAGTCATCGCTCTGGACGTAGGGCGGGATCAGCTTGACGAAGGATTGAGGCTTGACACCCGCGTCACCGTTATGGAAGGCGTAAACGCAAGGGATATTGATATATCCGACCTTCCCTTTGCGCCCGATATAGTTACCACCGACCTTTCCTTTATTTCACAGACTCTCGTTTACCCCGCAGTTGCGCGGGTGCTTGAGAGGGGATATTTTATCTCCCTCATAAAGCCTCAGTTTGAGGCGGGCAAGGAAAATATCGGCAAGGGTGGTATCGTAAAGGATGCCGACGGGAAGATAAAAGCCCTCGTTATGGAAAAAATAACCCGCATCGCCTCCGAAAACGGACTTAAGCTTATAAAAACCGCCGTTTCCCCCATTTTGGGCGGGGACGGGAACACGGAATATCTTGCACTTTTTGAAAGGAGTGTTTAGATGAAACGCGCACAGCTCCTTGTAAACACCTTAAAGCCCGAGGCCCAGTACACCGCCATGAAGGTGGCGGACACGCTGGAGAAGATCGGCATGGTGGTTACCGAAAAAAATCCCGAGGTCATCATATCCATCGGCGGTGACGGAACGGTGCTCCGCGCCGCGTCCATAGCCGCGCGGGCAGATATTCCCATAGTTGGAATAAACTGCGGAACGCTGGGCTATCTCAACGATATCGAGCCCGAGGAGACCGACCTTTTACAAAAATTAAAGACTGACGATTACACTATAGACGAGCTGATGCTTCTTGCCGTAACCCTTTGCAGAAGGAACGGAACGCAGGAGGAGTTTCTGGTGCTTAACGAGGTGCTGTTCTCCCGCGGGGCGTCTCCCCGTATAGCGGATATCCACCTTTATTCCGATGGGGTCCACGTTTCCGATTATTCGGCGGACGGACTCATATTCGCCACACCCACGGGCAGTACCGCATATTCTCTTTCGGCGGGCGGACCTATAATACATCCCAGCCTTGAATCCATTACCGTTACACCCGTGTGTCCCCATCCCACCGCGTCAACCCGCGCCATAGTTTTCCCCGGTGACAGTATGCTTATGGTGTCTGCCGAGGTGCGCGGCGGAGAAAACGCCTGTATCACCGTAGATTCCGCGCCTCCCGTTGATTTTTGCGCGGGGGACTACGCCGTTATCCGCAAGAGTGAGCGGCACACGAAGATACTTCGCATTAAAAACCGAAACTTTTATTCGGTAGTCCATAAGAAATTCAACATTTGAGAGGGAGCGAAACAATGAAGATAAAAAGACAGACCAAAATAATGGAGCTTATAAAAACTCGGGACGTGGACACCCAAGAGGAGCTTTTGCTTCTTCTCCGTGCAAGCGGATTTGAATGTACTCAGGCGACGGTTTCAAGAGATATCCGCGAGCTTAAGATAGTAAAGACCGCCAACGGCAAGGGCGGATACCGCTACGTTTCCGCAACACTGCCTACGTCCGAGCATATTGCCACCAAATTTGCAAAAATACTTGCAGATACGGTAAAAAGCGTGGATCAGGCTATGAATCTGGTGGTGCTCCGCACCTATATGGCAATGGCTTCCGCCGCTTGTATCACCATTGACGCAATGAATTTCGAGGGTATCCTCGGCTCTATCGCCGGCGACGATACCATAGTGCTTATAACAAAAAACGAGGAGGACGCTCACCGTATCTGCGTAAAATTAAAGGAGCAGATCGGAGCGGGCTGATATGCTTTTTTCACTACATATCCGCTCGGTCGCCCTTATCCGTCAGCTTGATATAGATTTTTCCGAGGGGCTGACGGTGTTCACCGGCGAAACGGGCGCAGGTAAAAGTATTATCATAGATTCAATAGCCCTGCTTTGCGGCGCGCGGAGTGATAAAAGCATTATCCGCACGGGAGAAGACTACGCCGAGGTGGAGGGTGTTTTCGGTATGCTTTCCGACGATACCGTAAAAGCCCTTGCCGAAATGGATATCGAGCCGGACGAGGAGGGAAACCTGTTTATTTCCCGCCGTATCGGCGCAGACGGCAGAAGCGTTTCCCGCATAAACGGCAGAGTTACACCCGTAGGCAAATTAAGAAGCGTATCGGCGTTACTTATAGATATTCACGGTCAGCAGGACACCACCCGTCTTGCCGACGAAAGCATACATCCCGTGCTGCTTGACCTTTACGCGGGCAACGGAAAGGAAAAAGAAAAATATCTTTCCGCATACCGCAGAGTGCTTTCACTCCGCAAGGAGCTTGAGAGTATAAACACGGATATGTCCGATAAAGAGGAAAGAAAGGATCTCCTTTCCTTCCGCTTGAAGGAGCTGCAGCGGGCAAAGATAACTGCAGGGGAGGAAGAGGAGCTTACCGCAAAGCGGAACCTTCTCGTAAACCGCGAAAAGATAGTGGTTTCCGCCCATACCGCGTACTATTCTCTTTACGAAAAGGACGAAAGCGCCGCCACGCTGATAGCGGAGGCGGAACAGGCCTTGCGCACCCTTTCCGATTACGTGCACGAGGCGGAGGAGCTTTCCGAAAGGCTTAATTCACTGCGTATCGAGCTTGAGGATATTGCGGATTCGGTAACCGCTTATACTGACGATCCCGAGGGTGACCCCCAGAGAGCACTTGACGATATAGAAAGCAGGCTTTCCCTTATCTCGTCCTTAAAAAGGAAGTACCGCACCGACGAGAGCGGGCTTATTTCACTCCTTGCCGAAACGGAAAAGGAGCTTGACCTTATCGACAACAGCGACGAAAGACGCGAGGATATACAAAAAGAACTTGCAGAGGCAGAGGCAGAGGCGTATTCACTTGCCGAAACGCTGTATTATACCCGTCTTGACGCCGCGTACAAAATGGAAAAGCAGATAAAGGAAATCCTTTCGGGCCTTGATATGCCGTCGGTTACCTTCGTTACCGAGTTTGTAAAAACTCCCCTTTCATCAGGCGGAACGGATATCGCACGGTTCCTTATATCCGCCAACGCGGGCGAGGAGCCACGTCCCGTAGCGAAGATCGCCTCGGGCGGTGAGTGTGCCCGTATAATGCTGGCGGTAAAAAGCGTGCTCGCCAAGGCGGAAAATATCTGCACCATGATATTCGACGAGGTGGATACGGGTATTTCAGGCGCCACAAGCTCACGCATCGGTATGAGGCTGCGCGCCCTTGCGGGAGATAATAAGCAGGTTATATGCGTTACCCATTCGGCGCAGATAGCGGCGTTGGCAAAAACACATCTGCTCATATCCAAAACCACCTCCTTCGGCAGAACCGAAACCCACGTAAAATCCCTTTCCCGCGAAGGCAGAATTAAAGAAATTGCGCGTATAATGGGCGGAATAGGGGATAGTGAGGAGATAATAAAAGCCGCAGAAGCTATGCTTGGCGAAACTGTTTAAAAGATCACCCCGAAATAAAAAAACGGCGAGTAATCGCCGTTTTTTTAATGAGGAATGAGGAACGAGAAACGAGGAATTTCGGTAGATTTTTGCAAGGTGTTGCAAAAATCAATTGAATTTTCTCAAACCACCACGGCGACGCACAAACCGTAGGGGACGATATCCTTATCGTCCCGTTAATAAAACATAAAATCCGCCACGCGGATTTTTACCTTTACGCCGCGGCACGCGGCATGTAACGCACCCGTAAGGGTGCATGTAACGCGCTCAACGAGCGTATGTAACTCACCCCGCAAAGGGTGATACACAGACGATCGTGTAGTGCGAACAGTTTGCGGAAGGGGACGAGCCCCTTCCCTACAATATAGACGTTATTTTCGTGCGAACAGTTTGCGGGCTGACGGGGACGTCAGCCCCTACAATTATCGAACACCCGCGTCTATGCACAAACCGTAGGGGACGATATCCGATTTGGGGTCCCTACAAATGCCGACAGGCATTTGCGGGGTAAATCCTCATCGTCCCGCAAAAAAATAATAAAACCAAAATCCGCGTAACGCGGATTTTTACCATAATTTCTCATTTCTCATTCATCATTCCTCATTAAAAAAAACGGCGATTACTCGCCGTTTTTTCTTTCGAGGTGCTCTTTATCAAGCGCCAATTACTGTTCCGTGAAGTCGGAGTGGGTCAGCATATGATAGATCTTATATTCCCCGTTTACCTCGTGGAAATACAGCGTCATATCGATATACTCGGTTGCCTGCGCGCCGTTATAGCGTACTGCGTTCCAGGTAAAGGACACTCTGCAGGACACCACGCCGTCGCCGTATTCGTAATATTCGGAGATCTTTTCGTCCACAAATTCGCACTTGCTGTGGGAATGAACGAAGTAATTTTCCAGAGTCTGCACCTTGTAGTAAAGTGAACTCTTGGCGTCCATCAGCTTGCTTATTGGGCCGAATCCGCCGCACGCCTGCGCCCATTTGGCATATCCCTGTGCAAACGCCATGGCGGTCGCGCCGAACTGCTCGCCAACCGATTCGTTGTAATTGATGGAAGCGACGAAAACGCCGTCCTCGTTCTTTTCTACCTTGCACGGGTCACCGTATTTGTCTGTAACGGTGATATCGTCGGTATCGTAAAGAAGTCCGTCAAGGTAATAGGTGGAATACTTTATTCCCTCCACGGGGTTATCGTTGTGCATTATCTTGGAGGGCATATGGTTGCAGGATTCGGTCTCCTCCGTCTTTACCACGTAGGTCGAATCCAGCTCAAAGCCGTTAACGGTAACGGTGGCGTCCGAGGGGGCGACGATCTTTACGGAGGTATGCTCTACCATATAAAAGAAATCGTATTCGCCGAGGACGTATATGGGGTTGCCGTATTCCGTCTTTTCGCCCGAATCCACCACGGTGAACTGGGCAAACTTATAATCGCCCGCGCTTACGACGTACTTGAGCACGTCGCCGGTAATGGATCCGCTTGCCGCTTCGTTGTACTTTATCTCGCCGTCGCCGATCTGCTCCTTAACGTAGCGAACGAGGTCCTCAAATTCCTCGGCGGGAGATATGGTATAATCCTGCTCCTTTATGAACGCCTCAACGTCAAGGTCGGCAAAATATTCGTTAAACACGTTTTCCGCCACGTATTTGGGACGGGACGCCTCGTAGTCGGTCATCCAGCTTTTAAGCAGATTAAGACCGTACGCCACACAGCACACTCCCACGAGGACGAGAAGGGCAAGTATGGTATAAAAATAAGGGAATTTCTTTGTTTTTACGTTAGCCATCTTCTTATTCCCCCGCGTTGCTCTTTGCCACTACGAAGTAGGTGGGCATTGTTCTGGGCGGTATAAACGCCTTGTACTTGTTTACTATACCCTGAAGCTGGTATTGGTCAAGGGTAGAAGCGTCTATATTGTACTGCTCGATATAATTTTCATAAAACATAAGGGATGAGGTACCGCCGTCAAGCATACCTGCAACCACCGCGCCCTGCGAAACGAGAAGGTCGATAATATCGTTTCGGGATGCGCCGATGCTCGCCGCGCTTCGTCCGTCGGTAACGACGAGGAGCATAGTGCCGTCTGCGCGCTGACCGATAGCCGTTCTCTGCGCCGCGCCTACGTTGCCTTCGCTGTAATGAAGCTGAACCTTGCCGTTTTCGTTGGTTATAAGCACGTTTCCGTTCTGGAAGCAAACGCCGTCACGTATGCCGAGCTGCTCCGCCTCCGCCTTGGTCATGCCTTCTTTAACGATGAGCTTATTATTTTTATCAATTCCGATAAAGGTGCGGACGAAATTATCGTTCCACACGCACTGTCCCTGAGAATAGGTTATTCCCAGAGGCACGTTTCCGGGGCTGGAGCCGTTATCGGGGAATTCGCCTGCGTTTATAACTACCTGAGCATCGTATTTCTTTGCAATATCGAAAATACGCATACCGTACGCCGCGTAGCCGATGTTATCGCACACACCCACGAACACGCGGGAGGGGTCCTTTACCACGGTGAGGTACGCTCTGTAGGTAGAGCCCTGCAGATATTCAAGGCGCACTCCGTCGGGATAATTCGCCCATTCGTCGTATTCCTCGCCATCGAAATCCTCTCCCTCGGGAGGCTTGGGCTTAAAGCTCTCAATGTCGATTTCGGTAACGGTTACCTTTTTGCTGTTTTCCATTATCTGCTCAATGGTCGCATCGTCCAGAAACAACCCCGGCAGCCACTTTGTTGCGGATGCCTGCTTTGCGGAAAGCACCAGCATATCTCTCAAGGATTCGCTGGGTCCGTTTGCAAGGGTAACGCCAAGTGCGTATACGCTTCCCACGAGGAACGCCAACAGCACGAGGAGCGCAACCAGCGTGCGGCGCACCGCGAACCAGAACAGCTTAACGCCGCGGGAGCGCTCTTTTTTTATCGGGGTCCCCGAGAAGCCGAAAGGCTTCTTGGGGTGATTTTGTTTTTTCTTGTTTTCTTTTATCATTTTTTCTTTTTCCCTCCGAAAACCCATTCACGCTGAAGAGTAAAGGTAAGCAAAAACAGCAGAGTGTCTATTGCCGCCTTGACAACGGTTATAAGTCCCGTTGCCGCACCCTCGGGCAGAAGTAAGGTCATTCCCGCCGTAGAAAGGCTGGATATTATCATTACGCCGATAGCCAGCGTGTAATATTTCAGTAAAGTATGCTTTGCGCCCTTCTTTTTTGCGAAAACGAAGCGGCAGTTTATAAAATAATTGCAGAAGGAGGATATTACCCTCGCCATTACCGAGCAGACTGCGGTGCAGAGCTCCTTGTTTTCTATTCCCTTGGGGAACAGCAGCCAGAAGAACAAGGCAAATGCGCCCAGATCTATTGCCGTTGCGGAAAGGGACGAGAAGGCGTAGCCGAATATCTGCTTGTATATACGCAGCGAATCCCTCAAGGGGTTAAAGTGGCTGGTCTTGTTTTCCTCTATGTACACCGTGTCAATAGGGTTTTCGCCGTAGGGAATATCGTAATCCTTAAAGGCAAGGAGCATATTGGTCTCGTACTCAAAGCGGTCGCCCTTAACGGTCATCAGCGTTTCAAGATGCTCTCTCGGAATGGCGCGCAGTCCCGTCTGGGTATCGGTTATCCTCATACCGCAAAGGAATTTGAAGACGAATGAGGTCATCTTGTTGCCGAAAACGCTTCTTGCGGGTATGCCGGGCAGGTTGAAGTTTCTCGCACCGAGAATGACCTTGTCCTCCTCAAGCATACGCATGGCGCAGGCGCGTACGTCCTCGGGTCGGTGCTGTCCGTCACCGTCAACGGTAACGACGCCTATACACTCGGGTCGTGTCTTTACCACGTATGCAAATGCGGTCTTAAGTCCCGCACCCTTGCCGCGGTTTATCCAGTGGTTTATAACCGTGCACTGGGGGTATTCTTCCGTGTCGGGGAAGTTTTTGGTATGCTCCGTATCACTGCCGTCGTTTATTATAACTATATCGGTAAAGCCCACCTCAATAAGCCCCTTAACCGTCTTTAAAAGCTTTTCGTCGGGGTTGAGAGAGGGGAGTATCACCGTCACCTTGGAGATGGATGCCATCGCGGCTTTCCTCCGTTTTTTACATTTTTTTAGTTAACGAGTAATTATATCACATTATTTGACATAATTCAACCCCCAAAAAATGAGAATGATGAATGATGAATGATAAATGAGAAATTAAGGTTGATTTTTGTCCTTGCGGACAAAAATCTTCCAAAGATTCTCCTTCCGGGGTCCCCGAGAAACCAAAGGTTTCTTGGGGTGGTTTTCTCATTATATTTTCGTGCGAACAGTTTGCGGGCTGACGGGGACGTCAGCCCCTACGGTTTGCAAACAGCTGCAGCGACGCACAAACCGTAGGG
>JAGAKP010000013.1 GCA_017625615.1 Clostridia bacterium
AACCATAATTCCTCGTTCCTCGTTTCTCATTTCTCATTAAAAAAATCCGCTATGCGGATTTTTACCGAAACGGCGCAACAGCGTTGCGACATGTAACGCGCCGACAGGTGCATGTAACGCGCTCGGAGAGCGCATGTAACTCACCCCGCAGGGGTGATACACAGACGGTACTGCAGTGCGTACAGTTTGCGGGCGCATCGTGATGCGCCCCTACGGTTTATGCATAGCCGTGGCGCGTTCGTAGGGGCGATTCACGAATCGCCCGCATAAAAAACAAAAACCAAAATCCGCGTTCAGCGGATTTTTACCGAAATTCCTCGTTTCTCGTTTCTCGTTCCTCATTAAAAAAACGCCCTTTTCAGGGCGTTTTTCGTTATTTCGCATATACCTCAAGCTCGTTAAGGAACACGAAAGGTCCGTTGGGCTTGAACTCGAATTTTACGTATCTTGCGGTTTTGCCTTCGAGAGAAGCGTCGGTCCAGTAAATATCACTTACGCCGGAGGATATCTTCAGCTCTGCGGCAAGGGTGAAATCAGTACCGTTTTCGGAAACGTATACCTTTCCGTAGAAGGGTGCGTTTATACCTGCGGTGCCGCCGTTGCAGATGTGGGCGCGCACTCCCTCAAGCGCTTTTGCTTCGCCAAGGTCGATAACGGCAAAGGCTATACCGTTTTCCATATTTGAATCTTCGGGAGCAACGTTGGTGTTGCTGTAAAATGAAAACCAGTTGTTATCGTAGGTGAGCTTATCGTGAGCCTTGCCGTCGGTAAGCTTGGCGGTGTAATTGCCGTATCCGTCGCCAAGCAGACCGGAAAGGGTATAGGTCTTGTTGAGCGCGATATTGGTGCCCTCGAAATCTATCTTATCGGGGGTTACCTCGGGCTTGCTCTCCTCAGCGGGCTCGTCTATTTCGGGCGCAACCGCGTCGGGCACGTACTTAAAGAGCCAGATGCTTTCGGTGTGATATTCGGTGCCTGCGGGGAGATCCTTGCTCACACTGTTGGAAAAACGGGTGAAGTACAGCTTGTTGTCGGTGGTGTTCATATCCCAGTACGCCGTCTTGTAATCGCCCTTGTAATTATCGAGAGAATGCTCGAGGGTGGTAACTCTTACGTCGATCTGATAAGAGGGATCCACGTAACCGTAAACCAGTGCGCGGCAAGCGCTGTTTCCGCTGTTGCCGGGTCCCGAATAGTCTGCCGCACCGACCTTAAGGGTGGTGATATGCTTTACCATTTCGCCCTTTTCGTTGTACATATCGCACCACAGACCGTACTTTTTGTTTATGGGCATCATACAGGTGTAGGAGCGGTTGAGCTGAGTATCCTTTACGTAGGTGTAGTCGGTATTCAGCTTTATCTGAGGACCCGTAAAGGTGTATTTTCTGGTTACCTCGGCGTAAACGTCGTCGTCGGTATAGGACAAGCTTTTGTTGTTGTAATCGCCGATACTGTCGCTGTTATCGTCGGGGAACCAGAGTATCTTGGTCTTTTCGATGATATGGAGAGAATTTACCGTTGCGCTTTCGCCGTTCTTGAGCTCTATCTTTTCGCCGCTTTCGGCATCGTAAAGGTCAAGGGATACGAAGGCTTCGTTGCCGTGGTTACCGCCCGACCAGACTACCGTTCCCTTGGGGGTGACAACTCTGTGTACGTATTCAAAATCCGTTGCGCCTACTGCAAAAACGTGCTCTTTTCCGCTTTTGTCCTTAAGTTTCCAGGACCAGAGGTTAAAGCAGCCCCAGGGGCGCTCCTCCAGCGTGATGGTAAGGGTGCCCGCTTCCGTTTCACAGGACATTGCGTACTTGCTGTCGCTTACCTTGGTTACGGTGGTGGGGAAGGAGGTTATTTCCTCGGGCGCACCGACTATATTTACGCGCTTGTAATCGTTAAATCCCCAATATTCGGGCATTTTTACCGTCTCCTCCTTGCTTTCTTCGCTTGATTCCGCTCCCGTGCTTTCGGTTTGGGATTGGTTTCCTTCTTCGGTGCAGGCGGTTACCATAAGGGTCGCCAGCAAAAGGGAAAGAAGGATGGTCAATACTCTTTTAAGGCTCATTTTTTTATCTCCTTTTTTATTATTTTTAGTTTTCGGGTATTTTCGGGGTGAGTATGGCTACTTCGGTAATTCCGTCCAATTCGTTAAGGCGGACGGCTATTTTTTCTTTTCTTGAGGTGGGTATGTTTTTGCCCACGTAATCGGCTCGTATGGGCAATTCTCTGTGGCCGCGGTCAATAAGCGCGGCAAGGCGTATTGCGCCTGCCCTGCCCGACCTCAGCACCGCTTCTATGGCGGCGCGCACCGTTCTGCCGGTGTACAGCACGTCGTCCACCAGCACCACCGTTTTTCCCTCCACGGGAATAACAAAATCGGGTGCGGCGGTGGAAAATGGCTCGCCCGTATCGTCGCGGAAGGGGGAAACGTCCAATTCCGCCACGGGCACGTCCACTCCGTAGGATGCCTTGATCTTTTCGGCAATGCGGCGCGCAAGGGGAACTCCCCGCCTGCGTATGCCGATGAGATATATGGAGGAAATATCCTCGTTTTTTTCGACTATTTCGTGGCTTATCCGTGTGATAGACCGCTCGATAGCGCTTGCGTCAAGAAGAATGGCTTTTTGGGTAAACATTTAATTTCAGCCTTTCAAAAAAGGATTGTTGGCTATGAACGAGGAACGAGGAAAATGGGGAACGAGAAACGAGAAACGAGGAACTATGGTAGTTTTTGGTCAGAGACCAAAAACGAAATTTGTTAACGAGGAATGAGGAAATCAGGTGTTGTTTTTTATGTTTTCTTTTGCTGTGCAGCAGGAGGCTGACAGAATTGCCAACAGCTCGTTACAGTCGTTATACAAATCGTCAAAGGTAGGCTTGCTTATATATCCGGCAGCCAACAACAGCTCAAGCCAATAGCAGGTTTCGCTGGCTTCCTTTGACGCAATTTCCAGTTTTGAAACAAAATCCTTTTTTCCTTGCGCGAACTTGGATTCACGTATGTTCGCACCTATGGAAGTGCCGCTTTTTCCTATTTGTGCGGATACGATATATTCTTTCTTTTCTCTCAGAGCCTCGGTTAAATGCAATACTTTAACGGCAAAAGCAAAGGATTTTTCCGTAAGTATATCTTTTTTCATAAATACCTCGTTCCTCGTTCCTCGTTACGTAAATATGATTTTTGCAATTTTTTGCAAAAATCTACCGAAGTTCCTCGTTTCTCGTTTCTCGTTCCTCGTTACACATATATTATACATTTTCTTTTCTCAAAGTCAATCTCTTTTCGCTTCATATTTATTAATGCAAATGCAATTTAAATACACTTTTTCGTTGACAAAATTACCCTTATGTAATATAATATTATATCTATAAGTATGTGTGGAAGGAGGACCTTTTTTTGGGCAGATGTATTTTCGTTACGTCCTTCAAGGGCGGGGTAGGCAAAAGCTTCGTTACCGCAAACCTTGCGGGTGCGCTTACGAGCCTTGGCAAAAGAGTATTGGTTGCCGACGGTGACCTCGGTATGCGCAGTATGGATATACTCCTCGGCTGTGAATCCAGAATACTTTTTGATATAAAGGACGTTATAAACGGCGTCTGTCCCGTGGACAGTGCCATTATAAAAAGCGATA
Source organism: Clostridia bacterium (assembly GCA_017625615.1). Classification (GTDB taxonomy): domain Bacteria; phylum Bacillota; class Clostridia; order Oscillospirales; family CAG-382; genus SFLA01. The sequence continues at coordinate 3,627 of JAGAKP010000013.1, forward strand.
CCTCTGTTTCTCCCGATTTCATTCCCGCACCACAGACCTACGACGGGTCGGAGCTGGACGGAGAACGGACACGGGCGCTTTTCAGATACCTTAAAAGCGTGTACGATTACGTGCTTATAGATTCTTCGGCGGAATATTCACCTTACTATTCACTGCTTGCCTCCTGCGCGGATACGGCGGTAATAGTTACGGCGCACCAGTCAACGGCTGTGCGCGCGGCAGAAAAGACCGCGTGCCTCCTTGCAAAGGAAGGGCTTACACAGCAATATCTGGTAATAAATATGTTCCGAAAAAAGGAAGCCGACAAGGGCTTGCTTCCCGACCCCGCGGATATGATCCTCGCATCCTCCGTTCCTCTCATCGGCATAGTGCCCTGGGACAAAAACGCGGCGGTGGAGGCGGAAAAGGGCGGAATCGCCTTTTCAAAGAAAAAGGGAAAGGCGTACCCCTACGAAGGAGCGGCAATAAATATTGCATACCGTCTGTGCGGAAACCAGATTCCCCTCTTCAAGGGAGTTTACCGCACCTTAAAAAGAAAATACTACCTTACTTAAAAGGCAAGAAAGGAAGATACGATATGGAAATAGCAATTATCGCCAACGATAAGAGAAAAGAGCTTATCACCGAATTCTGCATAGCTTATTGCGGAGTGCTTGCCAAGCACAATATTTGCGCTACAGCCACCACGGGAAAATATATAAGCGAAGCTACGGGACTTAAGGTTCGCCGTATGCTTTCGGGCGCCCACGGCGGTGCGGAGCAGATCGCTGCTCGTATTGCTTATAACGAGATCGACCTGCTTATCTTCCTCCGCGACCCCAATTCCGAAGCCGAGTATCTGGATAACACCCTCCAGCTCATCCGTCTGTGCGATAGCCACAATATCCCCGTGGCAACCAATATCGCCACCGCGGAGGCGCTTATACTTGCTCTCGGCAGAGGAGATCTGGACTGGAGAGAGCTACAGAGAAAATGAAGAGTGAATAGTGAAGAGTGAAAAGGTTCGGAAGATTTTTGCCTGTGGCAAAAATCAACCATAATTCCTCGTTCCTCGTTTCTCGTTCATCGTTAACCTTACGGAGTAAAAATATATGGAACAGATAAAAAAGCCTCGCGGAACTCTTGATATTCTTCCCGAGCAAACTGCCGCTTGGCAATATATAGAAAAAATTATACGCGAAAAATGTATCCGGTACGGCTTCGGCGAGATACGCTTCCCCACCTTTGAGGCGACGGAATTGTTTTCCCGCGGGGTAGGCGACACCACCGACGTAGTCCAGAAGGAAATGTACACCTTCCGCGACCGTGATGACCGCAGTCTGTCCCTCCGTCCCGAGGGAACGGCGTGCGTGGTCCGCAGTATGCTTGAAAACGGACTTTACGCAGGCGCAATGCCCTTAAAGCTGTATTACCTCACCAACTTCTTCCGCTACGAAAAGCCTCAGGCGGGAAGAAGCAGAGAGTTTTTCCAGTTCGGCACCGAAATGTTCGGGTCCGATTCTCCCGCGGCGGATGCAACGGTCATCTCCCTTGCATACAGCGTCTTCAGGGAATTGGGACTTAAGGACGTAAAATTACACATAAATTCAGTGGGCTGTCCCAACTGCCGCCCCGCATACAGAGAAGCACTTGTAAATTATCTCGGCGGTTATACGGACAAGCTTTGTCCCACCTGCCTTGAAAGGCTTAATAAAAACCCCCTGCGCGTTCTTGACTGCAAATCTCCCATTTGCTCGGAGATTGCTTCCCGCGCGCCCAAAACCACGGATCACCTTTGCGATGATTGCCGCAACCACCTTGATGCTCTTACCGCCCTTCTTGATGAAGCGGGTATTCCTTACGTTATAGATTCGGGTATCGTAAGAGGTCTTGATTATTACACCGGCACGGTGTTTGAGTTTATCGACGAGCGTATCGGCGCACAGTCCACCGTTTGCGGCGGCGGCAGATACGATGGGCTCGTTGCACAGCTCGGCGGTCCTCAGATGTCGGGAGTGGGCTTCGGTATGGGTATTACCCGCCTTATCGCCTGCCTTGAACAGGAGGGACTGTTAAAAACCGTGGATACCACCCCCGATATTTACCTCGCACCTGCAGAAAAGACGGTCTACGGCAAGGTGTTCGCCTTGTGCGAAGCCTTGCGCCAAATGGGCGTAAAGGCGGAAACGGATCTTTGCTCCCGCAGTATAAAGGCGCAGATGAAGTACGCGGACAAGATACACGCCCGCTACACCGCAGTTATCGGCGGCACCGAAGCGGAAAGCGGAATCGTTACCGTAAAGAATATGGCTACCGGCGACAGAGCAGAGACCGGTCTTACGGCGGAAGCGATTGCTGACGCAATAAAATGAGTAAACCACCCCAAAAATCCGCAGGATTTTTGGGGACCCCGGAATGAGAAATGAGAAATGAAATGTCACCCCTGCGGGGTGAGTTACATGCGCTTTTGCAAGCGCGTTACATGCGCCCCGAAACGGAGCGCGTTACATGTCGCGAAGAACTCGCGACGTAATGGTAAAAAAATCCGCGCCTCGCGGATTTTTACCGATACGTCACATCGAAGATGTGACATGTCACGCACCGATAGGTGCATGTAGCGCACCGATAGGTGCATGTCACGCACTCGAAGAGTGCCCTTCTTCCTCGTTTAATATAGATTTAAGCCAATTTTTATATAATACTTTAAAATCATCGAGAGGCATACTATGGCAGAATTACTTGGAAACTCAAAAAGAACTCACTATTGCGGTGAGTTTACAATATCAAACGTAGGCGAGCGCGCCTGCGTAATGGGCTGGTGTCAGCGTCAGCGCGACTTAGGTTCTCTTATTTTTATCGACCTGCGCGACAGAAGCGGTATCGTACAGCTCGCCTTTGACGATAATACCGACAGAGAGATATTCGCAAAAGCCTTCGGCGTAAGAAGCGAATTCGTCCTCTGCGCGTCCGGCGTGGTAAGGGAGCGTTCCTCCAAAAACCTCCAGATCCCCACGGGCGAGGTTGAAATAGCGGTTGACGAGCTTAAGATACTCGCCGTTTCCCAGACGACACCCTTTGAAATAACCGAAAACAGCCGTGCAAACGAGGAATTGCGCCTCAAGCACCGCTATCTTGACCTTCGCCGTCCCGACCTGATGAGCAATCTGCTTTTCAGACACAAGGTTGCAAAGGTAACCCGTGATTATTTTGATGAAAACGGCTTTGTGGAGATAGAAACTCCCATGCTTATCCGCTCCACTCCCGAGGGCGCACGGGACTATCTCGTGCCCAGCCGTATCAGAAAGGGCTCCTTCTACGCTCTGCCTCAGTCACCTCAGCTTTACAAGCAGCTTTCTATGGTTGCGGGCTTTGACAGATATATGCAGATCGCACGCTGCTTCCGCGACGAGGACCTCCGTGCAGACAGACAGCCCGAATTCACACAGATCGACTTTGAAATGTCCTTCGTTCAGATGGAGGACGTGCTGAATATCGGCGAGGGCTACATCCGCCGCGTGTTCAAGGAGACCTTGGGCGTGGACGTTCCCACCATCCCCCGCTACACCTACCGCGAATGTATGTCCCGCTACGGAAGCGATAAGCCCGATATGCGCTTCGGACTTGAAATAGTCGATATTTCCGATATCGTAAAGGGCTGTGAATTCTCCGTATTCACCGGCGCAGTTGCCGCAGGCGGCAGCGTAAGAGGTATAAACTGCAAGGGATATGCCGAAAAGCTTACCCGCAAGGAGATAGACAAGCTCACCGAGTACGCAAAGTCCTGCGGCGCAAAGGGACTTGCGTGGATAAAGAAGGTTGGCGGAAACACCACCTGCTCCTTTGGCAAGTTTATGACCGAGGACGAGCTTAACTCCATCTGCACCCGTATGGACTGCACCGAAGGCGACGTGGCGTTCATTATTGCCGATACCAACGATAACGCAGTGCTCACCCAGCTCGGTCAGCTCCGCGTTGAGGCGGCAAACCGCCTTGATATTCCCAGAGAGGGCTACTGCTTCCTCTGGGTGGTTGAATTCCCCTTCTTTGAAAAGGACCCCGAAAGCGGCGAATGGCTTGCAATGCATCACCCCTTCACCGCGCCTCTTGACGAGTGCCTGCCTTATCTTGAAACGGATAAAGGTGCCGTCCGCGCAAAGGCGTACGACCTCGTGCTTAACGGTATCGAGCTGTCCTCCGGTTCTATCCGTATAACCGATCCTGCTTTGCAGGCAACTATTTTCCGTCTGCTTGGTCTTTCCGACGAGGAAGCACAATTAAAGTTCGGATATCTCCTTGACGCATTCAAGTACGGCGCGCCTCCCCACGGCGGTATGGCGCTCGGTCTTGACAGATTGGTCATGCAGATGCTCGGCGCACCCACCTTGCGTGACGTTGTGGCGTTCCCCAAGGTTTCCAACGCATCCGAGCTTATGACCGATTGCCCTGCCGAGGTACCTGCTCAGGCGCTTATAGATTTAGGACTCAGTATAGATAAACAGGAGAAATAACAAGATGATCGAGATAATCGACGTATATAAAAACTTCGGCGATAAAAAAGCGGTCAAGGGAGTTACCTTCAACGTAGAGGAAGGCGAGATAATGGGCTTTCTCGGCCCCAACGGCGCGGGAAAGACGACCACTCTCAACATTCTCACCGGCTACCTTTCCGCTTCCTCGGGTACCTGCCGTATCGACGGTGTGGATATTCTTGAAAACCCCGTTGAGGCAAAGCGCAAAATAGGCTTCCTTCCCGAGCAGCCTCCCCTTTACGTGGATATGACGGTAAAGGAATACCTTTCCTTCGTATACAGCCTTAAAAAGTGCACCCTTCCCAAGGCGGCGCATCTTAAGGAGGTTTGCGAGGTAGTAAAGATAACCGACGTGTTCAACCGCAAAATAAAGAACCTTTCCAAGGGCTACCGTCAGCGTGTGGGCATCGCTCAGGCGCTTATCGGCAACCCCAAGGTGCTTATATTCGACGAGCCCACCGTCGGTCTTGACCCCAAGCAGATAATAGAAATACGTAACCTCATCCGCGTGCTGGGAAAACAGCACACCGTTATTCTTTCCACCCACATCCTGCCCGAGGTTCAGGCAGTGTGCGACAGAATAGTGGTCATCAACAAGGGCGAGATAGTTGCCAACGAGCGCACTCAGGACCTTATCAACGCAGTTGACGGCTCCCGCAAGCTCGTTGCAAAGATAGTGGGACCCGAAAATGACGTGCTTAAGGCTGTAAAAGCGCTTCCCGGTGTAAAATACGCCGAAATTCTCGGCAAGCGTGATACCGATTCCACAAGCTATCTGCTTGAGAGCGAGGATAAAATTGATATCCGCAAGCCGCTGTTCAACCTTATTGCAAGAAACGGCTGGTATCTTATCGGTCTTGAGGGTATGGAACTTAACCTTGAGGACATATTTATCCGCCTTACCGAAAAGAAAAAAGAAAAAGAAAGCCGTAAGACTGTAAAACGCGTAAGAAAGGCAGGGGAAGAATAATGTTGGCAATATATCTTCGTGAGCTTCGCTCCTACTTTACCACTCCTATCGGATACGTCTTCGCAGGTATGTTCCTTGCGGTTTCCGGCGCGCTTTTTTCCGCCACCGTTTTGCTTCAGGCAGACACGTCGATGATGTCTATGTACTTTCTCACCCTTCTGTTCGTGTTTGCAATACTCATTCCCTTGCTTACAATGAAGCTTTTTGCGGACGACCGCCGCACCAAGTCCGAGCAGATACTTCTTACCGCCCCCATTTCTCTGGGCGCAATGGTAGTTGCAAAGTATCTTGCCGCCCTTACCGTGTTCACCGCAGTTCTGCTTGTTAATTCCTTTAACTTCTACCTGCTTTATATCTACGGCAACCCTTCCTTTTCCTATATATTTATAAACGTGCTCACCCTGTTCCTTATCGGTGCGGCGTTTATAGCCGTAGGTGTGTTCGTTTCCGCCCTTACCGAAAGCCAGCTCAACGCGGCTATCGGCTCTATGGGAATTATCGTGGTGCTTTTGCTCCTCGGTCTGCTTGTCAATTCCATTCCCGTAGAATGGGTACGCTCCGTCATCCGTTGGTTCTCTATAATCGACAGATACGCCACTATGACTTCGGGTATTCTCGACCTCAGCGCAGTGGTATACTTTATAAGCTTTACCGCAGTGTTCCTTTTCCTTACCGTCCGCGTATACGAAAAGCGCCGCTGGTCATAATTTAAGGAGGAAGACGAAAATGGCAAACAATACAAACAAAAAGTCTATCGGCGCCCTTCTTAAATCCAAAAGGTTCAGATACGGCTCCCTTTCCGTGGTGTTCACCGCAGTTACTCTTGCATTTATTATAGGTATAAACCTTGTAATAACCGCACTTAACGCGTCCCACATCTTTTCTATCGACTTTACGGATCAGGAATTGTATTCCATCAGCGACGAAACCGTTGAATATCTTGAGCGCTTGGGCGACGATTTTGAGATCACCGTACACTTCTGCACCGCCCGCGACAGACTTGAGGAATACGAGGAAACGGGCTTTAACTATTTCCGTATGGTGCACGAGCTCGTCCTCGCCTTTGAGGAAAAATTCCCCGATAATATCGACGTTGCGTATTTCGACGTTACCACCGACCCCAAGTACGTAAACGATATAAAGCATTATACCCAGACCACCCTTAACGCCTCCAATATTATTATTGAGGGCAAGCACCACACCCGCGTCCTTAATTTTGACGCCTTCTTTATGGTAGCGGAATCCACCGGCGCTCTTTACGCCTTCAACGGCGAATCCAAGCTGGTTGCCGCTATTACACAGTGCTCTATCAAGGAGCCTTATTCCGTAATCTTTACTCAGGGACACGGCGAGACCGTTTCAAAAAGCTTAAAGGGCATTTTTGAGGATGCGGGCTTTAACACCCTGTTCCTTGACCTTAACTCCGCCTCCGAGGCGGACCTTGAGGAAGCCTTCAAAACCGCCCGTATAATGGTCATTTCCAACCCTCAGAAGGACTTGGTGGGCTACAGCAAGGATGACCCCAACGCCGACGATGAAACGGATATTATAAACAAGTTTCTTGAGGGCAACCGTTCCCTTATGGTCTTCGTGGATAAGTCCACTCCCGACCTTCCCAACCTCCGCGAATATCTTTCCACCGTCTGGGGCTTGGATTATACTCCCAACGACCTTCTTACGGATAATTCCCATTCTATCGGACTTGATAAAAACGCTATCCTCGCACAGTCTGCGGGCGCAACCGGCTCTGCCGCTTCCCAGCTCCATATCGCCTTTGCCGACGATACGGATATAAAGACCGTATTTGACGATGCAGTCAAGCTCACCGTAGGTAAATCCTCCAACAAGGCGGTTACCGACGTAGCCTTCAAGACCTATTCCACCGCTGTGGATAAGGCGGGCGTAAGCGGAGAATATCCCGTGCTGGCAATATCCACCTTTATGGATTACGAAAATAACGCGGCAAAATATCAGTACGTAGCACTTTGCGGCAGTACCGAATTTACTTCCGATGCCAGCCTTACCGCGCAGTACGGCAACCGCGAGGTTATCGAAGCCGCCGCAAGAATGATGTCCACCGACCGCGTTTCTCCCGATATCGACTACAAGGTATTTACCGATACCGCACTTACCCTTGAAACGGGCGAGGCAAAGACACTTTCCATCATCGTTATCGTGGTAGCGCCCCTTATCGTCCTTGTTCTCGGCGTAGGCGTGTATATCAAGAGGAGACACCTGTAAATGAAGCGCAACGAAATTATATATACCGATGCCGAAACCTTTACCCCCGAGGAGGAAAAGGACGAAAGCATAACTGCCGAAAACTCTACCTTCGCCTCCGCGGGCGGGGAAAACGGCAAAAACAAGAAAACAAGCACCAAAAAGACCTTAACCGTTATTATCGCACTCCTTGCGGCAGCCGCCGTGCTCATTGCGGGATATTTTATATTCCTTTACGAGCCCGCGGTTGAGGGAGAGGTGGATCCCTTCTACCTTCTCACCGCCGAAAGCAAGGATGCTCTTGAGGATATCAAGGGCACCATCTCCTTCGGTGAAAGCGAGGAAAAGCTTATCGCCAATAATACGAGCAGTATCGTATACAAATTCGCCCTTTCGGTAGGCGAATGCGGTAAAATTAAGGTAAAGACCGATTCGGGCAACGCCTTCTGCACCGTAGAAGCCAACGGAAAGACCGTCTCCTTTAAAAAGGAGGAATTCTTCCGCGCCTTCGAAAACGGCGTACCCTACGCCTTTGACGGCGAAAATCTGCTGGTAAACTCACTGCTTTCTCTGTGCGGCGAGGAAAAGATCGAACTTTCCCTCCGCGCACTTTCGGGCTACGATACCGACGGCGACACCGTAACGGGTACGGGCAAGCCCTTTATGTACCCCTCCATCACCAGAAGCGATGTTAGGTCCATAACCGTCAAGAATCAGAAGACCACCTTCAAGGTCTACCGCGTTAACGATTCCTCCACCTTCTATATCGAGGGTGCCGAGGGTGTTGACCTCAACGCAGAGGCGTTTTCATACCTTGTGGTAAACGCCACCTATACCTGTGCCGAGGGAAAACTGAAAAACCCCAAGGATCTCTCCCAGTACGGGCTTGACGGCGACGGCTCCACCGCAAAGGTCACCGTTGAGACCTTAAAGGGCGACAAGCACGTGCTTATCATAGGCGATAAGGACTCCTCGGGCGCGTACAACTACGCCCGCTACGAGGGCAAGGATCAGGTATATCTCCTGCTCAGTGCCGACGTTCAGTCCACCTTCGCCGCAGGCGGTGAAGCGTTCCTTACCGCAACGCTGGTCTACCCCATTACCGAAACCAACGATATTTACAGCATAGACAAAATGTCTATCTTCTTCCGCGACCTTGATCAGTCTCTGGTCATCCGTCTCCGCCGCGCAATGTCGGCAGACACAAACCTTTCCGTTTCCAACAAGGATGCGGACGTGGCAACTCTCCTTACCGACCTTAAGCGTGCTCCGTCGCCCTATAGCGATTGGACGGCGTCAAGCGCATTTATCGGTATGGGCTCCAAGGACGGCGAGGCTATAAAGCTGGCAATGTCCGTAAACCGTATTTCCGAAAACGGCAAATACAGCATAAAAATTCCCATGGTGCGCGATGAAAAGCGCGGCGCATACCTGCCCGAGGACGTAAGAGTGCTCATCTATACCGACGGTGAGGATTTCAACTCCATCGAGGTTGGCGGCACCGAAACCCTTAAGACTCAGAAGGACGGCACCTATTTCGTTCACACTCTCACCTTCGAGAGCGAAAAGCCCGTTCAGTACGTCCGCATAGATTTCGACGGATATAACGACAAAAAGCTGCTTGTTACCGACGAGATCCGCATTATGGCAGGTGATCTTGACGCTAACCCCGCAGACGCATTCGTTGGTCTGTGGATGATCACCAGCGACGAGTTCACTCCCGAGGGAAGAAACTACGGCTACGTTAACACCACCGCATACGTTGAATTTCTTATGTCCGTCTGCTCTCTCGTGGGCGACGAGGTAGTTAAGTTCGGCGTTGAGGATCCCGATCTCGTTGAATACGGCTTCGGCAAGTGGGTGAAGGACGAGGAAGGCAAGGAAACCGTTGAATTGGATCCCGCAATGCAGGTCCACTACGAATTCAAGGGCTACACCATGGATATCCTTCTTACCGACCCTGCGGAGGACGGCTCACGCTACGTTATGTCTATGATAACCTCATACGATAACGACGGCGAGGAGGTCAAGTTCGTTAACCCCTATATCGCCCGTCTTTCTCTGGAGACCGCTCCGTGGATGGATTGGGAGCCCCTTAATCTGGTTTCCTCCTCTCTGCTGTATATGTATATCGACGACGTTGAGGAATTGAAGTTCACCTTCGATGGCGAAAGCTATAATTTCGTTATCGGCAAGGACGAGCTCGGCGTGGCACAGACCGCCACCTGCAACGGAAAAGAAGTTGATATGGATGCATTCAGAAAATTCTACGTTTCCGTTATAAACGTTTCCCGTACCGGCGAATTCGATCCCGGCGACGAAAAGGGAAGCGAAATGCTGAGGATAAACCTCGTCAGCGAAACCAAATCGGACGAAATAATCTTTTACCGCGTCACATCCACCAAGGCGTACTATACAATAGACGGCGCAGGCGGATATTACACCCTCACCTACGAGGTGTCCGAGGTAATGGATCAGCTCAAAACACTGCTTGCAGGAGAATAAAAGGTGAAAAGATACGTTTTTCTTGTACTCGCTCTTGCGTGTCTCCTCGTTTCCTGCAGTGTGGATCAAACGCTTATCACTCCGACCCAAGAGGGATTTTCGGATATGGAATATTTTACGCAGGATTTTACCCTGCGTGTTGAGCTCGGCGGAAGAAAATGTGTCCTGCTTGCTTCCGGCAACCTTTCCATAACCGATGAGCCAAAGCGAATGGTCGGTGAGATGGAACAAACCTTGCTTGGCGAAAACCTCGGTACAGTCAAGGTTTCTTGGGAGGACGGCAAGCTTTACACCGACGGTGAAAAGCAGGAAATGTCATGGGAGGAGCTTCGCACCTCTCTGCTGTACGCGCCGCCCATCACCTTTGACGAAGCCGAAATAAAGTCTGCCGAAAGCGGCAACACCCTTTCGGGAACACTGTACCGCCACTATATAAAGGATAATTCAAAAAGAGATACCCTTTACGCTCTCCTGGGCTCTGCGCTCCCCACTCTCTGCGGTGTAAACACCGTGGTGGAGGAGGAAACGGAGTTTGAGGATATAGTGTGCGAATACGTGCTGGACGGCAACGGAAACCCCGTGTCCTATTCCATCCGCTTTAACGTGGTTTATCAGGATACACCGCCCTACGTGCCCGGTGTCACTCCCGATAAGGATGAGTATACCGTAAAGGTGGGCGTGGAATTTCGCGCAAGCTACAAAACCGAATAGATATATTTAAATGGGGTGCTGTGGATATAATATCCACGGCTGAGATCATACCCAATGAACCTGTCAGATAATACTGTTGAAGGGAGTTTAAAAGGACCGCCGTATCAACAGCGGTCCTTTGTATTTTTTTATGAACAAAAAAACAAAAGAAAAATTGCTTATTCTTTGCGAATGCGGTATAACCGTAGCCCTCGGCCTTGCCCTCTGCCCGCTGGAAATAGACTTTGCGTGGCTTCAGGGCGGCGGCTTGGACATACTTATGGTGCCCATCGTCATACTTGCGCTCCGCCGCGGCGGGGGATGGGGTATCGCCACCGGCGCACTGTTCGGATTGCTCAAGTACCTTCTGTGGTCCTCGGGCGGATACGGAATTCCGTCAATTTTGCTTGATTACGTTTTGGCGTACGCCGCCGTCGGCACCGCGGGCTTTTTCAAAAAGCCCATTGCCGGCACTGCCGTTGCCACCGGCGTCAGATTTTTAATTCATTTCATCAGCGGCGTCACCATTTACGCCATCACCGCCTCCGAGACGGTCTACGGTATCACCACCGCTTCGCCGTTCATATATTCGGTAGTATATAACGCGCCCTACGTCCTCGTAAACGGAATAGTCTGCGCGGTAATAGTGGTATTACTGGAAAAGCCCATGGCGAAGATACCAAAAAGCTTTAAGTAACTAACAGCAAGCAGGACACAAAAAGCACCCGAAAAAAGTTAAGAGTTAAGAGTGAAAAGTGAAGATGTAAGAGGTATGGAAACCTTTTTTCGCGTTACGCGAAAAAAGCTACCGAACTTTTTAACTATTCAATTTTACTTATTACCTCACAAAAAGCACCCTTTCGGGTGCTTTTTTTCCGATACGGCGCAACAGAGTTGCGGCATATCACGGAGCCGTGTGCGGCTCCATATCACGCACCGACAGGTGCATATCACGCGCTCAACGAGCGCATATCACTCGCCCCGCAGGGGTGACCGTTGACGGCAGTGCAGTGCGAACAGTTCGCGGGCTGACGGGGACGTCAGCCCCTACAATTATCGCACAGCCACGGCGACGCACAAACCGTAGGGGACGATGTCCTCATCGTCCCGTTTTGAGTAAAATCAAAATCCGCATTCAGCGGATTTTTACCGAACCTTTTAACTATTCACTTTTACATATTACCTCAAAAAAAGCACCCACGCGGGTGCTTTTTTCTCGGGTGCTTTATTTTATGCTTACTTCTCTCATTAAAAAGCTGTAAAAATCGTCGTATTCCTCGTGGCTTACGGGATCGGGATATGAGAGTATCTTAAGCACAAGATCTACGTCACCGAGGTGATATTTCGCCTGAACGTGGTGGTGCGGTGTCATCACAAATCCGTTGCGCTTGTAAAAATCGTACCGTTTTATTTGGTAATCTTCCTCGGGTGGCTCTATTTCAAGAATTATAGGCAAACCCATTTCCTTAAGGAGCGCCAGCGCGGCAGAGCCGTAGCCCTTTCCGCGTAAATTCTTGCGGATGGCGAAGTGCTCAAGAAACAGCATCTTGCCAATTACCCAAAAAAGCATTATTCCTATAAGCTCGCCTTCCTCAGTAAGCGCGCAAAAACGGTATTGGTCCTTTTTCAGCGCCCGCAGCGTTTCTGCTTTGTCGCGCCGTTCCGCATAGGGGAAGGCGTCCTCGTACAGGGCAAAGGCTTGGTCGAACAGCGCGCTGCCACCGTCTGTCAGCCTCTGTAAACGCATTTTCCACACCCGCTTTCTTCGTCGAATTCGTTGTTTTTATTCTAACATAAACAGCGGTGTGTGTCAATACAGCGTAAACCAACCCGAAAAAAGTTAAGAGTGAAGAGTGAAAAGTGAAGAGTGAAGAGGTTCGGAAGATTTTTGTTCGCACACGAACAAAAATCAACCATAATTCCTCGTTCCTCGTTTCTCGTTCCTCATTAAAAAAATCCGCTTTTAGCGGATTTTTACCGAACCTATTCACTATTCACTTTTACCTTTTACCTCAAAAAAAGCACCCATTTGGGTGCTTTTTTCTTCGGGTGCTTTTTTCATATATTTCTCGTTGCGATGACGTTTACGCCGGTGCCGCAGACGTTTTCGATGACCACGTCGCCGATGCGGACGGGGGATACGATACGCACTGCGTGGATCGCCTCCATAACGTCAAACATTTTTCCCTTGGGGACGGGAGACTCGGTCCGTACGGGACAGCGGCAGATCTCTCCGCCCGAAACCGCCACGGTGGAGGTTATTACGCGGGTGGGAGCGGTAAGCTCGTTTTTGCCGTAAACTGCTCCTCTGGGGCAATTATTGCCCGTAATCTCGTAGGTTACCTCGTCAACGGTGAGGTGACAGCCCTTGGGACAGGTTATACAAATAATTTTTGCCATTATTTTACCTCCTCTACCGAAACGGTAAGCTTTTCGGCGTTGCCCATAAGAGCTACGGGCACCACGATATGCTCCATCTCACCGGGCGCGCAATGCTCGCGGTTGAAGGAAGCAACCACACGGTCGCCGTCGCGGACTACGAGGCGCACGTTCTGGTACACGTTTCTTACGCGGAAGAACATATCCACCTTTTTATCGCAATTTTCGGGGCGTATCTTTTGAGGCACGGTGTAGGAAACGCCGTTTCCTGCCTCCACCTCGATAACTCTGCCCGAAGCCTTGTTACCCGAAGCGTATATTGCGGCGGCTTTTCCCGCACGTTCGCTTTCGGCAGAAACGTAATCCACAAGGTCGTGAACGTGAACGACGTTACCGCAGGCGAAAATGCCCTCGCAAAGGGTCTCCATATTTTCGTAAACGTATGCGCCGTTGGTGCGGCGGTCAATGGGAATGCCTGCACCGCGGGTAAGCTCGTTTTCGGGGATAAGACCTACGGAAAGGAGAACGGTATCGCACTCGATATCAAACTCGGTGCCCGCAATAGGCTTGCGGTCGGGTCCGACCTTGGCGATGGTCACGCCCTCGACGCGGTTTTTGCCGCGGATATCGGTAATGGTATGTGAAAGATAAAGGGGAATATCAAAATCGTTGAGGCACTGCACGATATTACGGGTAAGACCGCCCGAATAAGGCATAAGCTCCACGCAGGCGTGCACCTTTGCGCCCTCAAGAGTCATACGGCGCGCCATAATAAGACCAATATCGCCCGAACCGAGGATAACAGCGTTTTTGCCCACCATATATCCCTCGATATTGAGATATCTCTGCGCCGCGCCTGCGGTATAGACACCTGCGGGACGGTCGCCGGGAATGGAGATAGCACCGCGGGTACGCTCACGGCAGCCCATGGCAAGGACTATCGCCTTCGCCTGAAGCTCCATATAGCCGTGGTCGCGGCTGACGGCGCGCACGATGCGGTCGGCAGTGACCTCAAGAACCATAGTATCCGTCAAAACCTCGATATTATCAAGGTTTTCCGCAAAGCGGGACGCATACTCGGGGCCCGAAAGCTCCTCCTTAAAGCGGTGAAGACCGAAGCCGTTGTGTATGCACTGATTAAGTATACCGCCCACGCAGGTATCACGCTCGATAACCAGCACGTCGGTTGCGCCGTTGTCGCGGGCGCTGATTGCGGCGGCAAGACCTGCGGGACCTCCGCCGATAACTATGACCTCTCTCATAACGCACCTCCCGAAAGCACGGTACTGCCCGATTTATCCTTTACTATCTCTTCCTTGGGTATGCCCGTGTGCTTGTGGATAAGCTCCAGCACGCGGGGAGCGCAGAAGCCGCCCTGACATCTGCCCATGCCCGCGTTACAGCGGCGCTTTACGCCGTCAATGCTGACGGGGGGAATGGGAGAGGAGAAGGTGGCGACTATCTCGCCCTCGGTTATTGTTTCACAGCGGCAGATAACTCTGCCGTATGCGGGATTTTCCTTGATGAGCGCGTTCTTTTCCTCGGGGGAAAGCTCCTTGAAGCGGATACGCTTGCGGGTATCCACGATATTTTCCTTTTCGGTAAGGGAAAGCCCGTCTTTTTCAAGAAGCTGACGGACGTACTCCGCAATAGCGGGAGCAGATGCCAGACCGGGAGACTTTATGCCCGCAAGGGAAAGGAACCCTGCGCGCACGAAGCGGATGATAAAATCCTCCTCGTTGGTGTTGGCGCGCATACCCGCGAAATTGCGGATATTTGTTGAAAGATTGAGTGTGGGAACGCTCTTTGCGGCGGCGGTGCGCACGAAGGAAAGTCCGTCCGCCGTGGTGGAAAGATCCTCCTTTTCGCTTGCCTCTGCGTTGGGTCCCACGATAATATTGCCGTGGACGGTGGGGGATATAAGAACGCCCTTGCCGTTTTTGTTGGGACACTGGAAAACTACGGTGTTTACTATTCCGAATGCGGATTTATCCAGCAGATAATATTCGCCCTTGGAGGGCTTGAGGGTATAATCGGGCTCGGCAACCATACTCTCGATATCGTTGCAGTTAACGCCTGCGGCGGCAATAATATATTTAGCCGCGTATTCGCCCTTTTCGGTTACTACCACGTTGCCTTCTTTAATATCGGTAACCTTTTCGGAAAGATGCAATTCAAGTCCGTTTTGTACGGCAACCTCCGCAAAAGCGAGGGCGTATTCCCAAGGAGAAATAACCCCTGCGGTGGGCGCGTACAGAGCGGTGGTAGCCTCGTCGGAAATGTTGGGCTCAAGGGTCTTAAGCTCCTGCTTGTTAAGAATCTTAAGTCCGGGCACTCCGTTTTCCACGCCGCGATGGTAAAGCTTGCGTACGGTCTCGTCGTCCTCCTCGCCAAAAGCGCATACCACCGAGCCCGTTTCCTTGAAGGGAACGTCCAGCTTTTTGCAGATGATATGGGCAAGCTCGTTTCCGCGCACGTTAAGGCGTGCGGTGAGAGAATTGGGGACGGGATCGTAGCCCGCGTGAATAATGGCGGAATTTGCCTTTGTGGTGCCGGTGGCGATATCGTTTTCCTTTTCAAAGAGCGCCACGCGCAGATTATATTTTGTAAGCTCATAAGCAACGGCAGAACCGATAACGCCGCCGCCGATAATTATAATATCAAACATAATAAACACCTGTATTCGTCAAAAATGTCCGGAAGACCGGACATTTTCGACTATGTTAAATTATTTTTGTTCTTGTGTAGTGTTTTTGTTTTTATTACTTTTTCTTTTTGAGAACTACAACTACAACTACTACAACTACAGCGATAACAACAACACCTGCTACGATGCCGATGATAAGACCTGCGTTGCCGCCCTTTTCGTCAGCCTTGTCGTCGCTTGCGTCGGTATCGGAGGTAGCGGGAGCAGATTCTTCAGCGGATTCCTCAGCGGGTTCGGAATCTTCAACGGGCTCGGAATCTTCTACGGGAGTGGATTCTTCGGAAACCTCGTCGGAGGTGTCTTCGCCGCCTGCTGCGGGAACTGCGTAGTAAACTACTGCGCCGGTTTCGTGAGTCTGGTTAGCCATATCGTAGCCTGCGAAGTATACGATGTCGCCTGCAACGAGAGCTACGAGAGCTGCCTTGTTTGCTGCGGGCTCGGTGCTTTCGCCGTGAACTGCGAGAGCGATATCGCCTTCCTGAACGTCAGTGAATGCGAATTCATAGTCGCCGGTGCCGGTGTAAACCTCTACTACGGAGTACTGACCTTCGGTTTCGGTGGGTCTGAGAAGAACGCATCCGGACCAAGCTACGTTGTATGTAGCGAGCTTGGTGGGATCGGTGATGATGGTGTTGGAATCGGTAACGATGGACTTGTTGAAGGGAACGTGCTTGATATAGCTTGCGCCTGCGGGAATTTCAACGATAGGCTCGATTTCATTGAGGTCTATAGATTCTTCCTGGCTTACTTCGCCGATGCTGTTGTCGTTGCCTGCGGACTTAAGGCCTGCGCTTACTTCGGTAAGACCAACCCATTCCCAGCAAACCTTGGTATCCCAGTCGCCGCCGGTGTAGCCGTGAGCGCCCATGGTGAAGGATACGGAAACGTATTTTGCGTCTACGGGAGCGCCGAGGTCGATAACGGTCTCACGCTGGAAGGAAACGGTGATGTCTTCGATAGTGCTGTCCATATCGTACGCGGCTTCATTGAAAGAGTTGCCGTCTACAGAGGTACCAACGATGAGAGCGCCGTCGGTGGGAAGACCGATCATAGCGTTTGCATAGCAGAACCAGTGAAGAGTAACGGTATCGATGCTTTGAACGGAATCAAGCTCGAAAACGATGGTGCATTCTGCGGGAGTACCGGACTGGCAGTCCTTGTTCTGGATAAGAAGGATGCCGTTTTTGTTAAAGTCCTTTTCTGCAGCGTCAGCTTCGGAAAGGATAGCGCCGTCATAAAGCTGAGCGGGATCGTCAGATGCAAGAGCCGCAATGTTGTCGCCCTTGAACTGTACGTCGATAACGTTAGTTGATGCGGATGCGGGGATAAGGAAAAGTGCAGAAACGAGAGTTGCTGCGATAAGTACGCACAAAAGTTTCTTCATGTGTGAAATTTGCTCCTTTAAAATTTTTAATTTAGGTAGGATAATTATACAACATTTACGTCGGAAAGTCAACAGATAAAACGAAAAGTGTCCGTAAAAACGGACACTTTGTTAAGGTTTTTTATTTCTTCTTCTTTTTAACTATTATGATAATTACCACCACTACCACTGCAGCCACAACCACAGCCGCAACGATAATACCGATAATAAGACCGATACCGATAACGCTTACGCTTGCCTGACTGTCGGAAACAGGTTCGCTTGCTTCGTCGGAAAGGCTCTCCTCTGCGGGAACGCTTTCGTCCTTATCTGCGGGAAGGGACTCGTCGTCTGCGGGAGCGCTTTCATCGTCAACGGGAACGCTTTCGTCGGTAACGCTTTCCTCGTCGGGCGTTTCTGAAGCGTCCGTATCTCCGCTTGCGGTGTTAAGAACGAAATAAACTACCGCGCCTCTTTCATAGGATCTTTCCGCAAAGTTATAGCCCGCGAAGGTAACTACGGTGTCTGCGGTAAGGGCGGCAACGGCTTCTCTCTTTGCCTTGGTTCCGTCAGCCTCGTCGTCGCCGTGAACGGAAAGGACTATATCCCCCTCTGCCGCTTCGGCAAAGGTAAAGGTATCGTCACCGTTCATCCACTTTGACGCAACTACGGTATACTCCTCTGCCTTGTCGGTGGGACGGAGAAGCACGCAGGAGGTCCACTTTACGTTGTAATCCTGCATGGTGGAGGGATCGGTAATGATAGTATAAGAGCCGGTAGTGATGGATTCGTTGAATTCGGCGTGCTTGAAGTAAACGGCACCCTCGGGAATGGGTACGATAGGCTCGATCTGGTCAAGGGGAGTGTTATCCTCGCTGACCTCGTCATAGCCGCCGTCAAGAACCTCGTCGATCATCATACCTGCGCCTACCTCGGTAAAGCCAACCCACTCCCACATGGGGCAGTGCCAGCCGGACTGACCGTGAGGGCCGTATTCAAAGGTTACGGAAACGTACTTTGCCTTTACTGTCTGACCCAGTCTTATGGTAGTGTCAAGCTGGAAGGATGCGTCAGGGTCGGTTTCGCCCTCAAAATCGTACGCGCCGATTTCGGTATAGGCGTTGCCGTCTGCGGAATAGCCTATAATAAGGTTATTGTTGTGAGGCAGACCGATTACCGCGTTGTGGTACACGTACCAGGTGATATAAACGGAATCTATGTCCTGAAGTGTATCAAGCTCAAAATAAATGGTTGCTTCGGTGTTGTTTTCGGTATCGTGCATATTGGTGTTCTGTACGAGAACTATGCCGTCCTTTTTAAAATCCTGTGCCGCAGCGTTTTCTTCGGAAAGTATTTTGTTATCGCAAAGAAGGGAAAGGTCTGCTCCTGCGCGGACCTGAACGTGCTCGCCCTCAAACCAGACGTTTTTCACCTTTGCCTTTGCATCTGCGGGAATGGCAAAGAGAGCGCAAACGAGAGCAAGAACAAGGATAATGCCTAAAATTCTTTTTTTCATAAAGCCTTTTCTCCTTTTTTTGTCGGGGTCCCCAAGAAGCCGTAAGGCTTCTTGGGGTGATTTATTATATTTTATTATAAAAACATTATATTGCATAGAAAAGAAAAAGTCAATAAGAACGTTAATTGTAACCTTTTTGATAATAATAGAGTATTTATATATATCGGTGTTTACAAAATGCTCATTTTCTGTTATAATTATTGGAAAGAGGTGGGTAATTATGCAATATCTCCTTATAACAGATTCCTTTAAGGGAAGCATATCCTCGTCGGACGCGGGGTTCGCTTTGAAAAGCGGTATCGGATCGGGCGAGGTAGTACCCTTTTCCGACGGAGGAGAGGGATTTTTACAAAGCATAGAGACCCTTTGCGGAGGGGAGAGAAGGTATCTTTCCGTGCCCGACAGCTACGGGCGCGAGATACGGACCTATTACCTGCGTCTGGGCGACACTGCGGTGATAGAAACCGCCCTTGCGGACGGGCTTGTGACGGTGGGTAAGGACCACCCCGACATAATAAACGCCGCCTCCGTCGGCACGGGAAAGACCGTGCTGTGCGCTATGGAGGACGGAAACAAAAAAATAATCATCGGCTTCGGCGGCAGTGCCGTTAACGACGGCGGCACGGGCGCGTTGCACGCACTCGGTGCGCGGTTTTACGGCAAAAAGGGCGAAATCAGACCGGGCGGTCTTTGCGGAGAGCAATGTGAATACGTAGACCTTTCGGCAGTAACGCCTTTACTTAAAAAAACGAAAATCGTTTTCGCCTGCGACGTGGAAAACCCCTTTTACGGTGAAAAGGGGGCGTCCCTCGTTTATTCACCCCAGAAGGGCGCGGATATGGATACCGCTTTGCGTATGGACGAAAGCCACAAAAAGCTGGCGGAGCTTTTGAAAACCGCCTCGGGCAGGGATATTTCCTTCGTAAAGGGCGCGGGCGCCGCGGGAGGTCTGGTCGGCGGGCTGCTTTCCGTATGCGACGCGGAGATAAGAAGCGGCTTTGACGTTATCGCAGACCTTTGCTCCCTTGAGGAAAAGATAAAAAACGCAGATATAATAATAACCGGCGAGGGCAAGACCGACGGACAGACCTTAAACGGAAAATTGCCCAAAAGGGTTTTGGATATGGCGAAAAAGCACGGAAAGACGGTATGCTGTGTTTCGGGAATTATTACCGAGGAGGGCTACGGTCTGGGAGCGGATATCTGCTATTCCCTCGTCCGTGACGATATAACTCCCGAAATGACTATAAGCAACCCCGTACCTTATCTTAAAAGGGCGGGAGAATATATTAAAAACAAATACGAAGGGGAAAACCGAAAATGAAAAAATGCGTATACTGTAACGCCTCTCTGGAGGATAACGCGGTAAAATGCGAATACTGCGGTCAGGAGCCCGACGGTATTCAGGGTATTGAGTCTACCGTTGAAAACAAGCCTATGCCCAAAAAAAGACGGAGAAAAAATTCCGTATGGTCGGTAATACTGTGCGTATTTCTTTCTATCGGCATATTCCTCACCTGCCTTGCGGGAAGTGCATTCGTGCTTCTCGGCAACGCGGTAAACGGCAAAACTATCGAGACCGTGGTTGAAAAAACGGATATTCTGAGCATCCCCGTAGGTGACGGCACCGTTATCGACAAGGTTGAAGAGGTATTCAAAAATTCGGGCAACGAAACTCTTGCCGCCATGAGCGCAGAGGAGATACGTGCCCTTGCGGAGCAGGCGGGACTTAACCAAGCCCTCTCGGGTCTGCTTGATCAGGCGGCGGGATATCTCACCGGAGAATACGAGGATATTTCCGTTTCCGCAGACCAGATAATGGTAATAATCGAGGACAATATCGAAAACATATACGAGGCTACGGGCTACCGTATTACCGAAGAGGACCTTAAGACGATAAAGGAAGCCCTTACCGAGCATACCGAGGAGATCAACCAAGCCGCCACCGAAATGATGACCGACCCAGTTATGCAGACCACCGTAAGCACCGTAAGATTTGCGGTCGGACCTACCGTGCCTGCCGTCACCTTCGGTATCGCGGGACTTTTCCTTATAATCGTGCTTCTCATTCTCCGCCGTAAGGAGGGTACCTTCCTGTGCGCGGGCATTCCCGCTTTGCTTATCGGCATACTTTACTTCGTGGTATACGGCGCGTCCTCTTCCATAAAGGCGCTTCTGTTCTCCTACGTGTCTATGTCCGCCACCGTTACCAATATTGCGGAAACGGTTATTTCCGTAATACTCACACCCATTCTGTATACCGCCATCATCTGCGCGGCTGCGGGAATCGTATGTATAGTTCTTTACGTGGTCATCCACGTTATTATAGGAAAAAGCAAAAAATACGCAAAATAAGGAGGCGTAACAATGACTAATTCGTACACGGAAAGACAAAAGCAGGCGCGCTCTCTCGTTAAGGGACTTTCGGGCGCGGTGCTTGGCAAGGAAAAGGAATCCGTCCTTTTGGTCACTGCCTTTCTTGCGGGCGGACACGTGCTTATAGAGGACGTTCCCGGCGTGGGTAAGACCACCCTTGCATCCGCTTTGGCAAGACTTTCGGGACTTGAATATACGAGAATGCAGTTTACGCCCGACGTAACCCCCTCGGATATTACCGGCTTTAATATGTTCGACAAGCGCACCGGCGAATTCGTTTTCCGCGCAGGCGTTGTGGATACGGATATATTCCTCGGCGACGAGATCAACCGCGCTTCCCCCAAAACACAGTCGGCACTGCTTGAGTCCATGAACGAAAAGACCGTGACCGTTGACGGCGAACTGCATTCACTGCCTCCCCTTTTTACGGTCATAGCCACCCAGAACCCCATGGGCTTCGTAGGTACATATCCTCTGCCCGAAGCGCAGGTGGACCGTTTCTGTATGCGCTTTTCCATGGGCTACCCCTCCTTTGAGGCGGAAATGCGTATTGCCGCAGGTATGACTCACGAAAACACCCTTCCCACCCTCAACCCCGTTACGGACAGAGAGTCGATCACCGAAATGAGAAAGGACGTAAAGAGCGTCGCCGTTGAGGAGGAGATATACAAATACGCGGTAACCCTCGTCACCGCCACCCGAAAGGACAAAAATATTTCCCTCGGCGCGTCCCCCCGCGGAAGCGTAATGCTTGTGCGTCTCGCAAAGGCGTACGCATATCTGCAGGGACGGGATTACGTTCTGCCCGAGGATATAAGCGAAATGTATATTCCCGTAATAAACCACAGAATAACCCTTTCGCAGGAAGCAAAGAGAAGCTTCCTTTCCGCAGAACAGGTGCTTGAAAATATACTCAAAAGCACCGATATGCCCAGAAGAAGCAAAGGAAGAATATGAAGACTAAAGCAAACGGTGAAAAAAGGCTTATAAAAGCTCCTTTTTATCCATTGCCCACCTACCGCGCGCTTGTTTACGCCGCCGTGCTCTTTGGAATGTGCACCTTCGCGGCGCTCAGACGGAACGTGCCGATGCGCGTAGCCGCGGCGATGCTTCTGGTACTGCCCATAATTTCGGTGCTGTACGGGTTTATCTGCTTTTGCGGAATAAGCGCAAGCTTCGGGTTTGATAAGCCCTTCGTCCGCAAGGGGGACTGCGCCCGCGCGGTGCTTACGGTATACAACTATTTTCCTCTTCCCCTTTCGGGGCTTTCGGCAAGACTGTATCTGCCCAAGGTGGAAAAGGACGGTTGGGTATACACCCGTCTGCCCTTTAAACAGCGCCTTGGCGTTACTATGGGCGGAATGAGAGCGGTCACCGCATCGAGGGAAGCCGCATTCGCTCTTTCGGGAGCATTCCCCGCAAGATGCAAGACGCTTTCGGTGTACGATCCGCTGGGGCTTTTCCGTTTCGTAAGCACCATCTGCTTTGAGGCGGATATGGCAGTTATCCCCGTAGACGGGGCAAAGGTAGAGGAAGTAAAAATAAATACCGCCACGGGAGAGGGCGCGGACAGAAACCGCCGCGGCGACGACCGTGACGAGGTATTTGAAATAGCAGATTACGTTCCCGGCGACAGCTTGAAGGATATCCACTGGAAAAAGAGCGCGCGGGAAGAGGAATTGCAGATAATACGCTACGCTTCTCCAAAGGAAAAGTGTTATTGCGTGCTGTGCGATACGGGTGATTACCTGCCCGAGGAAAGGGGTAAAAAGCCCGTGCCCGTAAACGCACCCATACTTGACGCGGTGCTTGAGACGGCGTACGGCTTGTGCCTGTCCCTTGCTTCGGAGGGCAACGGACTCCTTCTTGCGTGGCGCAACGGAAAAGAGGACGTGGGCGTTACCGCCACCCTTGACGAAAGCTTTATATCCCTCTGTAAGGGCGGATATATTCCATTGGGCGCGGGCAAGCGTGTGGATCCCTCCCTCGTTGCGGAGGCGGACGCGCTTACCCTCGTTACGGGCGCTATCAACGGGGATACCGCCGCACAGATAATCGCATTGCAGACGGAGGCAACCAACCTTAAGGGAATATCCGTCACGGTGTGCACCCCCGCGGGAAGTGACGCGGCGGTAGACACCAACGTAGTCAAGCATCTTGAAAGCGCAGGCGTTACGGTGACCTATTCCGTAACGGGAAAGGGAGGGGCAAAATGAGTTTTCTTCCCAATACGAAGCGTAAAAACCAGATATTCGGTTCCTTTTCCACTTTTTCGGGCTTTTTCGTATGCGTTTTGCTTTGCGCGGTGACGGTCTGTGCCGTTGCGGGCTACGCAAGACAGATACTTCTGCCCGAGGTATCCCACGGCTTCGTGCTTCTTGCATCCCTTGCCGTGGTGGCGTTTACGGCAGTTACGTATCTTTTCTCCGCAGAATGGATCGTTTATCCTGCCGCCGCCCTTTCATCGGCGGGAATTTTGGTGCTCACCTTCGGCGCGGTGTTACCCGCACTGCGTGAAAAGCTGATAGTTATTAACGAGCAGATATATCAGTACGAGCCCGACTACGCTCTGCCCTATTTTTTGAATCACGGCTTCGGGCTGACGGTGGCAACGGGAATACTTATCGTGCTTATGGGCGTGATAATAACCCATTTTATGCTCCGCTGTCAGGTAATAGTTCCCATTATAGTTACCTCCGCCGCCGCTATGGGCGTGTTTATATGTCTTGAGCGCAACGACGGAATGTATTTTTACGTTATAATCCTTTGCGTTATCGCCATGGTCTGCGTTGCCGTTCAGGCAAGGGCGGGCAAGGCGATGGACAAAAGACTTGCCGTAACCAAGCTGGGCACGAAGACCCTTGCGTTTTTGCTGGCGGCTTTAATGGTTATGCTTCCCGTTGCGGGTAACGAGCAGTTTTCAAAATCGGTAATAGACGCATTCTCCGCCCTTACGGGCATCCGTCCTCCCGGCGTTTCACCGGGCGGCTTCGGCGATGCCAGCGGTGACGTTTCCATGGACGGGTTCGAGCAGTTTTTGCAGGATCTTGAGGAAAGACAGGAAAAGACCGACCTTGAGGACGTGGAATTTCAGAATATACTCCTTTATATCGTAGGCGGTGCCGGCGATGAGGAGGATATGTATTTCCGCCGCAGAGTTTACGGCGCTTATTCGGACAGCACGTGGACTCTCGTTTCCGCATCGTCTGCAGACCTTACGGATGCGGCTATGCAGCAGATAGCGCTCCGCCGTCCCCCCGAAAAAAAGCCGAGATGGGAATTGGCGCATATAAGCGTTGCCGCAATACAAAAGCCCTTGTATCTGCCCGTTGCCGCCGGTACCACCGAGGTAAACGAGCAGTCGGTATACACCTATTTCGACCTTGACGGCGACAGTATCAAGGAGCAGTACCCCGCATATACCATGTCCACCTACCGCTTCCTTGAAATCGGGGACGAAAAGGCCAGATTTGAATTTTTGAAGGCATACGCAGAGGATTCGCCTCTTATGCCCAAAACCCTTGAGGACGTTATCCTTCCCGTTTCGGGAGACGATATCCTTGACGAGGAGCTTCGCGCGCTGGCGGAAAAGATAATTTTGCGCTATACCTCCCACGAAACCCTCGAAAGCTGGCTTTCAAGCGAGGATTCCACCCTTGAGGCGGTGGAGGCGGTGCAGTCCTTCCTTACCGAAACCAAATTTTACACAATGAACCCCCAGATGTCCGACAGATATGAAAATTACGATCATACCAAGGACAGCATATACAACTTTTTGTTCAACACGGGCGAGGGATACTGCGTGCAGTTCTCCTCCGCGGCGGTGCTTCTGCTCCGCGCAGTCGGCATAAACGCCCGCTACGTAACGGGCTTTTCCTCCCGCTCCGCCGCAAACGACGGATACCGTTATATTTACGATAACGGCTCCCACGCGTGGTGCGAGGTATACCTGGATACGCTGGGCTGGGTACCCTTCGAGATGACCTATGCGGCAATGATAAATTCCATTGATTCAAACGGTCCCATTCTGGATCCCCCCGTCCACGAGGAAAGCGAGGAAAGCGAACCCGATGACGAAAGCAGTGCTGACGAAGAGAGCAGTACCGACGAAAGCAGTACTGACGAAAGCGAACCCGATACAAGCGGCACCGAAAGCAGCACCGTAGTAAGCGAGGAGCTTTCCTTCGGTGAAAACGGCAGTGAGGTGGTCGCAGGCATAAGGGGCGGAAGCAAAAAAGCACTTTGGTATTGTATTTCCGCACTGCTGTGTGTTATAATTACCGTACTTATTATCGCCCTTATTTACCGCCGTAACGAAAAACGGCGCAAAGCGGTGCTGGCAGAGAGAATAAGATGCTCTCTCGGCGTAGGTGATCCTACGGAAATGCTGTTAAAGCTTCACACCCAGCACATAAAGCTCGTGGGTCTGTTGGGATATAAGCCAGAAAAGGTGGAAAAGCATAGCGAATACGTTGCGCGCATCCGCCGCTCCGAGCCAGATATGCCAAACCCCAAAACGGCGATGGACGCCTTCCGCAAAGCCGAATTCGGCGGCAAGCCCACCAAGGAGGAGCTTATCGCGGCAGGCAGGCATATACTTTTGCTAAACGATTATTTGTTCCCGCGTATAAAGGGCTTAAAGAAAAAACGGGCATATTTTACGGGACTAATTACAAAGCCCCGTCCCAAAAAGGAGGAAACCAAATGACCTACTGTCCCCAGTGCGGATACGCTCTCCGCGAAGGCACGGTCATCTGTCCCGCCTGCGGTGTAAGGACCGCGGCGGAGGAAAAGACCGCGGCAGAAGAAATTAAAGAGGAAAAGACCGTCGCCGAGGTTATCAGCGACGCCTCCGCCGAGCCTCAAAGGGAGGAAGCCTTCCCCATTCCCGAGCCTATCGCGGAAAAGGAGGATGCGCCCGTAAAAACGGGATACGGCGACAACAACGTTCCCACGGGCAGGTACGCTCTCCTTTCCACAGGCGGTTATCTTTTAAACCAGCTTTTGTTTATGGTGCCGGGTGTCGGTCTGCTCTTTGCAATAATTATGGCGTGCGCTTCAAAAAAGCTCGCCCGCCGCAGACACGCCTTAAGCGCGGTAATACTCCAATTGCTGTTTATCCTGCTGGTTGTGGGAATAGTGGGTATATCCTCACTTTTCGGCACCTCCGCAGTGGTCGCCGCCATAACCGAATGGTTGAGAGAATTGCTTTTATAAAAGTCACCCCGCCAACAACAAAATCCCCCGAAGCATCGGGGGATTGTTTGTATTTAACCGCTTTTATTTCGGCAAAACGAGGTTTACTGCGCCCTCGAGGATCTTTACCTCGGGGTCCTTCATAAGTATGATCTCCCCGTCCACGTTAAAGGGGATACGGCCGTCGCACAAAAACTTTAATTTTTTACAGCGGCGGTAGGTGATAACGCCCTTCGCCTTTTCCATATGCTCGCCCTTTTTATATATGCCCACCAGCTTTAAAAAGCTTTTGCGGTTCACACGGTCGATGGCGAGAAAATCCATATACCCGTCGTTTATGACGGCGCGGGGTGCGGCGTGATATGACCCGCCGTAATAATTACCGTTGGCGGCGAGAGCGAACAAACACTCTTTTTCCCCGCCGAAAACGTCGGTATCATCGCACAAAATTTTATATCTGTAGGTTTCGTACCTAAGGAAATTTTCCACCACGGACATATTGTAGGACCCTTTTCCGCCCAGAATACGGCGGTACTTGTTCATACCGTCCGCCACGGCGGAATCAAATCCCGCGCTTGCCACGTTCACGCTTATGTATTCGGTGCCGCTTTCGGAATCGGTGACCGACATAACGTCAATTGCCATGGTGTCACCGCTTACCGCACGGCGAAGGTCGCGGAAATCCGAGGGAGTGTACTGCGGCAACGCCTTTATAAAATCGTTTCCGCTTCCCGTGGGAACCACTGCCACCGAGCAGTTTTTGTTGCCCGAGCGGATAATTCCCGTAACCACCTCGTTAAAGGTGCCGTCGCCTCCGCAGGCGTAAATACGTATATGGTCGGTGGCGGAAGCAAGCTGCTCCTGCACCTCGCGGGTGGCGTCCTTGGCGCAGACGGTGGTGTACGTTTCCGCATCGCTTATGCCGAGTCTTTCCACTGCCGCTGATATTACCTTTGTTCTGTCCTTACTGCCCGCAACGGGGTTAAGTATAAATAAATGCTTCATTTCAAGGCTCCTTGTATATAGGGTGTTCGGCACAGCGGGTCGGGGGAACCGTACAGCTCCCGCAACACCCGTTCTGCGCGGAGAGCAGACTCAAACTGCTTTTCTCCCGCAAGGGACGCGGGCTTTACCTCAAAGCGGATACCGCTGCTTTTGCCCATTTCCTTTATAATTCCCATGCCGTCCCTGCCAGCGGCAAGCAAAAGGGTGTAGGAAGGCATTTCCGCCGCCTGATATTTGGTTATACCGAAAAGTATGCTTATAAGCCCGCGGCGTATGCGCGCATCGGTATCGTTGGCACTGCGGCATTTGTCCATAAGCTCCGCCGCGCTTCCCGCCACACGGCACGCCTTGGTTATACGGCCCGCGAGGGATTCGTCAATACCGTACAGCACCGCCTTGTCGCCGGTATACAGCTTCGCCGCAAGGGACGCAAAGGGAAGTATGGCACCGTCGGGCAGTGTTTTTTCAAAAAAAGGACGGGCTTCCGTAGGCAATTTTACGTCCGGCACGCCGAGGGCGCGTATAGACCCTGCGGAATAAAACATTTCCGAACGGCGGATCACGTGGCAGGAAAGTATATTTCTTTTGGATATCGCCTTTATATATTCAAGTGCAAGAATATTGTTGGGGTGGCAAAGGGAAGCGGCTTTTTCCCCGCCAAGGTTTTCGGCAAGGATATTTTCCACAGCCTTGGGGTAGGAAACACGCTTTTTTTCCTTTATATATTGGTTTACCCGTTCTTCAAAGCCTTGGTCACACACTATCGGCGCGGCGGCGTACACCCCTTCGGGATCCTCTGCGCCGAAAACGAGCGCTTCCATTCCCGTTTCCTCTGCAATATGCACGCCTGCGCGGGCAAAATCTCTGGCGGAAAGACCGGAGAAGGGGAAGGGTAATTCCAGCACCCCGTCAAATCCGCATTCCACTGCGGCGGCGGCGCGGGAATATTTTTCTGCGCAGGCGTTGCCGCCCCGCTGGATAAGGTTGCCGCTCATTATGCCGAAAACCGTATCGTATTTTTTCTTCGCCTCGGAAAGTAAATATCCGTGCCCGTGGTGAAAAGGGTTAAATTCGCATATAACTGCGGCAGTTCCTTTAAATCTTTCCATAAAAATCCCTTGCTTTTATTTTCTAACGGTAGTATAATGAAAAATAATAAAAAAGTCAACAAGGAGAAATGAACAATGTATATACTGGTTGTAAACGCAGGAAGCTCTTCACTTAAATATCAGCTTTTTGATATGGAGGGCGAAAAGCTTCTGGCAAAGGGTAACGCTGACCGTATCGGTATTGACGGCGTTTTGGAGCATCAGGTTATCGGTAAGGAAAAGACCGCTACCCCCATTCCCTTTCCCACCCACGCAGTTGCAATAAAAACCGTGCTCGAGACCTTGGTAGACAAGGAAAAGGGCTGTATCGAGAGCATCGACCTTATCGGTGCGGTAGGACACCGCGTAGTCCACGGCGGTCCTTGGCTCACCAAGCCCACCCTCGTTACCGAGCAGTCCAAGGCAGACCTTAAAAAGTGCCTTTCCATCGCTCCCCTTCACACCAAGGGACACCTTGAGGGTATTCAGGGCTGTGAAGAGGTAATGCCTAACGTGCCTCAGGTTCTGGTTATAGATACCGCTTTCCATTCCACTATGCCTCCCAAGGCGTACACTTATCCCATAGATTACGACGTGGCTCAGAGACACAACATCCGCCGTTACGGCTTCCACGGCACCAGCCACAGATACGTTTCCGCCATCGCCAACGAATACCTCGGCAAGGAGGACAGCAAGATAGTTACCTGCCATATCGGTAACGGCTCCTCCATTTCCGCAGTAAGAAACGGCAAATGTGTGGACACCAGCATGGGCTTCACTCCCCTTGACGGTATTATTATGGGCTCCCGCTGCGGCGCAATAGATCCCGCAATCGTGCCCTACGTAATGGAAGCAGAAAACATCCCCGTAGAAAAAATGGGCGATTGGATGAACAAAAAGTGCGGTCTGCTGGGCGTTTCCGGCGTATCCTCCGATATGCGTAACCTCCGCAAGGCTCAGGCAGAGGGCAACGAGCGTGCAGACCTTGCCGCAGACATCCTCACCTACGGCATAAAGAAGTTTATCGGCTCCTATACCGCCGCAATGAACGGCTTGGATTGCCTTGTTTTCACCGCAGGTATCGGCGAAAACGACGCAAGAGTAAGAAGCGAGGTCTGCGCGGATATGGATTATCTGGGAATTAAGATGGACGAGGAAAAGAACCTCAATTACCGCGACCTCCCCGTTCCCGCAGACGTTTCCGCGCCCGATAGCAAGGTAAAAATACTCGTCATCGCAACCAACGAGGAGCTCGTTATCGCAAGAGACACCAAGGCGGTCTGCGAAGGTCTTAAAAAATAATGATAGAAACTCTGGTTTTTGTTTTTGAGATAATCGGCACGGTGGCGTTCGCCATTTCCGGCGCCATTACCGGCCTCAAAAAGAAAATGGATATTTTCGGCGTGGCAATTCTCGCGCTGGTAACCTCCGTGGGCGGCGGCGCAATACGGGATATCGTTCTGGGCAACACACCGCCCATGACCTTCCGTAACCCCGTTTACGCATTGGTCGCCATTGCCACGGGAATACTCACCTTTATTCCCGCCGTGCGAAGGCTTGCGGGCAAAAATCCAAAGGTATTCGATATATTTTTGCTGGTCACCGATTCGGTGGGACTTGGCATCTTCACGGTGGTGGGCATACGCACAGCCATAACCGCGGGACAGGGCGAAAACGTGTTTTTGCTCATCTTCGTGGGCGTGGTCACCGGTGTGGGCGGCGGACTTCTCCGCGATATGATGGCAGGCAACACGCCCTACATATTCGTAAAGCATATATACGCCTCCGCATCCCTTGCGGGCGCGCTTATTTGCGTGGCGCTGTGGAAGCTTATCGGCGCAACGGCGGCTATGTCCGTTTCCGCAGCGGTAATAATAACCATACGCTTTTTGGCGGCACACTTCAAATGGAGTCTGCCGAAAGCAGAATAAAAAAAGCACCCGAAAGGGTGCTTTTTTTGAAGTAATAAGTAAAAGTGAAGATTGAAAAGGTTCGGAAGCTTTTTGCCAAAGGGGCAAAAAGCAATCCTCTGCTTAAGGGTTGACTTTTTTAGTCATAGGCGGTATAATAAGATGTTTCGTTGTGCATATTTTTAAAAGGAAGGCGGTGGAAATATGAATATCGGTATAGTTCTTGCAGGCGGATTTGCCAAGGGCGCATATCAGGTGGGTGCTTTGAAGGCACTTCGCGAGTTCGTGCCCATGGAGCATATAAAGTATATGAGCTGTGCTTCCATCGGCTCCCTCAACGGATACGCCTACGCCGCCCAGAAGCTGGAAAAGGCAGAGGAAATGTGGAGAAATTTCTGCGGCGACGAAAACGAGATATTCGTAATGAAGCTGCTCAGAAGCGATAAGCTGCAGCAGATAATCACCGACCTTGCCGTGCCCGAGGACAGATTGCAGTGCAAGCTGTACACCGCCATGCTTAACATTCATTCTATGAAGATGGTGTACGCGGAAATGAATGCTCACCGTCAGCACACCCGTAAAATGCTGAGGGGAAGTATAGCTCTGCCTATGTTCAACCGCCCCGTAAAAATAGAAAACGACCATTATTTCGACGGCGGTCTGGTAGACGATATTCCCGTCCACCCCTTGATGCAGCACAAGCTGGATTACATTATCTGTATATATTTCGACGAGTATTGGTACACCTTCGAGGACGAGTATTTCGATAACAAGATAATTAAAATATTCTTTCCCGATCCCGCCCGTGCAAAAAATTCCTTTATGATATCAAAGGAAGCCGTGGATAAAATGATGGACGCGGGCTACGAGCGCGCCAAGGGAGTCCTCGAGCGTGTCTTTGCCAACGGGATTGAGGATCTGGACCATATTTATTCCACCATCACCGAGCTTAATACGGAAAACCCCAAAAAGAAGATCCGCTTTACCGTGGATACCGTTATTACGGGTCTGAATAAGGTCGGAAAAAAGATAACGAAAATACAAAAACCGTGAAAAAAGCACCCGCGCGGGTGCTTTTTTGAGGTAATATGTAAAAGTGAATAGTTAAGAGGTTCGGTAAAAATCCGCTTAACGCGGATTTTGGTTTTTGTTTTTTATGCGGGCGATTCGTGAATCGCCCCTACGAACGCGCCACGGCTACGCATAAACCGTAGGGGCGCATCACGATGCGCCCGCGAACTGTTCGCACTACAGTAACGTCTGTAAT
>JAGAKP010000003.1 GCA_017625615.1 Clostridia bacterium
CCTCGTTGTTGCTGCTACCGACGGTCCTATGCAGCAGACTCGTGAGCACATCCTGCTCGCTCGTCAGGTTGGCGTTCCCGCAATGGTAGTATTCCTTAACAAGTGCGACCTCGTAGACGACGAAGAACTCGTAGAGATCGTAGAAATGGAAGTTCGCGAACTTCTTTCCGAGTATGACTTCCCCGGCGATGATATTCCCATAGTTAAGGGTTCCGCAAGAGAAGCTCTCCTTTCCGAAAACAAGGATCAGTCCGCTCCCGAGTACGCTCCTATTCTCGAGCTTATGAACGAAGTTGACTCCTATATTCCTACTCCCGATCGTCTTTCCGATCTTCCCTTCCTTATGCCCGTAGAGGACGTATTCTCCATCACCGGTCGTGGTACCGTTGCTACCGGTAGAGTAGAGCGTGGTACTGTTAAGCTTTCTGACGAAATCGAAATCGTTGGTCTCGCTGACAAGGCAAGAAAGACCGTTGTTACCGGTATCGAAATGTTCCGTAAGCTCCTTGATTCCGCAGAAGCAGGCGACAACATCGGCGTACTTCTCCGCGGTATCGCTAAGGACGAGATCGAGCGTGGTCAGGTTCTTGCTAAGCCCGGCTCCATCAACCCCCACACCAAGTTCGTTGGTCAGGTATACGTTCTTACCGAAAAAGAAGGCGGTCGTCATAAGCCCTTCTTCTCCAACTATCGTCCTCAGTTCTATTTCAGAACTACCGACGTTACCGGCGTTATCACCCTTCCCGAAGGCACCGAAATGTGCCGTCCCGGCGACCACGTTGATATGACCGTTGAGCTCATTTCTTCCATCGCTATCGAAAAGGGTCTCCGTTTCGCTATCCGCGAAGGCGGCAGAACCGTTGGTTCCGGCGTTGTTGCTGAAATCCTTGCATAAGTTTAGTAAATAAACAATATAATCAGCTTCGGGGCAGGGTGTAATTCCCTACCGGCGGTAAAGTCCGCGAGCCGAAAGGCATGAACAGGTGTAATTCCTGTACCGACAGTATAGTCTGGAAGGTAGAAGCAATATGCAAAGCTATTTATGCCCCCGATTAATTTCGGGGGCATTTAGTTTTCGGGGTCCCCACGAATCCGTACGGCTTCGTGGGGTAATTTTAAAAAAGAGTCCCGATATTTATTTATCGGGACTTAATTTTTTAGGTGATATCCATGAAAAACAAAAAATATTTACTTTCACTCACTCTTTGCGGAATAATGTCGGCAATATCGGTGGTTTTGCAGCTTCCGTTTTTTGAATTTTCCTTGCCTTTTCTTATTCCGCCCTTTATAAAATTAGACTTTTCCGACCTTCCCGCTTTACTTACCGCCTTCACCGCAGGTCCTCTTTGGGGCGGCTTGGTTGCTGTTATTAAAAACGCAGTCCATCTTGCCTTCGGTTCGACGGGCGGTATAGGCGAATTGGCAAACGGTCTTATGGGCGTAGCCTTCGTAGTGCCCGCGGGAATTATATATAAGTACCGTCATACCAAATCGGGCGCCCTCATCGGCGGCTCCGTCGGCGCATTGGCAGGTGCGGTTGCGTCCTTCCCCGTAAATATGCTCATAACGTATCCATTTTATATCGGCGTTTTCTTCGGCGGAAACGTGGATATGCTGTTGGATACCTATAATCAGATATTCGGCACTGCCTTCGGCTTGGTGGAAGTCCTGCTGTATTTCAACCTGCCCTTTACCTTTGCAAAATATATGCTGTGCGTGCTCATAGCATTGTTGATATATAAACCGTTATCTCCCATATTTAAAAAATTCAAATAAACCTTGACAAACTGCGGTTTTTATGTTATTATATCCCCGCTAAAAATAAATACAGTATCATCAAGAGTGGTGGAGGGAACTGCCCTGCGAAGCCCGACAACCTGCGTGCGCAAAAAGTGTACCGCAAGGTGTTAAATCAGTGAAAGAAATTTCGAAGATGAGAAGCCGTGAAATTTTCAAAACGCCTTCTCGTAAGGCGTTTTTGTTTTTTCAGGGTCCCCGAGAAAACGTAGTTTTCTTGGGGGAATAAATGAAAGGAGTAAAAATTATGGTAAAATATTTTTCCAGCGAATCCGTAACCGAGGGACATCCCGATAAGCTTTGCGACCGTGTTTCCGACAGCGTCCTTGACGCTATCCTTGCGCAAGACCCCGCAGCCCGCGTTGCCTGCGAGACTGCCTGCACCACGGGACTTATTCTGGTTATGGGTGAAATAACCACCACCGCACAGGTGGATATCGCCGCTATTGCCCGCAACGCAGTAAGAGAGATCGGCTTTGACAGAGCAAAAATGGGCTTCGATTGCGATACCTGCTCCGTCCTCACCTCTCTGGATAAGCAGTCTGCGGATATAGCTCTCGGTGTTGACAAATCTCTTGAAGCCAAAAACGGCGACGACAGCGAATTCGATATCGGCGCAGGGGATCAGGGCATGATGTTCGGCTACGCCTGCGACGAGACCGAGACCTTAATGCCTCTGCCCATCTATCTTGCCCACCGCCTTGCTTACCGCCTTACCGAGGTAAGAAAGCAGAATATCATCAAGGGGCTTTACCCCGACGGAAAGACTCAGGTCACCGTTCAGTACGAGGACGATATCCCCGTAAGAGTGGATTCCGTGGTAGTTTCCACCCAGCATTCCGAGGAAACCGACCTTGATTTCCTGCGCGTGCTTATCGAAAAAGAGGTTATCCGCGCAATTATTCCCGAAAAATATCTTGATGAAAACACCAAGATCTACATAAACCCCACGGGACGCTTCGTAGTCGGCGGCCCTCACGGCGATAGCGGTCTTACCGGCAGAAAGATCATCGTAGACACCTACGGCGGCTACG
>JAGAKP010000014.1 GCA_017625615.1 Clostridia bacterium
GTTCTGGTCCTTCGTGGATTACGTTATGTGCACCTCGCTGCGCAAAAACTCCACGGCGGCATCAAATTGCATCGGCTGCGGAAAGTGCGAAAAGCACTGCCCGCAGGGAATAAACATCAGGGAACAGCTCAGGGACGCGAAAAAAGAGTTCGAGGGTCCCGTATACAAAACGGCGTGTAAGGTGTTAAAACGCTTTACAAGGTTTTAAAAGAATAAGCAAAAAAGGACTGCCCCAAACGGAACAGTCCTTTTGTGTGTCATAGAGCATCGCCAAACGTATCTAAAATTTTATATCTGTAATAGTTAGCTTGCCGTTCACTGACAGCGTTGCTTTGATCCAGATCCAAAGCCCACTGATAATAGTGAGTTATTTCATGAACGAGCGACGACAGTATTTGCTCGTAAATTTCTTCTTTTGTATATTCATCCAACAGCTCCGGCTCAATTGCGGAAGGCACACGAATATTGGGAGGGCGTTTGGGATACCAGCGAAAGCTGCCATACGCCATAGCTCCGTTGCGTAGCATAACCTTTTCGCTATTCAAAATATAGACGTTGAGTGTTACGGGGAAAATATATGTTTTTCTGAGCCAGCTTGAAAATGAAATATATTTCTGTCTTAAAGCGGGGTCTATTCCCTTTTCATAATGGAAAAATATTCCGCCTTCTTTAATATCAGCATTGCTCTTACGCTCAAAATTTTGCCATAAGTTCATATAAACACCGTTTTTCGTTTAAATTTGCAAAGAAATCACTTTGAGTTTTTCTTTGCAGTATTAAGAGAAGCAATAAGTAAAATCCGTATTGTGGCGCACGTACGGCTTATATTTTTGTATGTTTCCACATCAATATAATCGGTTTTATGTAACATATCAAGCCATCTGCGGGTTTCGCTGGCTTCCTTTAATGCTATTTCCAATTTTGCTATAAAATCCGCACGGCTATGTCCATACTTACTTTCGGCAATGTTGGCACAGACGCTGGTTGCACTTCTGCCTATTTGATTTGAAATAATATACTCTTTTTTGTTTCGCAGTTCCTTTACTAAATTTAACACGTCAACAGATAACTGCATAGATAAATCGGAAAGCTTATCTTCTTTCATTTTTATCACCTCGGTTAAATTATAACATACGTTTGCGCAAAGCGCAACACAGTTGATGCGAAGCATCACATCGTTTGCCGAAAGGCAACCTCGTTTGCGCGAAGCGCAACTTCATTTTGTGTCCGCCATAAGGGCGGAACGATGTTGACCTGAAGGTCAAACGAAGTTTGCGGCGTTGCCGCAAAACGATGTTGTGTCCTGCGGACACAAACACAAAAACCCAAGTCAAATAGACTTGGGTTTTTGGTGGCACGCCATAAGGGATTCGAACCCCTGACCTTTTGGTTCGTAGCCAAACACTCTATCCAGCTGAGCTAATGGCGCAAATCAGCATTTGCAATTATACCTCTAAACGGGGAAAATGTCAAGTGCTTTTTGAAATAAATTTAATATGATTATTTTGTTTTTTCAAGCTCGTCGAGGCGCTTGCGGATACTATCCAATTCAGCGGCGATGGGGTCGGGAATATGGATCTGATCCAATTCCTCGGAGCAGGGCTTTTTGCCCGAGCATATATTCCGCGCGGGGACGCCCACTGCGGTTGCGTTTGCGGGAACCTCGTGAAGGACCACCGCGCCTGCGGCGATCTTTGCGTTATCCCCTACCGTGAAGGGACCCAGCACCTTTGCGCCCGCACCCACCATTACGTTATTGCCGAGGGTGGGATGTCGTTTACCCGTATGCTTACCCGTACCGCCCAAGGTTACGCCCTGATAAATAGTACAGTTATCCCCTACCACTGCCGTTTCGCCTATGACTACGCCGCTGCCGTGGTCGATAAACACGCCCTTGCCGATCTGCGCGGCAGGATGGATCTCCACCCCCGTGACGGCGCGATTGAGCTGGCTTATTGCGCGGGCAGAAAGTGTTTTGCCGTTTTTATGGAGCTTGTGTGCGGCGCGGTGAAGGAGGACTGCGTGAAGTCCCGAATAGAGCAAAAGCACCTCCGCATCGCTGGCGGCGGCAGGGTCACGCTCGCGAATGGCGCGAACCTCGTCCTTTACGCTTTTTATAATACCTGTAATTTCTGTGTTTCCGATAAAGATCTTCATAAATACCACCTATTTAACAGAGGGAGCGGATATGCCCGTGATAACTGCATCGGTTTTCGTAACGAAGACCGTGTAATATACGGGAATAACGGTGCCGTTTTCAAGGTCACTGCGGAAGGTGCCGTTGTTATCCATTATACGGTAGCGGACGGAATAAAGTTCCGTGTAGCCGCCGTCGGCGCTTTCGCGGCTTTCGAGAGTGACCGAAATATCGTACAGCTTTTGCATGGTGAATTTTTCGGGCAGGATAGCCGTCTTTTTGAAGGCTTCCGAAAAGAAGGAGGGATAAAGAGCATGATCTCCCTTTATTACGCAATTAAAATAATTATAAAACATTTCCCCTGCGGGAGAGAAGGTAAGATAATTCTCTGCGGTGATAAATTCACCGTCGCCGTCAAAGGTGAAGAAAACCTCCCGCTGTTTGGAAATATATTTTTCATCCTCAAAGATATCCTCGGTATAATCGGGCTCGGCAAGGGAAATATCCCCGTTGCCGGTAAGGTTTTGGGTATCGACCTTGGGAGTCAATAACGCCGAAATACCCGTGACGGCAAAGAAAAGCGCCAACACGGCTAAAACCGAAGAAAGTATTATTATGATCAGCTTTTTCTTGTTTTTCAACAGTGACACCACACAAAATAAATTCAAGGAAGGGCGCGGAAAAACGCAAGCCCTTCCTCAAAGCTAAATACGAAAAAGATATTATTCGCAGAATCTCTTGAGATTTTCGTAGCCGATGGAGATACCCTTGATAGGATCCTCCATACCCTCGAACTCGATGTTTATAAATCCGTCGTAGCCTACGCCCTTGAGAATGTTAACACACTGTCTTACGGGGATATCGCCGTGACCGATTATAGAGCCGCGGAGGTAGTTGCCGCCTCTGGAGCGGAACCAGCCTGCGCCGGGGTTTTCGCCTGCGCCGTTCTTCTTGTGGAAATCCTTTGCGTGAACGTGGAAAGCATAAGGAGCCATTACGCCTACGGAATAAGGGCTGTCAGCATCTGCGCAAGCAAAGTTACCCATATCAACCAGTGCGCCGAAATTGGGATGGTTTACGGTGTTTACAAGCTTTTCAACACGGGTGGGATCCTGAACGAAGAAGCCGTGGTTTTCAACGCAGGTCTTGATACCCTTGGTAGCTGCGTATTCGGTAACGGCACGGTAGCCTGCCGCAACGCGCTCTACCACTGAATCAAAGCTTCTGCCGGTCTTTACGGAATAAGGATAACCGGGGGTTGCGTCGTGACGCATTACGCTTACGCCGTATGCAGCCGCAACGTCAACGAGGTCCTTAACGCGGTCGATCTCCTTCTGAAGGTCTCCGCCGGAGCCGTTGAGGAAATCACTGCCTACGCAAAAGCAAACTGCCTCGATACCGACCTGCTTACAGTAATCGCCTATATCCTTTGCGTATGCGATATATTCGTCCTTATCGGCAAAGGTCTTGCAGGTGCCTTCTACTATGTCAAGACCCTCAAAGCCGATCTCTTTTGCCTTATCGATACAGCCCTTTACGCCAAGCTTATCGTCGGAAGCGTATTCGTGGAAGCTGTAAAGACTAACACCAATTTTCATAACGTTTTACTCCTTGTGTATTATTGATTTAAAAGAACGGGTATCCCCGGAAGTGCACCCCAAAAAACTGCGTTTTTCGGGGACCCCGCGAGAGGTGAGCCCGATTGGTTATATTCGGAATTAAAAGTTCGGGTATCCCCGGGATGCACCCCAAAAAACTGCGTTTTTCGGGGACCCCGCGAGGGGTGAGCCCGATTGGTTGTGATCTGATTTAAAAGAACGGGTACCCCCGGTTAGTTGGGGATACCCGAGTAAAGGTAAAGTATGTTAATTACTTAATGGTTACGGTAGCCATCTTGGAAAGGTCGTTACGACCGATGATACCGCCGCCGTTACGCATTCTGAGGTTGATCCAGGAATCTGCACCGCTGTCAGGTCTTGCGTTGATGGAGTAGGAGAAGCCGATCTGAGTGCCTACGGTAGGAGCTGCCTCAAAGCCGAGTTCTTCCCAAGAAATCTTTGCTTCGTAGATGGTCTGCTGGTTAGCTTCGTCACGAACTACCATAAAGGTGTCTTCAGCGGGCTTGGTTGCTCCCATGAATGCCTCGGAAACTGCAACGCCGTCGTTGGTAACAGCGTAGCCGTACTGTCCGATCACGCCGTCGTTTTGAGCCTGCATGTTCATACCTGTTCCGGAACCATGGTCATAGTACTGAGAAATGTAATCGCTGGTAGGAGCCTTAGTGGAAATGTTGACCTGAATGGAGCATTCGTTCCAAAGGCCGGTGGTATCGGGAGCGTAGTGGTAATCCATACCAACTACAACTGCGAAATAGAGATATTCAGCGTCATAGGAGAGGTAGAGGTCGCCTACGATGTCATAATTCTCGGTCTTTGCGAACTGAGAGTAGTCCCAGATATCATTGTCGATTTCAGCGTGGTCAACAGCTGCTGCATATTCGTTTGCGCTGATCTTACCGTCCTGAACGGGAGCGGTAGAAGCGTAAGTAGCATCCCAGTTGATAGCCTTAACCTGAATACCGTGGGGGAAGATATCTTCGCTATCGGTGTATGCTGCCATAACCTTGATAACTGCTTCCTGATACTTGTGAGCGCAAACAACGAAGCCGTCTGCGGGAATGTTAACTGCTGCGGAAGCTTCGCCTACTGCGTAGTAAGCGGTCTTAACGTAACCGAACAGGGGCTTTGCCTGATATGTAGCTACGAGAACTGCATAGTCTTCAAGTCCTGCGGGAGTAGCTGCGCCGTAGCGAGCGTCATAAAGAACAACTGCGCCGTAAGCGAGGTCAGTGTTGTAGCCGGTAAGAGAGAAGGAGGTGCCGTCGTTTGCATGGTCGGAAGTGGAAGCGGTACCGAAGGATACGAACTTGTTGGTGAATTCGGGAATTTCAACAGTTTCGCCGGTGGAAGGATCTACGATGGGTTCTTCGGAAACTTCTTCAGATACTTCGGGTTCTTCGGTGGAAGAATCCTCATCTGCGGGAGTAGAATCCTCATCTGCGGGTTCGGATTCGTCTACGGGTGTGGATTCGCCTGCAACGGAAGAATCGTCGCCTGCGGGGGTTTTGGATGTCTCATCGCTGTTACAAGCGCAAAGAGCAACAAGCATAACTGCAACGAGAAGGAAAGCTAATACCTTTTTCATTGTTTTTTCTCCTTTTTGATTTTAGATTGGTTAAAAACAATCTTGATTACACTAAATGATAACACAGTTTTATGCAAATTGCAATAGCATTATGGTAATCTTTTAAATTAGCTTTTACTGTTCTGCGCAGGCGAGCTTTACACAGCAGCACAGAACGGGAAGTGCTTTTCCAAGCTCCTCAAGAGACGGGAAGGTAGGAGCGATACGAATAACGTTATCGTCGGGGTTATTGCCGTAAGGATGGGTTGCGCCTGCGGGGGTAAGTTTTAAGCCTGCCTCTGCCGCAAGAGAAACTATACGCTTTGCTTTTCCCTTGGGGGTGTACAGTGCAAGGAAGTAGCCACCCTTGGGGTTGGTCCACCAAACGCCGTCCACGTCGGAAAGCTCCTCGGTAAAGGCGCGGCGGACAAGCTCGAACTTGGGTCTGATAAGGCTTAAATGAACGCCCATCTGTGCCTTGATATCGTCAAAGGTACGGAACACGCGCGCGTGGCGGAGCTGATTAAGCTTATCGGGGCCGACGGTCTGTATTGCCAATTCCTTGAGTATACGCTGTACGTTTGCGCGGGAGGAGGCGATGCAGGAGATGCCTGCGCCGGGGAAGGATATTTTAGAAGTGGAAGCGAAGATAAAGAATCTGTCCTCGTTACCGCACTTTTTGGCTTCGTGAAGCACCTCGAGAAGGTAATCGGGATGGTCGGTAAGGTCGTGCCATACGTATGCGTTATCCCAGAACACGCGGAAGTCCTTTGCCGCAGTCTTCATTCTGGCAAAGCGGCGAACAGTTTCGTCGGAATAAGTAATGCCCGAGGGGTTGGAGTACTTGGGAACGCACCAGATGCCCTTTATGGTCTCGTCCTCTGCAACAAGCTTTTCAACCATATCCATATCGGGGCCGTCCTCGTTCATGGGGACGTTGATCATATTGATATTGAAGTATTCGCAGATGGCAAAATGACGGTCGTAACCGGGAACGGGACAAAGGAAGGAGACCTTATCGTATTTAGCCCAAGGCTTCATACCGTCAACTACTCCGTGGCTCATTGCGCGGGCGATGGTATCGTACATAAGGTTAAGAGATGAGTTGCCGCCTACGATTATCTCGTGCATGGTAAGACCGAGCATAGAGGCGAAAAGACGCTTGGATTCGTCGATACCGTCAAGACCGCCGTAGTTACAGCAGTCAACGCCGTTTTCGGATATACATTCCTCACGGGTGGTGACGGCGGTAAGGAGGCGCTCCATCGTGTCAAGCTGTTCCTTGGAGGGCTTGCCGCGGGACATATCCAGCTGCAGACCCATGGATTTATACTGTTCGTACTCCGCGCGGAGTGCGTTAAGATCAAGATTCATTGTTTATCACCTGTGAAAATTAAAATTCTGCGTTACCGAAGGTACGGGGGAATGCCTCAACGTCGCGGATGTTGGAAACGCCCGTAATATACATAATAAGACGCTCAAAGCCAATGCCGAAGCCTGCGTGGTGAACGCCGCCGTACTTGCGGAGATCCATATACCACTTGTAGCTTTCGGGCTCAAGTCCTAATTCGTTTATACGCTCCATAAGAAGATCGTAACGCTCTTCTCTCTGGCTTCCGCCGATAAGCTCACCTACGCCGGGAACGAGCATATCTGCGGCGGCAACGGTCTTGCCGTCGTCGTTAAGGCGCATATAGAAGGATTTGATCTCCTTGGGGTAATCGGTAACGAAAACGGGACAACCGAAGATCTTTTCGGTAAGATATCTTTCGTGCTCGGTCTGAAGGTCACAGCCCCAATAGGGAGTGAACTCAAATTCATTGCCGCTTTCGGAAAGAAGCTTGATAGCCTCGGTATAGGTAATACGCTTGAAATCGGAGTTTACAAGGTCGGTAAGACGGGCTTTAAGTCCCTTATCAACGAACTTGTTGAAGAATTCTATTTCCTCGGGGCAGTTTTCAAGAACGTATGCGATAACGTATTTGGTCATACGCTCGGCAAGGTCCATATCGTCCTCAAGGTCGGCAAAGGCGATCTCGGGCTCGATCATCCAGAACTCTGCGGCGTGGCGCTGTGTATTGGATTTTTCTGCACGGAAGGTGGGACCGAAGGTATATACGTTTGCAAACGCCATTGCAAAGCATTCTACGTTAAGCTGACCGGATACGGTGAGAGAGGTGGGCTTTCCAAAGAAATCCTGAGAAAAATCCACCTT
This sequence comes from Clostridia bacterium, assembly GCA_017625615.1. Lineage (GTDB taxonomy): Bacteria > Bacillota > Clostridia > Oscillospirales > CAG-382 > SFLA01. Next base: position 7,536 of record JAGAKP010000014.1, read on the forward strand.
GCCGTCCTCGGTACGGGGAGGCTCGGACGCATCAAGAGTAGTGACGCGGAACATTTCGCCGGCGCCCTCACAGTCGCTGGTGGTTATGAGAGGTGTGTGAACGTATACGAAGCCGTTTTCGGCAAAGAATTTGTGTATACCCTGTGCCGCTACGCTTCTTACTCTGAACACCGCGTTAAAGGTATTTGCGCGGGGACGGAGGTGAGCTATGGAGCGGAGAAATTCGGGAGAATGGCGCTTGGGCTGGAGAGGGTAATCGGGCGTGGAAGCACCGGAAACCTCTATTTTTTCCGCCTTTATCTCGAAGGGCTGCTTTGCTTCGGGAGTAAGCTCAAGCACGCCGGTGACGGTAAGTGCCGCGCCGATGTTCTGATGAGCGATCTCTTTATAATTATCGAGCTTGGACTCCTCGAACACTACCTGAACGGGCTTGAAATATGAACCGTCGTTAAGCTCGATAAAGCCGAAGGCATTAGAGGAGCGCATATTGCGCACCCATCCCCCTATCTTAACGGTTTTTCCGCTCAATTCCTCGGAACGGGAAAACAGTGTTTTTACTGTCGTAAGCTCTTTTTTAATAGACATAATCTTTCTTTCTCCTTTTTTAAGGTCAAACCGTATTATACCATATACGAATTATTATTGCAAGAATTTTTATTAATATAATATGAATAATAAAACAGAGAAAGAGGGGGTTCTTTTTGAATTATATCCCCAAACCGCTGTTTACCGAGCTTGCGCGGGTAACCGAATCCCCGCCGAAGCGTGCGCGGATGGAATCAAGGGCGCGTTCTAACTTTTCCGTTTTTTCGCGGCGGGAAAATTCATCGGTAAAAAAGGTCTGCTGTAAGCCCGCCTGCCCTTCCCTGCAGATATCCATACCCGTGACGGTTATTGACCGTATGGGCTTTGAAATATCCACCAGACCTGTGATTATGTCAACCGCAGTGTTGGCAATATCCTTGCAATAGCAGGTGGTGTTCCGTAATTTTCTCTGACGGGACACGGTTTTAAGGTAGGGATCGCGGACAGCCACCGCAACGGTGCCGCAGACCACGCCGTAGGACCGCATACGGGTGGAGACTGTATCCGAAAGCGCCCAGACGGCGGCGCGGATATCGTCCAACCCAACGAGGTCGCGGCGGAAGGTTATGCCGTTGCCTACCGATTTTATCTCACGCTCGGTGTTGACGGGAGTGACGGGAGAGCATTCCGCGCCCGTAGCGTAATCGTAAAGCGTGGCTCCGTTTTTGCCTAAGGCGTCCTCCATAGCCCTTCTGCCCGCCTGCGCCACGTCGCCGACGGTATATATTCCGATACGGTTGAGCCGTGCCGTGGTGCTTCGTCCCGCAAAAAGAAGGTCGGACACGGGAAGGGGGTAAACCATATTTTTGAAGTTTGCACGGGAGATGACGGTAGTGGCGTCCGGCTTTTTATAGTCGCTTCCCAGCTTGGCAAATACCTTGTTGAAGGATACCCCCACGGAAACGGTTATGCCCACCTCACGTCGGATACGCTCGCGGAGAGAATCGGCGATCTGCTTGCCGTCACCGAAAAGATTTTTGCTGGCGGTAACGTCAAGCCAGCTTTCGTCTATGCCGAAGGGCTCGATAAGATCCGTGTATTGGTAGAATATCTCCCCTACTCTGCGGCTGAAGTTTTCGTATTCACGGTAATGGGGCTGTGCAATGACGAGAGAATGACATTTTCTTTTTGCCTGCCAGATGACCTCGCCCGTTTTTATTCCGTATTTTTTGGCAAGCTCGTTTTTGGCAAGGACTATGCCGTGTCTGTCCTCGGGAGAACCGCACACCGCCATGGGCACGTTGGCGTATGAGGGGTTGAACACCGTCTCCACAGACGCAAAAAATGAGTTGCAATCACAATGCAACACCGTTCTATCCATAATAAATTCACCTCGCCCGAAAATTATACCACACGAACACTTGTTCTGTCAAGAACGTTTGTTCTAAAATCGACAAAAAAATAACCCCGATCATCGGATCGGGGCAATAGGTTATTTTATAAGGCTTAACAGATAAGGTATTTCCTTTTCAAATTCAACGCCGTAATTGACGGAATCGGGATCCGCTGCGGTGCGTGCGATGCAGGCAACGGTATAATCGGTAGCGACCTTAAGGCTGTCCTCAAGAGACATACCGTTCATAAGAGCGCCCACCAAGGATGAGGCGTAAATATCGCCCGTGCCGTGATAGGAGCGGTCGATACGGTCGCGGAAGTAAGTAAAGGTCTTGCCCGTAGCACTTTCCATACAGGCAACGCCGAGACGGCCGTCACCGTAATCTACGCCGGTGAGAACCGCGTATTTTGTGCCGAGACCGCAAAGCCCCTTAAGCACCTCTTTTACGTAGTCCTCGGAATATCCGCTTCCCACGTAATCTATGCCGAGCATAAAGGATGCTTCCGTCATATTGGGAACGATAACGTCCGCTTTGCCGCAAAGGCGTGCCATTTCCTTGGCAAATTCCACGGTAAAGCCGGTGTACAGCTTGCCGTTATCCGCCATAACGGGGTCGATGACCACGGTGGCGGGAAAATCGTCGATAAGCTTGCTCACAAGACGGAGCTGCTCGAAGGAACCGAGATATCCGGTATAGATGGCGTCAAAGCCGAAATTTTCCTTTTTCCAGTGCTCGGTAATAGGCGTTACGTCCTCGGTAAGGTCACGGAAGGTAAAGCCAGAAAACATGGTGTGGGTGGACAGCACGGCGGTGGGAATTACGGCGCACTCTACGCCCATAGCTGAGATTATCGGAAGTGCAACGGTAAGAGAGCACTTGCCGACGCAGGAGATATCCTGCACGGTTACTATTCTTTTCATTATGGGATCACTTGCTTTCTATGGTATAAAAAAATGGCGAAATGGGAGAATTAAGTATTCGGAAGCAGGCGCAGCAATATTTGCGGCGGTTATATTCGGCAAGCATTTCTGCCAGCATATTGCCTTCAACAGTGCCCTCGTCGTGACCGGGATACACCGCTATAAGCAGGATACCGTCGGGAGCAAGCATATTTATGGCTTTCTCCACAGCCACGCGGGTGGTCTGATGAAGGGTGGTTATCTTTTTATCGCTTCCGGGAAGATAACCGAGATTAAACACTCCCGCCTTTATGGGAGTATCTATATATTTGTCACATTCGGAGTGGGAATCCAGAATAAGGGTGTAATTACGGCTTACCGCTTCCCTTTCCAGAAGCTCTCTCGTGCTTTCAAGAGCCTGAGGCTGAATATCAAAGGCGTAGACCCTGCCGTTCTTGCCAACGGTATTGGAAAGCCAGAGGGTATCGTGTCCGTTACCCATAGTGAAATCGGCAACGGTATCGCCCTCGCCGATGTGACGGAGCAAAAAGCTTTTTTGTAATTCCAGAAGATCGGTCATTATTTACCTGCCCTTCTTCGTCTTTCGTCACGGTTGGCGGGATGGGCGAAATACACGCCGATAATACCGCCCGCAACGATAATCGCTACGGGAACGAGCCATTTATAGGAGCGTTTTTTGGGCTGCACTTCCTCTTCCTCGGACTCCTCGCTCGTTTCGGGTGCGATGGTGGGAATATCGCCGTTTATTTTCTTTGCAACGGTCTTTCCCAAAAAGCGCACGCCCGCGGAGGTCAGCTTTTCACCTGCGTATTCGGGGTTCAAGGTACCCTCCTCGGTAAGCATTGCGGAGTAAACGTCCACAAAGCTGAGGCGGTAAATGGAGAGGCAGTATTCGCTTAAGCGGGTATTTATCTCCGCAGTATTATCACCGATAACGGCAGAGACGAAGTAAATATCGGCACCGCTTAAGGTCTGCGCAAGCGATTGTGCGAAAAGCAAGACCGACTCGGGGTCATCCTTTCCGTCAACACAGTAGACCACCGCCTTGGGAGAAAGGGTGGACAGATAATTCACGCCCGTGCTCCAATCCGCAGACAGGGTATTCTCTACGGTGATTATCCTTGCAGTTTCGGGGTACATATCGAAAACGAAATCGCGCCACAAAGCCGAAGTGTTTCCGCCGATAAGCAGTATCGCGCCGCGGGGTGTGGCGGAAAGTGAATCGCGAAGGGCGGCTTCAACGGGTGTCTCCTCCTTGATGACAGAGGAAGCTTCACTTTCCTCCGCAAAGGTCTTTAAGGGCATAAGCATTAAAAGCAAAAGGAGGAAAACCGCTATTTTTTTCATTTATACATCCTTTCAAGGTTGGCGGCGATGGCGGAGATAAACTCATCCATATATACGCCGCGCTTGTTTTCGAGGTTGGACAGACCTATAAGGTCCTTTGTCATAATGCCCGATTCAACGGTTTGTATGCAGGCATTTTCAAGGTTATCCGCAAAGGTCATAAGGTCGGAAATACCGTCCAATTCCCCTCTCTTGCGCAAAGCGCCCGTCCACGCGAAAATGGTGGCGATGGGGTTGGTGGAGGTAGGCTCGCCCTTGAGATGCTTATAATAATGGCGGGTGACCGTACCGTGAGCGGCTTCGTATTCGTAGGAGCCGTCGGGCGCAACGAGAACGCTGGTCATAAGGCCCAGAGAGCCGAAGGCGGTAGCCATCATATCCGACATAACGTCGCCGTCGTAATTTTTGCAAGCCCAGATAAAGCCGCCCTCGGAGCGGATAACGCGGGCAACGGCATCGTCGATAAGAGTATAGAAATAGGTTATACCCTTTTCCTCAAAGGCTTCCTTGTATTCGTTTTCGTACACCTCTGCGAAAATATCGCGGAAGCGGCGGTCGTATATCTTGGAAATGGTGTCCTTTGCGCTGAACCAAAGGTCCTGCTTTGTATCCAAAGCAAAAGCAAAGCAGCTGTGAGCGAAGGCGCGGATGCTGTCGTCAAGGTTGTAAACCTCCTGAACGATACCGTCGCACTCAAAGGTGTGAAGGTCAACGCGCTTTTCGCTTCCGTCGGGGAGAGTGACGCATATCTGCGCCTTGCTTCCTGCGGGAACGAGGGTTTCGGACGCCTTATAGATATCGCCGTATGCGTGGCGGGCGATGGTTATAGGCTTTTTCCAGCTGCTGACGTAGGGAACGATACCCTTAACGATAATGGGAGCGCGGAACACGGTGCCGTCCATAATAGCGCGGATGGTGCCGTTGGGGCTTTTCCACATTTGGGAAAGGTTGTATTCCTTTACTCTGTCTGCGTTGGGGGTAATGGTAGCGCACTTTACCGCAACGCCGTATTTCTTTGCGGCGTATGCGGAATCGATAGTGACCTGATCCTTTGTTTCCTCGCGGTGAGGAAGACCGAGATCGTAATATTCGGTCTTTAAATCAACGTAAGGGCAGATAAGCTGTTCTTTTATTTTGCCCCACATTACGCGGGTCATTTCGTCGCCATCCATCTCTACGAGAGGGGTGGTCATTCTTATCTTGTTCATTTGCTTCCTCCTGTATAAGGGAGTAATCCGCCTGCCTTGAGAAGCGCCTTCTGACGGTCTGAGAAGGAGGCGACCAGAGGAATAGTATTTTCGCCAACCGTAAGGGTAGCGGAGGAAAGGTCGTCCGCAAGGGTGATAACCGTGTTATCGCCGAGAGATACCTTTTCGTAATCCTCGCTGCTTTGGAAGGTAAGAGGAACTATACCTGCGTTTATAAGGTTTGCAAGGTGGATACGTGCAAAGGATACCGCAACCACAGCCTTTACGCCGAGGTAAAGAGGTACCAAGGCGGCGTGCTCACGGGAGGAGCCCTGACCGTAGTTTGCACCTGCAACGATAATACCGCCGTTCTTTTCCGTTGCTCTTGCGGAGAATTTCTCGTCGCAAGCGGCAAAGCAGAACTTGGAAAGATAAGGTATATTGGAGCGGTACGGAAGTATCTTTGCGCCTGCAGGCATAATATGGTCGGTGGTGATATTGTCGCCAACCTTAAGTATACATTCGCCCTCTATTTTACCCTCAAGAGGCTTGCCTACGGGAACGGGCTTTATATTGGGGCCGCGGAGGATCTCCACCTTTTCGCTTTCCTCGGGAGTATAGGGAGGAATGAGCATATTATCGTTTATGCTGAAATGTTCCGGCATTTTAATTTCGGGCATATCACCCAAAGTTCTGGGGTCGGTAATATATCCCGTAACGGCGGACGCCGCCGCAACTGCGGGGGAAACCAAATATACCTGTCCGTCTGCAGTGCCGCTTCTGCCGCAGAAATTGCGGTTGAAGGTACGGAGAGATACACCGCCCGAGCAGGGGGACTGTCCCATACCGATACAAGGACCGCAGGCAGATTCAAGAAGTCTTGCGCCTGCGCCGAGGATATCACCCATTGCGCCCGATGCAACTGCCATTGAAAGCACCTGACGGGAGCCGGGAGAAACTGCGAGAGAAACGTTCTCGTGAACGGTCTTGCCCTTTAAAACTGCCGCCGCAAGAGAAATATCGGTAAAGGAAGAATTGGTGCAGGAGCCGATACATACCTGATCCACCTTGATATGACCAAGCTCGGATACGGGGATTACGTTATCGGGGCTGTGAGGACAAGCGGCGAGAGGAACGAGAGAGGAAAGGTCTACCTCAACTATCTCGTCGTATACTGCGCCCTCGTCTGCGGAAAGAGGAACGTACGCTTGCTCTCTTCCCTGCGCTTTAAGGAATTGATAGGTATTTTCGTCGGAGGGGAATATGCTGGTTGTTGCGCCAAGCTCTGCGCCCATATTGGTTACGGTAGCGCGCTCGGGCACGGAAAGAGTTTTTACTCCCTCGCCGAAATATTCGAATATTTTGCCTACGCCGCCTTTAACGGTAAGGCGGGAGAGGAGGTGGAGGATTATATCCTTTGCGCCTACCCAAGCGGGAAGTGCGCCCGTAAGGTGAACGCCCACTACCTTGGGATATGGTATGCGGTATTCGCCGCCGCCCATTGCAACAGCAACGTCAAGACCGCCTGCGCCGAAGGCAAGCATACCGATGCCGCCACCCGTGGGGGTGTGGCTGTCGGAGCCGATAAGTGTCTTTCCGGGCACGCCGAAGCGTTCAAGGTGAACCTGATGGCAGATACCGTTACCGGGGCGGGAGAAATACAAGCCGTATTTTGCCGCGCAGGACTGGATATAACGGTGATCGTCGGCGTTCTCGAAGCCCGACTGAAGGGTGTTATGGTCGATATAGGCAACGGAAAGCTCAGTCTTTACTCTGCCGGAGTTCATAGCCTCGTATTCCAGATAAGCCATGGTGCCCGTAGCGTCCTGAGTGAGAGTCTGATCTATACGCAGAGCAACCTCGTTACCGGGCGCGGGTGTGCCCGAAACGAGATGTGCGTGAATTAATTTTTGTGCAAGTGTAAGCGCCATTTTCTATTTCTCCTCTGAGGAAACAAGATCCTTCATAGTGTAAAAGCCGTTTTTCTTATCGGCAATAAATTCCGCCGCACGGAGAGCGCCGTATGCAAACAGACCTCTGTCGTGTGCGCGGTGGGTAACGGATATGGTTTCGTGCTGACCGATTATCATTACGGTGTGCTCACCGATAACGCCGCCGCCTCTTACGGAATGAATGCCGATCTCCTTTTTGGGACGGGAAGCGCGGCGGGAAGCGCGCTCGTACACGTATTCCCTTTCGCCGATAGCGTTTTGTATCTCGTCGGCAAGCATCAAAGCCGTGCCGGAGGGTGCGTCAAGCTTGGCGGAATGGTGAGTTTCGATTATCTCGATATCAAAATCCCCGCCCATATCAAGTGCGATATCCGCAACCGCCTTTGCGGTAACGGAAACGCCTACGGACATATTGCCCGAATTGAAAATGGGGATCTTTTTAGAAGCTTCAAGAATACTCGCTCTTTGCTCCTTGGTGTATCCCGTGGTGGCAAGGACGAGGGGAATACTATTCTCCACGCCGAACTCAAGCACGCCTTCAAGAGCGGATGCGGTGGTGAAATCTATGACCACGCCGCAGGGAGAGGGGATATCTTTTAAGGCAGTGTACACGGGAAAATCCGCTTCCGCAGGGAAAATATCGACACCGCAAAGAATATTTATACCTTTTTCGGCACTTTGCGCGGCAATGGCTTTGCCCATTCTGCCGCCGCAGCCGTTTATTATGATTCCTGTCATTTACACGTACTCCGTAAAGGGAAAATTTTAAAAATTAAAGTACCTCTGCCGCCTTCATTACGCCGCGGAGCTTTTCAAGATCCTCACCCTCCATAGGAACGAGAGGCAGACGGATCTCGGGCGAGCAAAGTCCGAGAGAGGAGCAAGCCGCCTTAACGGGAATGGGGTTGACGGTGGTAAACATAGCGTCCATAAGAGGAGCGTATTTACGGCGGAGAAGGTTTGCGGTGGCAAAATCACCCTCCAGAGCCTTGCGGATAAGATCGGAAAACTCTGCGGGAATAACGTTGGAAACGGTGGAAATTACACCGATGGCACCGCAAGCGATAAGAGGAAGAGCCTGATCGTCGTTACCGGAATAAACGCGCATACTGTCACCGCAGGTGTCCATAAGACGCATTATAGCGGAAATATCGCCGCTGGCTTCCTTGGCAGCAACTATATTGGGATGCTCTGCCATAGCCTTATAAGCCTTGAGAGATATGTTCATACCCGTGCGGGAGGGCACGTTGTAAAGAATAACGGGCTTATCGGAAGCGTCCGCAATAGCGTAATAATGCTTTACAAGTCCTGCCTCGTTGGTCTTGTTATAATAAGGGGTGACTACCAGCAGACCGTCTGCGCCTGCACGGCAAGCGTCGCGGGAAAGAGAAACCGCATAGTCGGTATCGTTACTGCCGGTGCCCGCAACTATGGGAACTCTGCCTGCGGATACGGTTACTGCGTGCTCGATAACACAGCGGTGCTCGTCGTCCTGAAGAGTAGAGCTTTCACCGGTGGTACCGCAGATAATGAGAGCCTCCACGCCTGCGGCGATCTGGCGTTCTATAAGAGAAGTAAGCGCAAAATAATCTACCTTACCGTCCTTGAAGGGGGTAATAAGCGCCGTACCTGTGCCTTTGAATATGATTGATTTATTAGTGCTCATAATTATGCTCCAAACTTTATATAAAAATACTTTTGCGTTTATAATTATACCACCGCAAAGCATAAATGTCAACAAGTGCGGGCATTCCCTTACCCGTTGACACGAAGATTTTTTTGATATATAATCTAACCGACCCAACAAACAAGGAGTACGAAATGAAAATAACTGTTTTTGATATAGCGTACATTGGAACGGATATTGATCTTTCCCCCATAACGAGCCTCGGCGAATGTGAGGTTTTTGAAGCCACCTCGGCAGACGAGGTGATTCCGCGCATTGCCGATACGGAGATAGCGGTGCTGAACAAGGTCAAAATGACTGCCGAGGTGCTTGAAAAGGCGCCCAAATTAAAGCTTATATGCGTTTCCGCCACGGGATTTGACAGTATCGACCTGGATTACTGCCGTGCGCACGGTATCGGTGTTGCCAACGTGCCTGCATATTCAACCCACAGCGTTGCGGCAGTGACGGTGGCGACGGTGCTTGATCTGCTTATCCATTTGCGTGAGTATTCGGATTTTGTGGCTGACGGAAGCTATACTTTGTCGGGCGCACCCAACAGACTTACGCCCGTATTCCACGATCTGTACGGCAAGACCTGGGGAATTATCGGTTACGGAAACATAGGCAAAAAGGTGGCGGAGGTGGCGCGCGCCTTCGGATGCAGGGTATTGTATAATAAAAACACCCCCGACGGAACCGACGAATGTGTGGATACAGACACCCTGTGCAGGGAAAGCGATATCATTACCCTTCACTGCCCTCTCAACCAAGGCACGAGAGGGATAATAAATGAAGACAGAATAGCCCTTATGAAAAAAAGCGTTATTCTCGTTAATTCCGCACGGGGCGCCGTTTGTGACGAAAAAGCGGTGGCGGATGCGGTAAGGAACGGAAATATTGCCGCCTTCGGCTGTGACGTGTATTCAAGTGAGCCTTTTCCCATTTCCCATCCCTTTAATGATATTAAGTCCCTGCCCAACGTATGCCTTACTCCCCATATCGCATGGGCGTCTTACGAAGCAAGAGTAAGGGTAGTAAACGAAATGGCTGAAAATATAAAAGCATTTATGCAAGGAACAAAAAGAAACAGAGTTGAATAAAAATATACCCCAAGAAACCAACAGTTTCTTGGGGCTTTTTCGTAATACGTTTTGTATGTTGCGGGCGATTCGTGAATCGCCCCTACGCAATCAAAAAAACTTTTGTGGGGGTAAACCTTTTGTGGGGTATCTTTAAAATTTGCCGCCTCTGCCGCCGTGGGAGCGTCCGCCGCCTCCGCCTCCGCTGCTGCCGCTTGAAATGGGCACGCGGGTAACGGTGGAATTGACGAACACGTCATTACTTTCCTTAATATCCAGACTTCCCTTTATGATATACTCGTTGGCGTTGGTCTGAAGGACTGCGGTGTTCATTTTGCGTTTTTCTATAAACACGATAAGAAGTGCTATCAAAAATGCGACGGGAACCACCACGCACATTGACAAAGCAAAGCCCATAACGAAATCCATAGCAGTGGGAACGTAAGGCCCCTCTGCCACGTAGCCCTCGCAAAGAGAAACGAAGGAGTGCATTGCGCCGTAATAATCGTCGTTACCAAGCTGACCGCTTATCTGATCGAAGATATCGTCAAGGCGGTCGTCGGAAAGAGTTTCCATACAGCTTCCCGAGGTGCACATATACCAATCTCTGTCATAAACGGAGATATAGAAAATAATTCCGTCGGGGGCGTAACCGCCGTTATCGTAATAATTTTCCACATACTCACGGATATCCGAAACGTAGGTGTCCTCAAGAAGCAAAACTATATCCACACCGTAGGTTTCGTATACGGAATCTATCATTTCGCCAAGACGCGCTTCCTCCGTATCCGTAAGCAGGTCTACTTTGTCGATAACCTTTTCGCGGGACGCAAAGGCGTTTACCCCAAAGAGAGAGCAAAGAAGAATGACGGTTATAAATATAACTGTTACTTTTTTCATACCGCCACCTCACAGAAACAATGCTATTACCGCACCGATGGCGGTAAATATGCCCGTAAACATTGCCACGCGCTTCCAGAACTTGCCTTTATCCACGGGAAGGTCGCCTACCATTTTGCCCGTCTGACCGTTCATTGCGAAGGTGTATATATTGCCCTTCCACTTGGTGTTGAGCATCCATACGGGAAGAAGGGCGAAGTGAACGTCGCCGTTGCTTATATCTATATCTCCATTTGCGCGGCTTACGGTAGAATAGCCGTGGACCGTATCGCGGAAGCTTTCCTCCACCGACGCCCTGGCGCGCTGAGCGACTCTTTCAAGGACGTCCTCGGAGGGAACGTCGTATCTGTCGGCAACGTAGCCCGAAAGGTACTGATTTGAATAGGGTATCATTTCCGAATAATCGTAGGGCTCTATGGATTCGGTATGGATCCCCTCCAGCTTGGTGGTGCCGTCCTCGGGGATATTGTCAAAGGCAACCGTGCCCGCGCGTATTACATTAAAATGGTCGGTACGGGTGGTTAGATATTTTCCGTCGCTGAAGGTATTTACACGGGTGGCGTTATAGGTCACGGTGCCCGATGCGACGCAATCGCATATCCAATAAGGCACGTACATTCCCGTTACCTTTTTAACGCGGTTATCCTTGGTAAAAGCATCGGGAAGGAGCTTTTTGCCCTTATACAGCTTTTCAAGAGCGGCAACGGCTTCCTCCTTGGTGACCTTGAAGGGGATGACGAAATCCGGCTTGAATTCGCCGTTGAGCCGCTGTGTAATTACCGTAGGGTTTCCGCAGAAGGGGCATTCGGTAGCGGCAGTGGTATCGTCACCCACTATCTCGCCGCCGCAGGAGGGACAGGAAAAGGACACGTAGCCGTCCTCGTGCACGTGCTCCTCGGGCGCTTCCGCGTTTTCACCCTCGTTATAGGCTTTTCCGCGGGTATCGTTGTTTTCCTTTACCTGCTCAACCGAAAAATGGCTGAGGCAGTAATCGCATTTCATATCTCCGCTTTTTGGGTCAAAGACCAGATAAGCGTTACAGTTCGGACATCTGTATTCCAACGTTTCCAAAAATATCCACCTCCGTGGTAATATATATTTATTTTACCACAACGAAAACCCAATGTAAAGAAAGGGACGCAAAAAAGCGCCCCTTTCTTTTATGGAAATATTAAATTTTCCAGAATTACCTTGACTTGCTTCCAATCGTCGGTGTATAAATAAAAGGTATACTGAGTATCGTTGTAAACGGTATACAGCTTATATCCCGTAATTCCGTCACTGCTGCGCATTACGGTGTAAACGTAGTCCAGCGTGACGGTGCCGTAATCGGCGGTGAATTTATATCCCATAGGCATATAACTGTCCTTTGCGGGAGATGCGAATATCTGCCAATATTCCCCAACCGAATTTTCAAGTAAAAGAGTATATACTCTGCCGTCCTGATGCGGGCGTTTAATTACCTTTTTGGGCAAAACACCGTCGGGCAGTGCGGCGGGATACACGTAGCCCGAAAGCTCCTTTTCAAAAAGACGCGAATATACGTATCTTTGGGCTTTTACGCTGTTTTTGTTGGGATCGTACTCCTCGTAAACCACCGTATGCTCGGAGGTGATGATGACGTGAAGCTCCTCCACTATATCTATTCCGAAGGCGGACGCGGTGCCGAAGCACATTACCGCCGCCATGACCGCAGTAATTGCCGCCACCAGCAGACGGCGGAGAAGACTTCTGCCGTTTATTTTGGAAAAGGTAAGCTTTTTATAGGTTTTTTCTATTATTTTATCCGCGTCTGCGGGAACGGGGAAATCCTTTCCGCATTCCTCAAGGACACCCTCGTCAACGGTAGCGCCTTCTTCAATAAGGCCGCAGAGATAGTCGAACAAAAGGTGTTTTTCTTCGGCGGTAATATCCTGCAAGGAAATATCGCCCTGCAAAATGGAGTTATACAGTATGTCTGCTTTCACGTTTTTCAACCCCTTCACTTTAAAAATACCCGTTTTGCCCTTAACGGAGAAAAGCTAAATTTTACCCGAATAAACCTTATCGGTTATCTTTTTTCTAATATAATACACGGTAAACCTGACCGCATCCTCGGTCTTGCCCAATTTCTCGCCTATTTCGCGGTTGGAAAGACCTTTGTCAAAGCGGAGGTGAAGTATTTCCCGCTCGTTTTTGTTAAGCTCCGAAATAAGCCTTTCGCGCACACGGGCGTTTTTCCACTGACACCACAAAATATCGTCGGGCACGGTATCCTCGGGAGAAGGTCCGCCCGAAAGTGTGTCTGCCATTTCGTCGGTAATGGGAATGCTTCTTTTGGTGGAAGCGCCCACCGAGCGGATATGCTTTAAGCAAATAAACCTTGCGGTGAGGAACAGCCACGCGCGCGGATTTTCGTGTTCCATAACCTTTTCTACGCAGAGGCAAAGGGTTAAAAACAGATTGCCGAGGCAATCCTCTACCCCGTCGGGATCTACACCGCGCAAAAGCTCGTACATCCGCTTTGCAACGAGCTTGTAATTTTCTTTATATAACGCTTCCGCAAAAGCGCGTTGCTTATCTGTGAGCACGGCGCATCCCTCCTCTGAATATATTTATACCACAAAATAAGGGTTTGAAGAAAAGAAAAATAAATATTTTTTATTTTCTTCGCACTGCACGCTATGGGTATTTAATTAACAGAGAGCCGAAAAGGCAAGCATTTTTTAAAGGAGGAAAGAAAAAATGAAAAGATCGTTACGAATAGCTTCGGTCATCGTGCTGGCGGCAATACTTGCATTGACCTGCTCCGTGGCTGTTGCTTATGCGGCAGACGAGATATCCGACGTAGCGGAGGAATCGGCTGCGACAACCGAAAACGCCGCCGCTGTGGCAGGCGCTATTCCCGATGAGGCACCTACCCTTCCCGAAGCGGGAATCGTTGCCGACGAGGAAACGGTTATCACCGCTACCGACCACCTGTACAAGCAGGAAAAGCTTTTGCTGGTTACCGCAGAAAACCTTGCTGACACCGTATACAGCGTTGACCTTACCGTTACCTATTACGGAGAAACGGGCGAGGTGATCGGCACCGAAACACAGAGCTACGACCAGCTCGAAAAGGGATTTCCCAAAAACTTTATATTCCGTCCCGGTTATGATTTCGCGGATTACCTACTCACTATCGAAAAGACCGCATTTGAAGGCGAAACATGGAGAAACGACCTTATAGGTGAGTTTGGATTTACTTACTGGGATCCCGACGATATGGGAAGTGAAGACGAGATATGGCACGGACTTCCTCATATGGAGCTTAAGAACCGCACCGATAAGACACGTATAATGAAGGACGTATCCACCGTTATTTTTGATGAAAACGGCGAAGTGTATATGGTCCTTGACAGAAAGTGCGAATGCTGGATAGACACCGGTATGGAAAGCAATTATAAGCATTATCCCGTAACCGTTGACGTTTCTCCCGATATGATACACTGGGAAGACAGCACCTACGTACGCCCCATGGACGGTTGGATATGCCCTGCTCCCAAGTTTACCTATTTCACTGCATTCGGTGTTATTAAGCCCGAAGAAAGCGAAACCTACGAATTCGTTGTTCAAAACGGTTATTATACCCCCGGCGAATAAAACGCTGTTTTTACTTCCTTTTTGAATTACAAATCCCTGCAAGCAAAAGGACCGTTGCAAAACGCAACGGTCTTTTTGTTTATGAAACGGGCGATTCGTGAATCGCCCCTACGGTACCCAAATAGCCAAAAGTTTGACGAAACCACCGTCTGTAAAACCAAAAGTCTGATTGAACAGGGGGCTGGATAAACAGATGCAGAATGAATTTTCAGGCGTGTGGAGCTGTAGAAATCTACTGCCCACCGACTGAAAATTTATAGAAACGCAAAATAAAAAGAAATCTGTTTTTACAGATTTCTACCCATAATGAAAGCAAAAATGCGAGAGATAAGATAAAATCTCTCGCATTTGTAATTACGTATCAAAATCTTTTGCGTTTCGATCTGCGCTGTTTAGCAAGTCCCCATTAGTAGGCGACGCCTTGGGCTAACATTGCCGCCGCAACCTTCGCAAATCCTGCGATGTTTGCGCCTGCAACGAGGTTACCCTTACAGCCGTATTCCTCTGCTGCCTTGCAGGTATTGGCGTAGATATTCTTCATAATAGACTGAAGCTTTTCGTCAACCTCTTCAGCGCTCCAGGACAGACGCATGGAGTTCTGTGTCATCTCCAGACCGCTGGTAGCAACGCCGCCTGCGTTTGCCGCCTTTGCGGGGCCAAAGAGAACGCCCTGCTCCTGAAGATATGCCATCGCCTCAAGTGTGGTGGGCATATTTGCACCCTCTGCAACCAGCATTACGCCGTTTGCTACGAGAGCCTTTGCGCCGTCGATATCCAACTCACGCTGGGTTGCGCAGGGAAGCGCGATATCACACTTAACAGTCCAGATGTTCTTGCATCCTTCGTGATATTCGCTGCCTGCAACGCGGGAAGCGTATTCCTTGATCCTGCCGCGCTCAACTTCTTTTATCTGCTTAACGACGTCAAGCTTGATGCCGTTATTATCAACGATATAACCGTTGCTGTCGCTCATAGCGATAACCTTTGCGCCGAGAGCGGTAGCCTTTTCGCAGGCATAGATAGCAACGTTGCCGCTGCCGGAAACTACGACAGTCTTGCCCTCAAAGGAGGTGCCTGCATCACGAAGCATTTCCTGAGTGAAATAGCACAGACCGTAGCCGGTAGCCTGAGTTCTTACGAGAGAACCGCCGTACATAAGTCCCTTGCCTGTGAGAACGCCGGTAAATTCGTTGCGGAGACGCTTATACTGACCGAACATATAGCCGATCTCTCTTGCGCCTACGCCGATATCGCCTGCGGGAACGTCAGTATCCGCGCCGATATGCTTTGCAAGCTCTGTCATAAAGGACTGACAGAAGCGCATAATTTCGTTATCGGATTTGCCCTTGGGGTCAAAATCGGAGCCGCCCTTACCGCCGCCCATGGGAAGTCCGGTAAGAGAGTTTTTGAAGATCTGCTCAAATCCGAGGAACTTGATGACGGATGCGTTTACGGAAGGATGGAAACGGATACCGCCCTTGTAAGGACCAATTGCGGAATTGAACTGAACGCGGTAGCCGCGGTTGACCTGAACGTTGCCATTATCGTCTACCCAGCTTACGCGGAAAACGATAAGACGCTCGGGCTCGGTTATGCGCTCCAGAATGCCTGCCTTCTCATACTCGGGATGAGCGATGAGAACGGGCTCTATTGTCTGAAGTACTTCTTTGACTGCATTGAGAAAATCGGATTCGTTGCTGTTCTTTGCAACTACCTGATCATATACTCTTTCTGCATAGCTTGTTTTAAACATGGGAAAAACCCTCCTTTATTTATAAAGGCGAACGTACTCAAGAGGGTTGACGGTCTGACCGTCAAAGCGGATCTCGAAATGGAGGTGAGCTCCTGTTACGTAGCCCGAAGTGCCGATATTTCCAATTACCTGACCTTGTTCAACGTACTCGCCTACCTCGACCTTTGCGGCACTGCAATGTGCGTAACGGGTCTCGGAGCCGTCCTCGTGCTGAATAATTATGATAAGTCCGTAGGTGCCGGAATAATCTGCAAAGGTTACGATACCGTCGCGAGCCGCCCAGAAGGGGTCGCCGTAGCAGGAAACGCCGAAGCCGCCGATAATATCGATACCGGTATGCCAGCCCATGCTTCTCCAGCCGTAGTAGGAGGAGATATAGCCGCCGTCATAAGGCATAATAAAGGGGCTTCCGTCAACTGCGGTGTCTTCTGCAGAGGCAAAAACGCGCTCGTTATCCAATACGCCGCGCTGAATTACGCGGTCGACCGCCTCTACTACTACGGTAGAGGAAAGGAACTTTTTGGATATGCACTGACCGTTAACGAAAACGGATTCGTAAGTATCTTCGGTAATACCGTCCTGTCCCTCGGTAACGACGACGTCCTCGTGAGTAGCAAGCATATTGCTGTTGTCAACGTATACGATATCGGATTCAAGAACGGTGGTAGCGGTATCCTCAACGGTTACGCGGAGATTAAGCGTAACGCCTGCGGAAACGCCTGCGTAATTGGTTACGGAGGTGGTATAGGAGGATTCACTCTCGATACCGAGGAGACGTGCAAGGTCTGCGGAGGTAACGAATGCGTCCTCTTCATATTCGCCGTAAACGGTGGTGATCATATTGGTAAAAGACGCGGAGGTGACTTTAAAATCGGTAAACTCCTCGGTACGCGCGTTGAGCACGCTCTCAAGAGTGTCTCCGATAACCGCTTCGATAGAGGTAGCGGCGATGAGCTCTCCGTCAATATAAAGGCCGTAGCCGCTGCGAGTAACGGGATCCGCCAGCACGGGTGCGGACACGTTGTCCTCCGTATTGGGGGAATTTGTAAACGCTATAACAGCCACGATGGCAAAAAGCACAAAGAATGCAAGAGTACTTATAACAGCCGGCTTTTTGATAAGATTCTTCAGGTTTCTACTCAAAAAAATGACCCTACTTTCCACAATAATTTGTAGGCATTATACCACTTATTTATGAACAAAATATGAACAAATATTAAAGTATTTGTTACGAACTCTTAAAAAAGCCCGATTTTATAAGGAATTTACAAAATAGTACTGTTTTTAAAAGAGATAAAGTGGTAATATAATACCGCAAAGGAGAGAAAAAAGCAATGAAAAAAGCAAAATTTTTTACGCCCGCTTTATGGGTGACCGTTGCCGTGACGGCGCTGAGCGCGGCGGTATACGGAGCGGCAAGACTGTTTACTCCCTTTGCGGAATGGTGGGCAAAATACCCTTCCCAATGGGTGCGTGCCTTCCTTGCGGCGGTGACGAATATCATCCCCTTTTCCGTAGCGGAGATGATACTGCTTTTGTTACTGCCTGCGATAATAATATATATTCTTGTAACCAACAGATTTATTCGGGGAGAGGACAAGGAAAATTATTATCGGTGCTTAAGACCTCTGCTTATGATAGTTTTACTGCTTGCTTCAAGCTTCCTCGGGGTGTTCGGTCCTTGCTACTTCAGAAAGGGACTTGACGAAAATCTGGGGCTTACCAAAGCGCCCGTCACGGCAGAGGAGCTTGCGTACACCGCGGAAAGGCTTATTGAGGAGATCGAAAAGCTTGACGTTAATATTTACAAGGACGGAAGCACCTTTACGGACAAAAGCTACGGTGAAACCATCGACGACGTAAAGGCGGCTTTTAAAAAGTATTGCGGGGAGAACCAATATATTTCCTATTTTAATTCAAACCCAAAGCTTATTTCCCTTTCGCCCGTAATGACGTATACTCATATTTCGGGTCTGTATTCCTTTTTTACGGGAGAGGCGAATATTAATTTCAACTATCCCGATTTCGTTTTTCCCTTTACGGTCGCCCACGAAATGGCGCACCAGCGCGGAATTGCACGGGAGGACGAAGCCAACTTCGTGGCGTTTCTGGTCTGCACGGGCAGTGACGACAGTTACGTCAGATACAGCGGTTATATGAACGTTCTTGAATACGTGCTGTCCGCGTTAAGCAAGGCGGACGCCGAAAGGTACAAGGTGCTTGTTAAAAATACCCTTACCGACGAGATTAAAGGAGAATTACGGGCGTTCAACACCTTTTTTGAAAAATATACCGACTCCCCCGCGTCCACCGTGGTGGGCGCGATCAACGATTCTTATCTTTCAAGCCAAGGTCAGACTGCGGGAAGCGCAAGCTACGGCTTGGTAGTTGATCTTGCGGTGGCGTATTACAAACAAAAATAAGTTTTTTTCGGCAGGCAAAAGGGCTTGCCGAAATTTTTTTATAAAATTTTCGAAAAACCTATTGACAAATTTGGTTGGTGGTTGTAGACTAAGTACAGAGGTTGGTAGTTACAAACCTCTGTGTGCACACAAAACGGTTAAAAAAGAGGTAAAATGAATGGACAATTTGAGATTATGCGAAAGCGATTACAGATTTATGTCGGTGGTATGGGATAACGAGCCCGTTCAATCGGGAAAGCTGGTCGAGCTATGCGCCGAAAGATTGGGCTGGAAGAAATCCACCACCTACACCACTCTTAAAAAGCTGTGCGAGAAGGGATACGCGCAAAACGAAAACACTATAGTCACTTCCCTTATTGCCAGAGAGAGCGTACAGAAGGATTCCAGCGAGCATTTCGTGAGAAACACCTTCGAGGGCTCTCTGCCTAAATTTCTCGTAGCATTTCTCGGCGGAAAGACTCTTTCCGAGGAGGAAAGCGAGGAGCTGAAGCGTCTTATAGACGAGCATAAGGAGAAATAGTATGGCTGCTTTATTTGAAGCTGTATTGGATATGAGCGTAAAGGCTTGCCTCGTTATCGCAGTGATAATGGTGGCAAGAATAATACTCCGCCGCGCACCGAAAAAGCATTCTTACCTGCTGTGGATCGCCGCCGCCTTCAGGCTGTGCGTTCCCTTCAGCGTGGCAAGCAAGGTCAGTATTTTCGGTATTTTTAAAGAAAATACGGGGGCTGCCGTTATAACAGACCCCATTCCCAATGCATTTCCCGTTCCCGACGGAATTATTGACACGGAAACGGGTGACGCCATAACAAACGCTGTGGGTAACACCGTAAAGGGCAGTAATATGCTGTCCTTGACCGAGATACTTGCCTGTGTCTGGCTGCTCGGTGTTATCGTTATGCTGATATACGGAATATTTTCTTACCTTATAGTCTACAAGCGTATGTCCACCGCTACCCGCTATGAGAAGAACGTATTTTGCTCGGAAAACGTGCTGTCTCCCTTTACGCTGGGATTTATAAAGCCCAGAATATATATTCCCTACGGGCTTGACGACGTTACGAGAGAAAAGGTTATACAACACGAAAAATGCCATATAAGCCGTTTTGACCATATAATAAAGCCTTTTGCTTTTATATTACTTGCTTTTCATTGGTTCAATCCCCTTTGCTGGCTCGCATTCGACCGCATGAGCCTTGATATGGAGATGAGTTGTGATGAAAAGCTGTTACGCACACAAGGAGATGAAGAAATGAAAAAAGCATATACCAAAGCTCTGCTTTCCTTCGCTTCCAACCGCCGCTTTCCCTCCCCCGGTCCCGTTAATTTTAACGAAAGCGGCAACGCGAAGAAGAGAATTAAAAATTCGCTTAACTACAAAAAGCCCCGAATATGGGTATCCGTACTTGCGTACGCCTTCTGCGCGCTGATGCTCGTTGCCTGCGCCACCGATGCAAGCGGAACCACTTATACCGATATAAACAAGGAAATATTCGCATCCCTTCCTTACGTTATAACCTACCAAAAAAGCGGTGACGGCACCTGCACCGTGACGGACGTTATAGTTGATTATTCCGCAGAGGGCAAGATAACCGTGGTAATACCCGAATATTCTCCCGAGGGTGACAAGGTGACAAAGGTTAATTTAGAGGATTTCCATACCATCGCAACCCTCAACGTGCCCGTTCTGATAACCGAAGAAAGCTTTGATAAAATAAAAGCGACTCTTACGGAAAGGGGAAGCACGGAAAGAGAGATAAGACAGGTGGTTTCCTTCTACGATCCTCACGAGCAGGAGGGTATCCTCGTTCTTGAGCCTGCGATGAATCAGGCGGAATACGAACGAATTTCCGGATTTCTTGCAAAAATAGATTACACCTCCCAGAACGCATACGATGCGGCGGTTGAGGTGGTGAACACCGTTCCCGCAAGCAGTGACGAGGCAACGAGAATGAGACTTGAAGCCTTCGATTACTTCTACCACTCTTCAAACAAGATCAAATGTATTATTGTTCCGGAGGGAGCGGAGGTAATCGGCGGGAAGAACGTGACCGTAATCTACCGTAACGTGGAAAAGGATTACGTTAACATTGAAACAAGCACTGCGCCCGATGAAGAAAGCGTTTATTTTGACGGAGATAATCCCGTTAAAATAACGAAGGTAATCTTAAGAACGCCAACCGGAACGGAAACCTCTGATGGTTACGCGGTTGATTATGAAAATGTATACGGCGTTCACTTTACCTCTGCGTATACTGTAACAGATTTCCGCTTGTTTACACTTACGGTTGCGGACTATAACGATAATGACGGCTTTATCTACAAAATGGGCGAAGCAGAAAGCGGTGCCGAATCGCTGGATACAGCTCCCGTATTCTTTTCGCAGGATTTTGCCAACAATGATTACGGTATATCTTTTGTAGACAAGGACGGAAGCACGAAATATTACAAGGTAGAATACAACCACGAAAACGGCGAATACTACCTTGATTCAATTAAGATAAAATAAAAATCACCCCAACAATCACCCCAAGAAGCCTTACGGCTTCTCGGGGACCCCGATAAGAAGACCCGAGAAGAGCTGATCTTCTCGGGTATTTTTATGTATTACAGGTCTCTGTACTCCACTTCCGTATAGGGCGGCTTTACTGTAAGCTTGCCGCGCAGGATACAGTACACCAACGCGCCCAGAGGGAGCGCCGCTTTTATGGTGGTGGTAAGGCTGTCTGCGCTGACGGACGAAAAGGGCAAGGCGAAAACAAGCCCGAAATTCATACCGAACTCGTACCCGAAGGTGACGGAAAGAGAGAAGCCCGAAAGGATTATAAGTATCCACAGCCACTTTCTTGCCATATTTCTGCGGGCGCAATCAACTATCATCCACACGCAAAAGCCGATGGCGGCACAGGACACCGCAAAGGCCACAAGCTTGAAGGGGATCACCTCGCTTGTGGAAAGGGCGGCTTTGGGGATAACGTCAAGGGTTGCAAACTTATCGTTTTCCGCAAAGAAGCTCACCTTTACCACAAAGCCCTTCTCGGTATCGGTGGTAAGCTCGTAGGTGAAGGTATAATACCTTACGCCGTTTTCGGTGGTATAGGACCACGCGGTTTGCTTAAGGGTAAAATCCTTTGCGCCGTCAAAGCTTTGGACTATCTTATCGCAAAATTCGTTAAAGGTACGGCTGTCGATATCTCCGTAATAGCCGCGGGCGGTATCGCGGTCCCCCGAAAGGACGGCGTTTAAAAATTCGGTGGTGATTTTTTCTGCGTCCACCGTATCGGCGGAAGAACAGCCGCTAAACAGCACGGAAAGCACCACTGTAACCACAGTAAACAGCACAAATAGGCGTTTTTTCATAGAGCTTCTACTCCTTATTACTCACTTACCTCGGGGGCTTCTACTATTTCAGCGCCCATTACGGCAAGCTCGGAAACGGAAATAAAGCCCGCCGCACCGCCTGCAGTACCGATAACACGGATACCGTTGCAGGTGATGGAATCAAAGGTGAAGGTATATTCCTCGAAATCCTCCCCAAAATCCTCTTTTGCGTTTCCGACGGGGTATTTGGGAGAGGTCTTGGTCTTAACGTCGGTCCACGTGCCGTTTATAAGTGCCTGCACGGTTATATCACCGTTGGCAAACCAACCGCCGTTATCAAAATTCATTCCCTCGGTGAATACGACGGTATCTACCTCGCACTCGGTGGTAAACAGATATCCCACGTAATCCTTATGGGTGTTGAGATAGCCATTATAAGTATCGTACTGAGTATCAAGGCTTACGCCTGCGGCGCCGTTATTTATAATATAAATATTCTTGTTGCCGGTGCCCGTAGGTGCGGTAACACTGCATACGGGAACCATATTGGGAGCAATATTTCTGTAGGTGCCGATAAGGCTTTCGTCTTTTTCGGCAACGTCGGTAATGGTTACGTTTTGGGAAAGAACGGTGCTGTTGCCCTGAATATCCGTTATGGTGCAGGTCACGGTATAGTCGCCTGCAACGGAATATCTGTAGCCCGCAACGGTTTCGTGGGTAACGAATCCGTCGCCGAAATCAATAACCGTGCTTGCGATACCTGGTACAGAATATGCGGTTATATTAAGGGAGACCATATCCTTTTCGGCGTTTACCGCAAAGGTTGCGGTAGGCGCTTCGGGCCACTGCTCGGTTTCGAGAGCGTTCGTACCTCCCGCCGGTATCTCCCAATATCCTTCGCGGGGAGAGGTCACACGCTGCTTCAACAGCTTTTCGGTGGCGGCAACCGCACCGCTGAGGTTATACTGCGTAAAGGAGAAGACGGTGCCGTTAAGGTCAAGGTTTGCTTTGTATTTTTCGGGAATTTTATCGTAGCCAAGCATTGCGCCAAGCACGCCGCCGACGGTGGAGGGGTTGCAATCGTTATCCTGACCGCAGCGAAGTGCAACGGTGAGAGATTTTTCGAAATCGCCGTCGCCGTACAAAAGTCCCATAAGGACGTATGCGGCGTTGAGCTTTGCGTCTATATTGGAATCGTAGGGAGCGTAGGAGATACAACGATCGTCCTTACCCCATTTTTCCTCGATAACTGCCCAGCATTCCTCCCATTTTTTGCCCTTTTCGTATTGGGCTACCACCTGATCCATAACGGTGCGGAATTCGGTGTCCTTGGGAATGGTGTTCAGCGCGATCATAACAGCGTCACCGATATCGTCCTCGGTAAACGCCGCGGCGGTAACAGCCGCCACGAAGACGCCGCCGTAAACACCGTCGCCATAGCATATCATATGACCCAACTCATAAGCGCGGTCAGCCGCCTTTTGTGGGTCGCCGCCGCATATGAGACCGATAAAATCCGATTCTATCTGCCAATCTATATCCTCGCAGTGGAGGTTGTTGGAATAATGACCGCTTTCCGTTGCGGGAATACCCTTTATAAGGTTTTCCCTTGCCTGCTTATTGGCGTGGTCAAGGGGGTATTCGGTCTTAGCAAAGGCTTCGCCGAAAAGATCTATACCTGCGTCAAAGCCGTTTTCTTCCATAACCTTAAGGAAGGTCATTTCCACGTAAAGGTCGTCCTGCCAGAAGGCGTTATTTATATTGAGGTTGGAAAAATCAACCACGTCTTCCTCGGGCATAATCTCGCCGCGGTAGTGGAACTCCACGTCGGCGCCGTAAACCACGCCTGCCATCTGTCCCACCCAGCCGCCGAGTATCTTATCGTATATCTCCTCATCGGAGTATATTCCTTCTGCGTCGGGGTCGAAGGTGTCTTCGGATATATCGGAAATATCGTTTGCCTCGTTATCGGCACAGCCGAAAACGGAAAGGCACAAAAAGACTAAAAGAATTATCGAAAACAGTTTTTTCATATATACTGCTCCTTTCGTACCCCAAATTATACCATATTCCGACATATTTTGCAAGTACCATATATAACGACAAAAAACAGCCGATAATATCGGCTATTTTTAGCGTTTAATATAAACTTATTTAGAAGCTTCGTCCTTCTTCTTGGAATCTGCGGTTGCGTAGATTTCCTTTGCCTTTACGAGAGCAACGATTGCCATTTCAGCGCCGTCGCCGCGTCTGGGGCCAACCTTGAGAACTCTGGTGTAGCCGCCGTTAACGCCTTCGTATGCGGGAGAGATCTCGTCAAACAGCTTCTTTACAACGCCTTCCTTCTTGAGGAATGCGAGAGCACGTCTCTTGTTTGCAAGAGTGTTGGTCTTGCCGAGAGTGATCATTTTATCGGTGAGCGCGCTTACTTCTTTTGCGCGGGTTACAGTTGTTTCTATCTGACCTTTTTCAAGCAGAAAGGTAACCATGCCCTTGAGCATTGCCATTCTGTGTGCTGTAGGTCTACCAAGTTTTCTTGTGCCGGGCATTTTGAGTAGCCTCCTTATGAATTATTATGCTTAGTCGTCGGAACGTCTCAGCGACAGTCCAAGCGACTGAAGCTTCTGGATTACTTCCTCAAGCGACTTCTTACCGAGGTTACGAACCTTGATCATATCCTCCTCGGTTCTGTTAGTAAGATCGCCCACAGTATCGATACCTGCACGTTTAAGGCAGTTAAAGGATCTGACGGACATATCGAGCTCTTCGATGGACATTTCGAGTACCTTTTCCTTTACGGTCTCTTCTCTGTCTACCATGATCTCGGTATTCTTTGCTTCTGCAGAGAGATCTATGAACAGGTTGAGGTGCTCACTCAGTATCTTTGCGGCGAGGGAAACTGCTTCCTTCGCGTTGATGGTACCGTTGGTGGTCACTTCAAGAGTCAGTTTGTCGAAGTCGGTTATGTTGCCGACGCGAGTGTTGGACACCGTATAGTTTACGTTATATACGGGTGTGAAGATCGAATCTGTATAGATGACGCCGATTATAGGTGCACCGAGCTGCTTGTTCTTGTCCGAGGAAACGTATCCTCTGCCGTGGTCGAAGGTAAGCTCCATATAGAAGGGAGCGCCGTCTTCTACGGTAGCGATATGATGCTCGGGATTAAGAATCTCGATGTCGGAATCGCACTGAATGTCGCCTGCGGTTACGTTTCCGCCGTGTGCGTTGATAATAACCGTCTTGGGGCTCTGGCTGTAAAGCTTTGCAACGATACCCTTGACATTGAGGACGATTTCCGTAACGTCTTCTTTAACTCCGGGAACGGTGGAGATCTCGTGCAGAACGCCGTCGATCTTTATGCTGGTTGTAGCAACACCGGGGAGTGAACTGAGCAGTACTCTGCGAAGGGAATTACCAAGGGTAATTCCGTAACCGCGTTCAAGGGGTTCAATTACAAAAGTGCCGTGTTTGCCATCTTCGCTGATCTCGACAGTTGCGATGTTCGGTCTTTCGATTTCTATCATTATATAAACCTCCTTATAGGTTCGGGCTTAATTTACGCCTTATTTGGAGTACAACTCGACGATGAGATGCTCTTCGATGGGGAAATCTACGTCTGCACGAGTGGGCAGCTCGGAGATAGTTGCCTGGATGTTTTCTTTATCCATATCGATCCAAGCGGGTACCTGCCTTGCGGAGATATTCTCGATAAGCATTTTAATCTTTTCAGACTTGCGGCTTGCTTCTCTGAGGGTGATTACGTCGCCCTTCTTAAGAATAACGGAAGGAATATCTACCTTCTTGCCGTTTACTCTGAAGTGGCCGTGAAGTACGAGCTGACGTGCTTCGCGACGGCTCTCTGCCATACCCATACGGTATACGACATTATCCAACCTTCTTTCGATGGTGGTGAGCAGGTTTTCACCGGTCTGACCGGGCTTTTTGTCTGCCTTTACGAAATAGGTCTTAAACTGCTTCTCCAGGATACCGTAGTACCTCTTTGCCTTCTGCTTCTCACGGAGCTGAAGACCGTATTCCTTGGTTCTCTTTCTTCCGCCGGCTGCGCCGTGCTGTCCGGGTACCTGACCTCTGCGGGCTACGGCACACTTATCGGAATAGCATCTTTCGCCTTTAAGGAAGAGTTTGGTGCCTTCTCTGCGGCACAGTCTGCAAGCGGGACCAGTATATCTTGCCATTACAATTCCTCCGTAATTAAACGCGTCTTCTCTTGGGCGGTCTGCAACCGTTGTGAGGGATCGGCGTTACATCTTTAATCATAGTGATCTCAAGTCCTGCAACCTGAAGTGCGCGGATCGCTGCTTCTCTGCCCTGACCGGGACCCTTGACGAATACTTCTACAGTCTTAAGACCGTGCTCCATTGCTGCCTTAGCTGCGGTTTCTGCTGCCATCTGAGCTGCGAAAGGAGTGGACTTACGGGAGCCTCTGTAACCGAGCTCGCCCGCGGAAGCCCAAGAAATTGCGTTTCCGTTGGTATCGGAAATAGTTACTATAGTGTTATTGAAGCTGGAGCGAATATGTGCCGCACCGCGTTCAATATTCTTGCGCTCGCGGCGCTTCTTGGTAACAACCTTTTTCTGCTGCTTAGCCATTTTGCGTTTTTTCCTCCTATTACTTCTTCTTGTTTGCGATGGTCTTTACGGGACCTTTTCTTGTTCTCGCGTTGGTCTTGGTTCTCTGTCCTCTTACGGGGAGACCCTTTCTGTGACGCTGACCGCGATAGCAATCGATCTCGACCATTCTCTTGATATTGAGTGCTACATCTCTTCTGAGATCGCCCTCTACAACGTAATCGTTTTCGATAACCTCACGAAGCTTTGCTACATCGTCCTCGGTAAGATCCTTTACACGGGTATCGGGGTTGATGCCGGTCTTCTTGAGTATTTCATTGGAGCGGCTTCTGCCTATACCATAGATATAGCAAAGACCGATCTCTACACGTTTTGCATTGGGCAAATCTACGCCGGAAATACGAGCCATATTTACACCTCTCTCTTAGCCTTGCTTCTGCTTGTGCTTGGGATTTTCGCAGATTACCATGATTTTACCTTTTCTCTTGATAATCTTGCACTTCTCGCATATTTTCTTTACGGAAGGTTTCACTTTCATATTATTACTGCCTCCATATCAGTTAGCATTGTTTATTTGGAACGATAGGTTATTCTGCCCTGTGTAAGGTCGTAGATGGAAACCTCTACGGTAACCTTGTCACCCGGATATATTTTTATATAATGCATACGCATCTTTCCGGATATATGGGCGGTAACCATATGACCGTTGTTAAGTCTGACTTTGAAAACCGTGTTGGGGAGTAACTCCGTAACAACGCCTTCAAACTCAATAACATCGTCTTTTACCAGAACTATTCCTCCTTGTTGTCATGCGACTCTTTATATTCGTTAATGGCTTCCCGAATGAATCGGTTGGTCATTTTCTCGATTTCGAGCCGCGGCGCATCTGCAATTAACCGTATGTGTTTAAGTTTTTTTCGTTTAGGGGCTTCAACCTTACGTATTCTGCCGTCTGCTACAAGCAGGAATCCCTCTTCGGTCTTTCCTACTACATAGGCATACATACCGCAGTCGCGCCCTGCTACGGACTTAACCATACTGCATAAATGAATATCCATAATAAGTTGAATTTAACCTCAATTCTCGTCGGTCAGTATGACGGGGCCGTTTTCCGTTATCGCTATGGTGTTTTCATAGTGAGAGGAAAGCTTGCCGTCAAGTGTTACGACCGTCCAGTTGTTTGAAAGGGTCTTTACCTGCCAGGTGCCCATATTTACCATAGGCTCCACTGCAATGGTCATACCCTCGCAAAGTCTCGGTCCACGTCCCGCTCTGCCGAAATTGGGCACCTCGGGGTCCTCGTGGAGATTTGTTCCTATACCGTGTCCCACGAAATCGCGGACCATGGTGTAGCCGAACGGGGTTACATACTGCTCAATAGCGTTGGATATATCGCCGATACGGTTGCCGGGCACAGCTAATTCGATACCCTTGAAGAAGCTCTCCTTGGTAACGTCTATAAGCTGTTTTGCCTCGGAACTTGTGTCCCCCACCACGTAGGTGCAGGCACAGTCACCGTGGTAGCCCTTATAATAGGCACCCACGTCTATCTTGACGATATCACCGTTTCTGAGTTCTCTGTCTGACGGGATACCGTGGATTACCTCCTCGTTGACGCTTATACACGCCGATGCGGGGAATCCGCCGTATCCGAGAAAGGAAGGGTGAGCTCCGTGCGAACGGATGACTGAACGTATCTTGCTATCTATATAGCGGGTGGTGACACCCTCTTTGATATATTCGCCTGCCGTCGCACGTGCTATCGCCGCAATTCTGCCTGCGTCGCGCATCCGCGCGATTTCGGCCTTTGTCTTTACAGTTATCATATGCAAAGCGCTTGCTTTACGAGACGAGTGGTTTCCTCTACACCCTCCTGGGTTTCGATACTCTTAACGAGTCCCTTTTCGGTGTAGTACGTGAGAACGGGTTCGGTCTCTACGTGGTAGGTATCCAAACGGCTCTTTACTACCTCGGGAGCGTCATCCTTACGGATTATAAGGTCTGCACCGCACTTATCGCAGGTTTTGTTATCCTTGGTAGGATTATAAACCAAGTGATAGGAAGCGCCGCATACACCGCAAAGACGTCTGCCGCTGAGGCGTTCTACGATCTTCTCATCGGATGCAACGATGGAAAGTACGGTATCTATCTTCTGTCCCATAGCGTCCAGTGCTTCTGCCTGAGCTACGGTACGGGGAAAGCCGTCCAGAATGTAGCCGTTCTTGCAGTCATCTGCAGCGAGACGGTCACGGATGATACCGATAACCACTTCGTCGGGAACCAGGCTGCCGGATTCCATAGCGGATTTGGCAGCCAGCCCCATAGGAGTTTCGTTCTTAACCGCTTCTCTCAAAGCGGCTCCCGTGGAAATGGTGGGAATGTTAAGGCAGTTGCTTATAATGTCTGCCTGTGTGCCCTTGCCGGCACCGGGAGGGCCAAAGAATATTATATTCATTTATATCTCCCAATTAGTCTTCCAGGAAGCCCTTGTAATGACGCATTGTGATCTGGCTTTCAAGGCTGCGGGCAGTTTCGATAGCTACACCGACAACGATGATGATGGAGGTTCCGCCAAGTGTGAAGTTGGTGAACGCAGGAACGCCGGTCCATGCGAGCATTATGGGGATTATTACCAGTATTGCCAGAGCGATTGCGCCCATAAGGGTTACTCTGTCAAGTACCTTCTTGATATATGCCGCTGTAGGTTCGCCGGGACGGTAGCCCATGATAGTGCCGCCGTTTTTCTTGAGGTTGTTTGCAACCTCTACCGGATCGAAGATAGTGGATATATAGAAGTAAGCAAATGCTACGATCAGTATGAAGTAGATAAGCGCGTAGATCGCACCGCCGGGAAGCACGCCGGGGTTAAACCAGCTGTTGAAGAATTCGCTATCCTGCCAAGAGGGGAACCACTGTGCCAAGGTAGCGGGGATGGAAACCAGCGCCTGAGCGAAGATTACGGGAAGAACGCCTGCCATCATAACCTTGATGGGAAGGTTGGTGTTCATACCGCCGTAAACCTTTCTGCCTACGGTACGCTTTGCATACTGAACGGGAAGTCTTCTCTCAGCCTCGTTGATAACAACTACGAAGATGATGGTTGCAAGCATGAGGATGAGAAGGATTACCATCCAAGGGACCTGGGAGAAATCCCAAGTTCCGTTGAAGTGGATCATAGCCCACATTCTGGTGAACATGCTGGGGAAGCTTGCGACGATGTTTACGAACAGCAGAACGGAGATACCGTTGCCGATGCCATTTTCGTCGATCTTTTCGCCCAACCACATTACCATCATTGCACCTGCGGTATAAGCGGCAACGATGAGAACTGCAGCAGCCCAGTGATCTTCAGTGAGAGCGCCGAGGCTCTTCATGGTGAGATAGTAGCCGATAGCAGTGATTATTGCCAGACCGATGGTGGTGTAACGGGTGATCTTGTTTATCTTCTTCTGACCTTCGGGACCGCTCTTGGAAAGCTCGCCGAGCTTAGGGAACGCGACGCCCAGAAGCTGAATAACTATAGATGCTGTGATGTAAGGAGAAATGCTAAGTGCGAACAGATTTCCTTTTGCGAAGGCGTCGCCGCTCAGCATATTGAAGTAGCCGAAGAGAGATCCTTGCATGGTGGAAGAGCTGAACAAGGAATCCAGTGCTTCCGCGCTGAAGAAGGGTACGGGAACCGCACTACCCAGACGGAACAGCAGGATTATGATCAGAGTAAAGATTATCTTCTTTCTGAGATCAGCTATTTTCCAAGCGTTCTTAAATACACTGAACATTATTCCACCTCAGCCTTTCCGCCTGCGGCTTCGATCTTCTCCTTAGCCGAAGCAGAGAAAGCTGCAGCTTTCACGGTAAGTGCCTTAGTAAGCTCACCGTTGCCGAGAACCTTGAGTCCGTCGAACTCGTTCTTTACAACGCCTTCAGCGAGAAGAACACTGAGGTCTACTACGGTACCGTTATCAAACTGGTTGAGTTGTTCAAGATTTACGTTAACGTATTTGGTTGCGAAATGATTTTTAAAACCTCTCTTAGGAAGTTTACGGTAGATAGGAAGCTGGCCGCCTTCGAAACCGGGTCTTACACCGCCGCCGGTACGAGCGTTCTGGCCCTTATGGCCCTTGCCTGCTGTTTTACCGTTACCGCTTCCTGCGCCTCTGCCTTTTCTGAAACGGGCTTTAACTGCGCCGGTAGCGGGAGAAAGTTCGTGAAGCTTCATTTTTGTGTCCTCCCTTTTATTACTCAGCATCCTCGACAGAGATCAGGTGAGAGATCACGTTGATCTTGCCGTCGATGAGAGGATTTCTCTCGGTTACCTTGAAGTCGCCGATCTTATTGAGACCGAGGGACTTTGCGGTGAGGATCTGGTTCTTCTTGTGGCCGATGAGGCTTCTGGTGAGAGTTATCTTTACTTTTGCCATCTTCGTGTCCTCCTTATTTAACAGCTTCAACGGGAATGCCGCGCTTTGCTGCTACCTGCTCAACAGTGCTGAGAGAAGTAAGAGCGTCGAAGGTTGCCTTGACAACGTTCACCGGGTTGTTGGAACGAAGGGACTTACCGCGGATATCACGGATACCTGCGATGTCGAGAACTGCACGCATAGTGCCGCCGGCGATGATACCGGTACCGGGTGCTGCGGGCTTGAGAAGAACTCTGCCTGCACCGTATTCACCGATGATCTCGTGGGGGATGGTAGTGCCGTTGAGGGAAACCTCAACAACGTTTTTCTTTGCAGCCTCAAGTGCCTTTTTAATTGCATCGGGTACTTCGGCAGCCTTGCCGAGACCGTAGCCTACGTGACCCTGACCGTCGCCTACAACAACCAGTGCGGAGAATCTTGCGATACGACCGCCCTTTACGGTTTTGCTTACGCGCTTGGTATTAATAAGGGTCTCTTTGAATTCGATGTTAGAGTAATCAACTTTTTTAGCCATCTTATCCTCCTAAAACTTCAAACCGGCTTCGCGTGCCGCGTTGGCAAGCTCAAGCACTCTGCCGTGGAAGAGATAGCCGCCTCTGTCGAACACTACTTCGGTAATGTTCTTTTCCAGAGCTCTCTTTGCCACGAGTTCGCCAACCTTCTTTGCAGCCTCTTTGTTGCCGCCGGAAGTGCCAAACTCTTTTTCGGTGCTGGAAGCGGATACTAAGGTGTTGCCTACAGTATCATCGATGATCTGAGCGTAAATGTTATTTTCGGAGCGATAAACGCAAAGACGGGGTCTTGCGGGAGTGCCAAAGATCTTAGCTCTTACTCTCTTATGTCTTTGCAGACGCTTCTTATTGCTGTCTGTACGGGTTACCATAATTCACACTCTCCTTTCGTTTACTTCGCGGCCTTGCCGACCTTACGTCTTATCTTTTCATCAGAGTACTTAATACCCTTGCCAAGATAAGGTTCAGGAGGACGCTTAGCTCTTATCTCTGCTGCGAGCTGACCAACCTGCTGCTTGTTGATGCCGTTAACTACAACGGTGTTGGAGTTGGGACACTCAAATACGATGCCTTCGGGCTGATCGAACACTACGTTGTGGGAGAAACCGATATTGAGTACGAGCTGCTTGCCCTGTACTGCTGCTCTGTAACCAACGCCGTTGATTTCAAGAGTCTTCTTGTAGCCTTCGGTAACGCCTACTACCATGTTGTTGATAAGAGTTCTGGTGAGGCCGTGGAGAGATCTGTTGGCCTTCTCGTCGTCGGGACGGGAAACGTGTACAACGCCTGCGCCAACTTCAATGATCATCTCGGGTCTGAGCTGCTGTGTAAGGGTACCCTTGGGGCCCTTAACGGTAACTACGTTGTTTTCGGTAACGTCTACGGTTACACCTGCGGGGATGGTTATGGGGGCTCTGCCTATTCTTGACATTTTGTTACCTCCTTACCATACGAAGGCGAGAACTTCGCCGCCGACGTTTTCCTTGCGAGCGCGCTTATCGGTCATGATACCCTTGCTGGTGGACACGATAGCGATGCCGAGGCCGTTTCTGACTCTGGGCATATCTTCGCAAGAAGCATAAATTCTGAGGCCGGGCTTGGAGACTCTGCGAAGACCTTCGATGATTCTCTTCTTGCCGGGGCCGTATTTAAGGGTGACAGTGATAACACCCTGCTTGTTGTCTTCCTTGCACTCGTAGCCGGCAATATAGCCTTCCTCGAGGAGGATCTGAGCGATAGACTTCTTCAGATTGGAGGCAGGAATATCAACGGTATCGTGCTTTGCGATGTTCGCATTGCGGATTCTGGTGAGCATATCTGCTACTACATCAGTAATTTGCATTGTTTATTCCTCCTTTACCAACTTGCTTTCTTTACACCGGGAATTTCGCCCTTATAAGCGAGCTCCCTGAAACAGATACGGCAAATACCGTATTTGCGGAGATATGCGTGAGGTCTGCCGCAGATCTTGCATCTATTGTAGTATCTGGTAGAGAACTTAGGTGCTTTAGCCTGCTTCAGTATCATAGATTTTCTTGCCATTTTTCACGTTCCTCCTTACTGTCTTGCAAACGGTGCGCCAAGAAGTGCGAGAAGCTCTTTTGCTTCTTCGTCGGTATTGGCGGTGGTTACAAATACGATATCCATACCTCTGACCTTGTCAACCTTATCGTACTCGATTTCGGGGAAGATCAGCTGTTCCTTGAGTCCGAGAGAGTAGTTGCCGCGGCCGTCGAAGGCGTTGGGGTTGATACCCTTAAAGTCTCTAACTCTGGGAAGAGAAAGGTTGAAAAGCTTATCTACGAATTCGTACATTTTGTCTGCACGAAGAGTTACCTTAACACCGTTGAGAGAGCCTTCACGGAGCTTGAAGTTAGAAATGGACTTTCTTGCCTTGGTAGCTACAGGCTTCTGACCGGTAATAGCAGCGATATCAGCCATAACGGCGTCGATAACCTTGCTGTTGTCCTTCGCGTCGCCGCAACCTACGTTAACAACGACCTTTTCAAGGCGAGGGATCTGCATGGGGCTGCTGTAATTAAATTTTGTCATAAGAGCAGGAGCAACTTCGCTCTTATAGAATTCCTTAAGTCTTGCCATTGCGTCCTCCTCCTTTACAGTGCTTTGCCGCACTTAGCGCAGCTTCTGATTTTCTTTCCGTCTTCTACTTTAACGGAAACGCGGGTACCCTTCTTGCAGTTCTTGCAGTAGGGGGATACCTTGCAGGCGTAGAGAGCGCCTTCGGTCTTCACGATACCGCCTGCTTCGCCCTGTCTGCGGGGCTTAACGTGCTTGGATACGGTGTGAACGCCTTTAACGATAACTTTGCCTTCCTTGGGGGATACGGCTACTACTTCGCCGGTAACTCCCTTATACTTGCCGGAGTTTACTATTACAGTTTCACCGGTCTTTACGTGCATATTACTCATTATCCTTTACCTCCAATTACACAACTTCAGGTGCGAGGGAGAGGATCTTCATATAATCCTTCTCACGAAGCTCTCTTGCAACCGGGCCAAAGATACGAGTACCTCTGGGGTTCTTATCTTCCTTGATAAGAACAGCGGCATTTTCGTCGAATCTGATATAGGAACCATCAGCTCTGCGATGACCCTTAACGGTTCTTACGACTACTGCGGTGACAACATCACCCTTCTTAACTACGCCGCCGGGAGCTGCCTTCTTAACCGAGCAAACCACAACGTCGCCGATTCCTGCGTAACGTCTGCCGGTACCGCCAAGAACTCGGATGCACATCAGCTCTTTTGCGCCGGTATTATCAGCAACTTTCATGAATGACTGCTGTTGTATCATCGTGTTTCCTCCTTACTTAGCCTTCTCAACAATTCTTACGACACGGAAATACTTGTCCTTGGAAAGGGGGCGAGTTTCCATGATCTCTACGGTGTCACCGATACCGCACTCGTTGTTCTCGTCATGAGCCTTGAAGCGAACGGTGCGCTTAACGATCTTCTTATAAAGGGGATGCTTAACGTTGTCACGTACTGCAACTACGACGGTCTTGTCCATCTTGTCGCTTACTACGATACCAACTCTGGATTTTCTAAGTGCTCTTTCTTCCATTTTCGGTTACTCCTTTCCGCTTACGCCTGCGTAGAGAGTTCTTTCTCACGGAGAACCGTGAGCACTCTGGCGATGGTCTTCTTGGTCTCGACAAGCTTCATGGGGTTATCGAGCTGGTGTATGGAGTGCTGGAAACGGAGCTTGAAGAGTTCTTCCTTCTGCTCCTCCAGAATCTTGTTGAGTTCTTCAGGAGACTTACCTCTGATTTCTTTTAATTCCATTGTAATACCTCCTATTTCTCAAGGTCTGCCTTGGTAGCAAACTTACATTTGATAGGAAGCTTGTGAGAAGCAAGACGCATAGCTTCGCGTGCCTGTTCTTCGGTGATGCCTTCCATTTCAAACATAACTCTGCCGGGCTTAACCACTGCTACCCAGTACTCGGGAGAACCTTTACCGGAACCCATTCGGGTTTCAGCGGGCTTCTCGGTGATGGGCTTATCGGGGAATATCTTTATCCAAACCTTACCGCCACGCTTGATGTAACGAGTCATCGCGATACGGGCTGCTTCGATCTGGTTGCTGGTGATCCAAGCGGGTTCAGCTGCTACGAGACCGTAGGAACCGTAGGTAATGGTGTTACCGCGGGATGCCTTACCGGTAAGTCTGCCGCGCTGAACGCGTCTGTATTTAACTCTTTTGGGCATTAACATGATTATTTACCTCCCTGACGCTTTACCTCGGGAAGAACCTCACCCTTGTATATCCATACCTTGATGCCGATCTTACCGTAGGTGGTATTAGCCTCATAGAAGCCGTAATCGATATCGGCTCTGAGGGTCTGAAGCGGAATAGTGCCTTCATGGTAATGCTCGGTTCTTGCGATTTCTGCACCGCCGAGACGGCCGGAAACTGCAACCTTGATACCCTTTGCACCAAGCTTCATAGTTCTGCCGATAGCCATTTTCATTGCGCGGCGGAACGAAGTTCTCTTTTCGAGCTGTGCTGCGATATTCTGAGCAACAAGCAGTGCGTTAAGATCGGGCTGCTTGATCTCGATTACGTTGACTGCTGCGGGCTTGCCAACGAAGTTTTCTACTTCCTTGCGGAGCTTTTCGATCTCTGCACCGCCCTTACCGATAACGATACCGGGCTTTGCGCAGCGAACGATAACGCGAACCTTGGTGTTGTCACGCTCGATCTCGATCTTAGCTACGCCTGCACCTGCAAGTCTTGCAGTGAGGAACTTTCTGAGTTTGTAATCGGAAACGAGGGTATCACCAAACACTTCGTCTTTAACGAACCAACGGGAATCCCAGTCCTTGATTATACCAACACGGAGACCGTGAGGATTAACTTTCTGACCCATTTACTGTACCCTCCTTAATTCTTTTCCGCAAGCGCAATGGTAACGTGAGAAGTGCGCTTAAGGATGCGGTCTGCTCTGCCCTTTGCACGGGGTCTGATTCTCTTCATATGCTTCATAATGCCGGGAGTAACAAAGCATTCGGAAACATAGAGCTTTTCTACGTCCATACCGTAGTTATGATCTGCGTTTGCGATTGCCGAATTAAGAAGCTTAAGAACGGGCTCGCAAGCGATCTTATTGGTGTATTTGAGTATTGCGGCTGCCTCAGCAACGTTTTTGCCTCTGATAAGGTCGAGAACGATCTTGACCTTGCGGGGAGTCATACGGAGCTGCTTGAGATAAGCCTTTGCTATCTTCTGTTCCATTATATTATCTCCTTCCGCTTATTTGCTGTTAGACGTCTTGGAACCGCTGTGGCCCTTGAAGTGTCTGGTGGGAGCGAACTCGCCGAGTCTGTGACCAACCATATCTTCTACCACGTATACGGGAACGTGCTTCTTGCCATCGTGTACTGCGATGGTGTGTCCTACGAATTCGGGGAATATTACGGAAGCACGGGACCAAGTCTTGAGAACTCTCTTCTCGCCCTTCTCGTTCATTTCGCAAATTCTATTGTATAACTTAGGCTCCACAAAAGGGCCTTTTTTAACGCTTCTGCTCATTTGTTTATTCCTCCTTCACCGTATTACTTAGCGTTTCTGCGCTTAACGATAAACTTATCGGTGCGAGCCTTCTTGTTTCTGGTCTTATAACCGAGAGCAGGCTTGCCCCAAGGAGTCAAAGGACCGGGATGGCCGATAGGCGCACGTCCTTCACCACCACCGTGGGGGTGATCTACGGGGTTCATTACGGAACCGCGTACTGTGGGACGGATGCCCATGTGGCGCTTCTTACCGGCTTTACCGATCTTGATATTCTCGTGCTCGAGGTTACCAACCTGACCGATAGTAGCGGTACAGTCAAGACGAACGTAGCGAACTTCGCCGGAGGGAAGTCTTACCTGGCCCATCTTGCCTTCCTTAGACATAAGCTGTGCTGCTGCACCGGCGGAACGAACAAGCTGTGCGCCTCTGCCGGGGTAAAGCTCGATGTTGTAGATAACAGTACCAACGGGGATGTTAGCGAGGGGGAGTACGTTACCGGGACGGATATCGCTGTCTGCGCCGGAGTAAAGAACGTCGCCGACCTTGATGCCGTTTGCTGCGATAGCGTAGCTCTTGTTGCCCTGCTCATCGCAAAGAAGTGCGATGTATGCGGTACGGTTAGGATCGTACTCGATAGCGGTTACGGTGCAGGGAGAAGTGGAATTTCTCTTGAAATCGATAATTCTGTACTTTCTCTTGTTGCCGCCGCCCTGGTGACGAACGGTTACGCGGCCGAGATTGTTACGGCCTGCCTTGCTCTTGAGAGTAACTACGAGAGACTTCTCAGGAGTCTTCTTGGTGATCTCCGCAAAGGAGGGAGTCGCCATATGTCTTCTCGACGGAGTTGTAGGATTATAAGTCTTAACAGCCATTGTATAACTCCTTTCGATTACATAAGGCTATCGAAGAATTCGATGGTCTTGGATTCGGGAGCAAGCTTAACGATGGCCTTTTTCCAAGCAGCGGTTTTACCCACGTTGTAGCCCATTCTCTTTTCCTTGCCCTTAACGGAAATAGTGGTTACTTTTTCAACCTTAACGCCGAAGATCTTTTCAACAGCGTTCTTTATTTCTACCTTGTTAGCATCGGTAGCAACCTTGAAGGTGTACTTGCGGTTCTGCATGTCCTCGTTGGAAGCTTCGGTGATAACAGGCTTAATAATAATATCGTAAGCAGATTTCATTATGCGTAAACCTCCTCAAGCTTTTCGATTGCAGCCTTGGTGGCAACGACCTTCTCGCTGTTAAGGATCTCATATACGTTGAGAGTGTTAACGAGAGTGGTCTTTACGGTTTCGATATTGCCGCAGCTCTTTACTACCTTCTCATCTACGTTTTCGAGGAGAAGAAGTGCTTTCTGGGGAACTACTACGGTGTGAGACTTCTTTTCGCCGTTTTCCTTGTAGTTCTTGTTAACTTCCTTCTGGCAGCCGAGAGCGTTGAACATATTCACCATTTCCTTGGTCTTGTAAGCATCCAGTGCGATATTGTCTACGACAATCAGTTCACCGTTTGCAACCTTGGAAGAAAGTGCGGAGTACAGAGCTGCTCTCTTAACCTTCTTGTTAACGGAAACCTTATAGGTACGGGGCTTGGGACCGAGGGCGATACCGCCGTGAGTCCACTGAGGAGAACGGGTGGAACCCTGTCTTGCTCTGCCGGTTCCCTTCTGACGCCAGGGCTTTCTGCCGCCGCCGGAAACTTCGGATCTGGTGAGGGTGGACTGGGTACCCTGTCTCTGGTTGAGCAGGTATGCTCTTACTACGGTGTGAAGTACGGAAGCGTTGACCTCTGCGCCGAAAACCTTTTCGGAAAGCTCCATGCTGCCGCAAACTTCGCCCTTCATATTGTATACATTTACATTAGGCATTACTTTATCCTCCCTTCACTTATTTAACGGTGTTGCGGATAACAACTACTCCGCCGCGTGCGCCGGGTACAGCGCCCTTAACCGCAATGAGATTTTTCTCGGAATCGATCTTTACGATCTCCAGGTTCTGCATGGTAACCTTTTCGTTACCGTACTGACCGGGCATTTTCTTGTTCTTGAAGATTCTGGAAGGATCGCTGTTTGCGCCTACAGAACCGATGTGACGGTGAACGGGACCGCCACCGTGGGTCATTCTGAGCTGTGCCTGACCCCATCTCTTGATAACGCCGCTGTAACCGTGTCCCTTGGTGGTACCGGT
Organism: Clostridia bacterium; assembly: GCA_017625615.1. GTDB lineage: Bacteria > Bacillota > Clostridia > Oscillospirales > CAG-382 > SFLA01. The sequence goes on from JAGAKP010000014.1 coordinate 46,384, forward strand.
AACGTCGACCTTTTCGCCTACCTCAAAGGTGTCTGCGGTGATAACGTCGCCAACGTTCATGGAAGCTGCGTTATCGAGGCGGAACTCTTTAAGATACTTCTTGAAGGAAACCTCTGCCTTGAGGAAGTGTCCCTTCGCGGGCTTGGTCAGCTTTCTTTCTGCGATATCCTCGTAGCCAAGCTGAACTGCTTCGTAGCCGTCGTTTTCTGCGGTCTTCTTCTGTGTAACGGTGCAGGGACCTGCAGCGATAACAGTCACAGGGATGACGTTGCCCTTTTCGTCGAAGATCTGTGTCATACCGATCTTCTTGCCGATGATGCCTTTTTTCATTTTTATCCTCCTTAAGGTTATTGGTTAACCCGCGATACGCAGATTAACATGACCTTTATTTAACTGATTAAAGCTTGATCTCGATATCTACGCCCGCAGGAAGCTCGAGGTTGGTAAGAGCCTCAACAGCCTTTGCGGAGGGCTTGATGATATCGATAAGACGCTTGTGGGTGCGGTACTCGAACTGCTCACGGCTGTCCTTGTACTTGTGAACTGCACGAAGAATGGTTACGATTTCCTTTTCGGTAGGAAGAGGAATGGGACCGGAAACTGCTGCGCCGGAACGCTTTGCGGTCTCAACGATCTTTTCTGCTGCCTGATCGATCAGGGAGTGATCGTAGGACTTGAGTCTGATTCTGATTTTCTGGGTTGCCATTTTGGATTTGCTCCTTTATATAATATAATGTAGCGTGGTGCTTGAAGGTCTTCTCAACACTGTTCCGGGCGTTTCATTTCCGACCCATAAAAAATGTTGGAAAATTCGCCAGATCAAACCGACATACTCTGTGTGAGTTACCTGCTTTTGGGCAGCAATCTCCCACTTCATCGCACACCAAGCTCACGTAGTATAACACAATATACCCCCTTTGTCAAGATATTTTGCGAAAAAATTTGATATTTTCGTGTATTTTTTACACAAACGGGGCATTTATTAATTTTCTGTGAACAAATTATGAATTTTTGTTAATTTGAAGTTATCTCTTCCCAAAATACGCGGTGTGTGTTATAATACGGAGTGTATATATAATATAAATGGAAGGAAAAACATAATGACAAAGACGTATAATAACAAGGGCGTATGCTCCAGAAGCGTCACTTTTGATATAGCCGAGGACGGCACCGTGACCAACGTATCCTTTTTGGGAGGCTGTAACGGCAACCTTAAGGGAGTAGCGGCTCTGGCAGAGGGACAGAAGGCTCAGGACATTATAAACCGCTGCAAGGGCATTATCTGCGGAATGAAGAGCACCTCCTGCCCCGATCAGTTTGCAAAAGCACTTGAAATGGCACTGGAAGAAATATAAATTTACCGAAGGGTGAAAAGCGATATGACAGAGTTTGAAAAATGGTTAAATTCTCCCGTCGTTGACGAAGATACCAAGGCAGAGCTTAATTCTATTGCAAATGACGAAAACGAAATACTTGCAAGATTTTCACGTCCCATGGAGTTCGGCACTGCGGGACTCCGCGCCGTTATGGCGGCAGGTATATCCCGTATGAACGTTTACACCGTTGCCCAGACCACCGAAGGACTGGCAAGACTTATTGAGGACGAGAATGGCTGTGACAAAGGCGTTGCCATCGCTTGGGACAGCCGCAACAACTCCGAGCTTTTTGCCCGCACCGCCGCGCGCGTGCTGGCTAACCACGGAATAAAGACTTATATCTTTGATTCTCTCCGCCCTACTCCCGAGTTGTCCTTTGCCATACTCCGCCACGGCTGTATTGCAGGTATAAACATTACCGCATCCCACAATCCTTCTGCCTATAACGGATACAAGGTTTACTGGTCAGACGGCGCACAGCTTCCGCCCGAGCACGCAAGCGTAGTTTCCGATTACGTTGCAAAGACGGATATATTCTCCGTAGCTTTGGCAGATTTTGACAAGGCCGTGCAGGACGGCACTATTATAATAATAGGAAAGGAAACCGACGAGGATTTCCTTGAGGCAGTACAAAACTGCAGTATAGATCCCACCGCACTGAAGGAATACGGCGACAAGCTGAATATGGTCTACACCCCCATTCACGGCACGGGATACCGTCTCGTACCTGAAATTTTAAAGCGTTCGGGTGTCAATAACCTTATCGTTGTAAAGGAGCAGGAGGTTCCCGACGGTAACTTCCCCACCGTACACACTCCCAACCCCGAAAACAAGGAATGCTTTAACATTGCCATTGAAAAGGTAAAGGCGGAAAATATTGATTGCCACCTTATTATCGGTACCGACCCCGATGCGGACCGTGTAGGTATAGTTGCAAGAAACAACGAGGGCGAGTTCGTGCCCTTTACCGGTAATCAGGTAGGCGCGCTTCTTGCGGATTACATTATTAACAGCAAAAAGGCGCAGGGAAATCTTCCCGCAAACGCTTGTGCTATAAAATCCGTGGTATCGGGCAAGCTGTTCGACCTGGTATGCGACGGCGAGGGCGTATACCGTATGAACGTGCTTACGGGCTTTAAATATATTGGCGAAAAGATAAAGGAATTTACCGCATCCGGCGAATACACCTTTATTCTCGGTTATGAAGAAAGCTACGGATACCTTACCGGCGGATACGTCCGCGATAAGGACGCGGTTGCCGCATCTATGCTGATTGCGGAAATGGCGGCGTACAATATGCGCAACGGCACCACGCTGTATCAGCGCTTGCAGGAGCTGTACCAAAAGTACGGCTATTGCAAGGAGGCTATTATAAACCGCGTTATCGGCGGAATAGTTCCCATGGACACCATGAAGGAAAAGATGGCTTCCCTCCGCGCTTGTCCTCCCGCATCCTTCGGCGGAAGCAAGGTTACGGAGGCGACCGATTATCTTTGCGACGGAACGGGGCTTCCCAAGGCGAATATGCTGTCATATCTTCTTGAAAACGGCACTACGGTGCTCATCCGTCCCTCGGGCACAGAGCCCAAGATAAAGGTATATATCCTTACCCAAGCGGAAAGCGAAAGTGCGGCTGACGAGGTCATCGCCGCGGTAAAGGCAGACGCGGAAAACCTTATATAACATAAATAGGTAGTGTTTTGTTCAAACACTACCTATTGTTTTTATTTAAATATGTCTTCTACGTCTCTCATAACACCGACGCGTGTATACGCATCGGGACGGGAGAACAGTGTTCCGTCGGGATTGCGGTAATGGCATCCCTGCGCGGGCTCGATACGCTTATAGCGTATCTCGTACTCGAAATTCTCGGGGTACGTGAAGGTCTGCATCTCACCTATGCGGCTTACGGCTTTCTTTACGCCTGCGTAAATATTATCGCACACCTTCTCGGGATGGTCGGAAATACAGCTGTTCCACGCAAGGGAACGCTTGGTTACCACGGTTTCCGCCCAAGGGAAGGCTTCACCCATCTGAGAAATACAGATATCATCGGAGGAAGCGAATATTACGGGCACGCAGTATTTGCCTGCCACAGCGCCGTCGATATGAGCCTCACCTACGAAGGAGCCGTTTATTTTTTGGTGCTGGAAGGTGGCGGAGGAGTATACGTGGCAAAGCACCGCGTCAGAAGTATCGTATGCGTGGTAGCCGATAAACAGCACGCCCGCAAAGCCTTCCTCTATGCAAGGAAAACGCTTTCCGCTTCCCGCGCCCATAACTATTTTACATCTTTTATCCAGCATATCGTATTTGAGATTATAGCCCGTTCCGTGGCAATCCCATATCCACACCTCGTCGGCACCGCAATCGAACAACGCCTTTGCGGCGGCGTTTGCTTCACGGGTGCCCTGAAGAGAGGCGTACTCCAGACCTGCGCTTCCCTGCGCAAGTCCCTGACCGGGAGTGCCTATGGTGCAAGCCACACCCTCAAGGTCAACTGCTATATAATATCTTTTTGTGGTATTGCTCATTACTCATACCGCCTTTTTGTTATTTATGGTTGATTTTTAAGGTAATTCGTTATATAATAACCGCGATAAAGCACGGAGGTGTTCTGATGGACAGATTGAATAATATAAAGCTTTTCGTCCTTGATATGGACGGAACCATATATCTCGGCAAAAACGTACTGCCCGGCGCAAGAGAGTTTGTTTCCCACGTGAAAAACAGCGGGAAAAAGATTATGTATTTTACAAACAACGCGTCCAACGACCACAGTATTTACATAAACCGTCTTACGAAAATGGGCTTTGACGCCGATGAGAGCGAGATATTCTCCGCCGCAGACGTTACGGCTATGTATCTCGTAAAGCATCATCCCGAAGCGAAGGTTTACGTGGTAGGCACGCCCGCACTTGAAAAAACCTTCAGAGAATACGGGATCAACCTTACCGACGGCAGTGAGGGTGATATCGTCGTCACCAGCTTTGACACTACCCTTACCTATGAAAAGCTGGTAAAGGCGTGCGATCTTATACGGAGAGGCGCGATATACTACTGCACTCATCCCGATTTTAACTGCCCTACCGAAAACGGATTTATTCCCGACAGCGGCGCTATTGCCGCGCTGGTTACCGCATCCACGGGAGTTACACCCCGTTATTTCGGCAAGCCCTACAGAGAAACTGCGGATATGATAGCCGAAAAAAGCTCGCTGTCCTTTTCTGATATCGCCATCGTGGGCGACAGACTTTATACCGATATCGCCTTAGGTAAAAACCACGGCATACTTTCCGTGCTCGTCCTTTCCGGCGAAACGAAGATGGAGGACGTTACCGAGGAAAACCGTGCGGATATAATCACCGACGGTATTGGCGATCTTATTCCTCACGTTTAACATAATACCTATTTTCGTGGCAAATACCGTTGACTTTTGGCGAAATTAATGGTAAAATGTCAATTGAAGGAGGTACGTATATGGATAAACAAGCGAACAGAAAAGAAAAGACCGTAGACGAATTCGGAAGAATACTTATTCCCAAAAGCATACGCAAGCAGTTTGACCTTAAGCCCGGCGACACGCTGTGCTACGAAGTGGATGCTGACAGAATTATTCTGCGCCGTCCCGTGGAAAAATGCATTTTCTGCGATTCAAGCGACAGCGTGCAGACGGTTATGGGCAGACCTATATGCGCCGCCTGCAAGGAAAAATTAAAAACCGAATAGCCTTTCACAGACCGCTTTTTTAAAGGCGGTCTGTTTTTATATGCTTTATTTCAGAAACTATTGTATACGTCCCAGATAATATCCGCCGCGGAGAGAACGGCTTGAGGATACCAGCACGTACCACACGCCCTCGCGGAAGGGTCTTTCCTCGGGCACTTCCTCACCGATGAGACGGGATTTTGCCGCGGTTACGTTGCCGTCGTTAAAGACTACGCAGCCCGTTACGCCGCCATTTTGAATTCCCTTTGAAATCCGCTTGTAAGGGAGGCGTGCGCGTTTATCGGAAAGTCCGCCGCGGCTTGAAATGGTAAAAAGAAAGAGACCGTCGCCTTTTTTAGCACCGCTGTAGGTAAAGGATCTGTCACAGCGGATATCGAACATAGCGGAAAAGATGCCGAGCGCATATCCGATATTTCCGTTGGGCTCGGCGGGAACGCCCTCGAAGGCTTCCATAAGTCCCGCAATATAGCCCTGCTCGTAATTTTTATCAAGAGGAATACGTACTTCATTTTCCTGCTGTTCCTCTACGGTAATTTCGTCGATTATCTCACCCTCGGAGGCGATATAATGTCCCTTGCGGACGACGGTGCCGACGTATCTTACTCCAATCGACTCACGGGCAAGACGGTCGAAAAGCTTGCCGTCTCTTTCGCGGCTTGCAACGTAATATACGCGGTCGTAATCCCCGCCGAGCTTATCTGCTTCAAGAATCATACCGGGAACGAGGGAGACCAAGCCGTATAATCCCACTGCTTTTCTTACGCGGAGCATAGCCGCCGCCTTTTTTCCTACGGGGTTTGCGGACAGCAAAAAGATGACGTCGCCGGGACGGGAGGCAAAGCTTTTTCCGTTTTTGCAAATGCCGTATGCGTTTACGATCTCCTCTGCGGAAAAGGGAGATTCATCGTCTCTGCGAAGCTCGAAAAACAGCTTTAATTTTTTGAATATCCTTTCGTCCTGCACGGTGGCGGAGGTGTATTTTATCTGGTCACGGTTGGGTGTTGCGATCATACCCGTTCTCCTTTCAGCACTCCCTTTTGGTGGGATATTATGTTAACAAGAACGTATTCGCCCGCCTTGCTATCCCCTTCAAAGGTACATTCTATAAAATCCTTGGTGTGTCCCACGCAGACGCCGGACACGCTTTTTTCGGTAAGTATTTCCTGCTTTGTTCCGATACGCATATCGAGAAGTCCTTCCCTCACCCCGTCGGTGGCAGAAATAAGGGCTTCGTTACGGCGGTTGCGTATGCTTTTATCCACCTGACCCTTCATTGCCGCCGCCTCCGTTCCGGGACGGGGAGAATAGGGAAAGGAGTGAACGTGCATAAAGCCGTTGCGTACGCAAAACTCAAGCGTTTCTTTTGCCTCTTCCTCGGTTTCGGTGGGAAAACCCGTGATGATATCGGCAGAAAGCATTGTATCGGGCAGTATCTCCCGTATAAGGTCTATTCTCTGCTGTAATTGTTCCTTGTTATATTTACGGCGCATAAGGTTAAGTATACGCGTACAACCCGACTGCACCGAAAGATGCAAGTGGGGACAAAAGACCTTGCTGTCCCTCATCGCCTCAAGAAGGGGACGGTCTATGCAGGTGGGAGTGAGAGACCCAAGGCGCAGACGGCGTATTCCGTCCACCTCGGAAACCGCTCTCACAAGCTCGCTTAAGGGTGCGCCGTCGTATGCGGATACCTCTATTCCCGTAAGGACTATTTCGCTGTAGCCCGCCGAAACGAGGGTTTTACATTCGTTGATTATGTCAACTAACCCGCGGGACCGCACGGGTCCTCTTACGGTGGGAATTATGCAGTATGAGCAACGGTTGGGGCATCCGTCCTGAATTTTGACGTATGCGCGGCAGGAGGAAAAAAGATCGGTTTTTCCCTGCAGGCTCAAGGCTTCGTAGCCGCAGCCCTCAAAGGAAAAGACTGCCTCTTCAAGTCCCGTAACCACCGCTTGCTTGTTTATATTTCCGCCTACACGGATAACGTTTGGAATTGCCGAAACCTTTTCCGGCTCAAGCTGAGAATAACAGCCTACCACAGCCACCTTTCCCTTGCGGGCGGCGCGGCGGATTATCTGTCCCGATTTGCGTGCGCTTTCTCCCGTTACGGCGCAGGTATTTATAACGTACAGATCGCATTCATCCTCGAAATCGCATACCTGCCAGCCCTGACGCATAAATTCTTCGGCAAAGGCGTTTGTTTCGTATTGGTTAACTCTGCAGCCGAGAGTGTAAAAAGCAACTTTCTTCATATATCCTTAACTGCCTCAAGGTACTGTTGGTAAGTACAAATAATGTTTATTGCCTCAAGAAAGGCTTTGGGTGTCATTCCCGCGGGAAGTGAAAGTCTTTTTGCCACCTCATCCCGCTTTGCGGCGCTGTTTTCGCCGCCCAAAAGTCCGTCGGTGTACAGACGGGCTTTGGTTATGCCCGCTTTGGGGACGAATTCACCCGAAAAGGGAGAAAGAACCTGCCGTAAAACTTCGTTTTCCATTCCCTCCACGCCGAGAAAGCCTTCCTTGGAGGGCGTTTTTTTACGTTTTTCCTTGCCTTTTATGCGGGGAACGTACAGATTTATTATTTTTTCCGCAGGGAGATATCCTTTTAGCCTTGCGCGGATAAACCCGCCGGCAGAATCGCTGTCGGTAAGTATTATAATATTCCCCTCCCCGCACAGACGGCGGAGAAGAGTAATTTTTTCTTGGTTGTTAAAGACGGAAAATCCGTCAAGAGTGATAACGGTGCCCTCGGCAACCGAGCAGATCCTCTGCTTATCGTACCTGCCTTCTACTACGACGGGGCAGGAAAGCTTAATTTTTTCCTGCATTTACCGCTCCTATTCTGTATACCGCAGTTTCAAGGACCGTATACGGGTCGCCGCGAAAGCTTTTAAGGTGCTTATCCGCCGCCGCGCACACGCTTACTGCGTTGGCAAGAAACCTGCTTCCACGCTTTGAAGCAACGGAAGCGTACCGTTTTATTACGAAATCATAGCTTTTAAGGTCGGACGCGATGGCAGAATAGCTTTTTCCGCAGTTAAGCCCCTCAAGGGTAAGGAGCATATCCGAAAAGGTTTTGGATAACGCACCCAGTATCATTATAGGGTCTGCGGAGGCAAAGCGGAGAGAGGCGAATATTTTTCCTGCGCGAACCATATCGCCGTCGATGACCGCGCGGGAAAGGTCGTACACCTTGTAGCTTTCGTTGGCACAGCATACCTTCTCCACGTCCTGAACGGTGGCTTGGCGGGTGCCGCAGTACGCGCACAGCTTTTTTATTTCTCCCGCAAGAAGATACATATCGTTTCCGCAGATGGTGACCATATTTTCAAGCACCGCTCTGTCAACGGGAGTGCCGCCTGCGGCGAAATGTCTGTTCATCCACGTAAGCAGCTTATTGCCCGATTCCGCCTCGAATTTTACTATATTGCCGTAATCACGCATAGCGGTGACGAAGGGAGACGCGTCCTTTTTTTCAATAGTCTTTTCCTCGTCCTCGCCCGAGCGGACGGTGAAAAGCAGTATGAAATATTCGGGAAGCTCGGAAATAATATCCGAAAGGGCGTTGGAAACAGCAGCCGTCATTGAGGAAACGGATACCGCCTGAATTTCCACCATTTTATAATCCGCCATAAGGGGAAGCATATAGGCTTCCTCTGCCAAACGCTCTGTGTCAAGCTTGTCTGCCTCGTAGACCGAATAATTGAATTCGGGCACGGGACCGTTAAGCACTACCTTGCGGAGCTGAGAAACGTAATGGTCCTTCATATAGGCTTCGTCGCCGTAAAAAAGGTATGCGCCCGCTACCGAGCCGCTTTTTATTTTGGCTTTAAGTCCGTCTATATCCATTTTGTTTACTCCTTTCCGTCAAGATAAATTATGCCGTAGGTCGCTTTGAATTCAAAAACGTCCTCGCCGTATTCTATATAGTTATTTTCCCCTGCGGTGACGTATCCCTTTCCCGCGGGGATAGTAATATTCTTTTCAAAAACCTCTACCGAAATTCCCCAACGGGAGGCGAGTTCACGCACGCGGCGGTAGATATCCGCATCCCTGTTTATATCCGAAATATAAATTTCATCTATTCCCACTGCCGAAAACGCTCTGCACAGATTGGAAAGCCCGCGGGAATTACATTCAAGCATAACGTAAGAGTTTATTTTGGTACAGCCAAGCTCGAAGACCTTGTCGGCATTTACGTAAGCACCGCCGTGGTCAACGAAAACGCACCTGCCCTCTGAGGAAAAAGCGGTCTGATTGCAGGCGTAATAGGAAACGCAGTCCACCCTTGCCCCTTTCGTGCCGGAATATGCGTTTATTCCCGCAGAGACGGCAACGCACAGCGCAAAGGCAAGCAGACAACAGCCAAAGGCTTTAAGACGCTTTTTTATCTCTACAGAGCAGATCATCACCACCGAAGCCGCCGCGATCACAGACGCGATACCCATTCCCCGCATAAAGGTGGAGACGGTGGCTATATCAAGCCCCGCGAAAAACCGCGCTATACCGTTTACCGCCTTAAAGAGAAGGTCTGCAACGAAGGCAACGGGAGGTATGAATATTCCTATATATCCGACGATGGTCGCCGCGCCCGAAAGAGGAATGGCAAGCATATTTACCACGGGTGATATTACCGAAAACTGACCGAAGGAGTGCCACACCACGGGGAAGGAAAAGAGTGACGCCACCGCGGAAAGTGCCACGGAGGAAAGCTGATCCGCCGCGATGCGGAGAGGCTTTCTTTTTATTTTCGCCACCGCCCTTTCAAGGACGGGAGACACCGTGATTATTCCGAGAGAGCACAGAAACGAAAGCTGAAGTCCCACGGAAAAGAGCGAATAAGGGTTGATGACCAAAAGTATTCCCAAAGCTGTAAAAAGAGAGGTAAAGCTATCGTTTTTATAATTGAGCATACCGCCCGCAAACACGGCGATACACATTACCGCCGCGCGGGATACGGAGGGCGTAAAGCCCACGAAAAGCCCGAACAGCAAGGTAAATATTATTCCGATCACCCCTGCGTAACGCTTGCCCGCAACGGTGGAAGAAAGCACGGTATACGCCGACATAAGTATGATGGACATATGAAAGCCCGATATGACGAGAATATGTGATATACCCGAATCCCGATACGCCGAATACAGCGCGGGATCTATACCGTTTCCGTCACCTACCAGCACCGCCTTTGCAATACCTGCGGCGGAGGAGGAAAAGCTTTTATCGATTTGGGAGGCAAGGTATTTTCTTAAGGAGATAAGGGCGTTATCTCCCTTGCCCGCGTCAACACGCACCACGTCGCCGCTTGCGTAAAGGTGGGTGCCGTAGGAATAACCGCCAACCCCGGGGTCGGAAAGAGAAACGCTGCAGTAAACTCTGTCACCCGCCTGAACGTCGTAGCCGAAATCGTAGTAAATATGCACCTTGGTTCCGCGAGGCAGGCTTTTTTCGGTTGAAGAAAGCACCGAAAAGGTAAAGCCGTAGGAATCCCTCTCGGTAACGTCGCCGATAACCTCGGCTTCCTTGCCGTAGCAATCCGAAAGGCGGGTTTCTATGACCTTCTGATGAGCCGTAAGACAGCCCATTCCCATCAAAGCCGAAAGAAGCACGGGCAAGAGAATGGTGCGGTATGGAAAACGGCGTACCGCGACACACAGTACGCAAAGTACGCCGATACAAGACCAAGCCGTTATACTTGCGATACCGCTTGTAAAAACCGCGCAAAGAACCCCTGCGGCAAAGGCAGTAACCCACAACGCAAAAGGTCTAAAGCGGAACATAAGGCATCGCTCCTGAAAAAACTATTTTTCGGGGAATAAAAGAGGAATATGCTCGAGATAGATTATATCCTCGCGGTATTCGGCATCACCCTCGGCAAGAATAGCCATCTTGCCCGCAACGATACCGCCTGCCTGCTTAACAAGCTTTTCTACGGCGAAAAGGCTTTCACCGGTGCTGATAACGTCGTCTACGATAACGACGCGCTTGCCCTTCATACTGTTGATATCGTCTCTGTCGATATAAAGGGTCTGCTTCTTGGCAGTGGTGATAGACTGCACCTCAACGGCGTGAGGGTCCTTCATATATAATTTGGGAGCCTTGCGTGCGATGAGATATTTGTTTTCGCCAAGCTGACGTGCCATTTCGTATACGAGGGGAATACCCTTGGATTCCGCTGTGATAAGTATATCGTGAGGGGGAAGCTTTTTTATAAGCTCGGCAGCGCAAGCCGTGGTAAGCTCAACGTCGCCGAAGATAACGAAAGCGGCTATGTAAAGATTTTCGTTTACCTTGCAAACGGGAAGCTCTCTGTGAAGTCCCGCAACGTCAAGAGGATAGGTGAGGAAGGTTTCGGGATTGATATTCATAAGTAACGTTCCTTTTTTAATTTAATTTTTCCGTTAATTTGGTTCCACCGAGAACGTGGAAATGGAGATGCTTTACGGTCTGACCGCCGTCCTCGCCGATATTGGTGATAACGCGGTATCCGTTCTCCAAGCCCGCCGCCTTTGCAACGACGGGAATAGCGGAAATAACCTTTGAAACAAGGTCGATATTCTCGCCGTTTACGCAATCGAGGGACTCGATATGTGCTTTTGGAATAACGAGCACGTGTACGGGCGCCGCAGGATTAAGATCCTTGAACGCCAGCACGCTTTCATCCTCGTATACCTTGGCGGAGGGTATCTCCCCCGCCGCTATTTTACAAAAGATACAGTTCATATATCTGCTCCTTATTTAAGCATACCGCCGAGAAGCTCGGGAAGTGCGTCCATAGCCTCGCCGACCTTTTCCACAAACTTACCGCCGCTGGTAGCGCTGTCGGGTCTGCCGCCACCGCCGCCGCCCACGATAGAAGAAAGGCTCTTGAGAAGCATGCCTGCGTGTGCGCCTGCGCCCACTGCGCTCTTGCCTGCGCCGGATGCGAAGGTGAGCTTGCCGTCGTTAACTGCGGAGAATACGCATACTGCGGCGGGATCCTTGCTTACGATACCGTCGATAGCTGTACGGAGCGCGTCAACGGGAGTGTTTTCAAAGCAGCATCTTACCAATTTCACCGTGCCGACCTGAACAGCTTCATCGCAAGCGGCGCAAGCTTTGTTGGCACAAAGGCTTACGTTAGCCTTTTCAAGCTCCTTGGAAAGGTTCTTTATTTCTGCCTGAACGGCTTCCGCTCTGGTAACTATATCGTTTACGCTGTTTGCCTTGATGGTAGCGCGTACCTTTTCGATAGTGTTATCTCTGTCGCGGAAGGCGTTGAGAGCGTTAAGACCGGTGATAGCCTCGATACGGCGGACGCCTGCGGCAACGCCGGATTCGGATACGATACGGAACAGACCTGCCTTTGCGGTGTTGCAAAGGTGAGTACCTCCGCAAAGCTCTGCGGAGAAATCACCCATCTTGACGACGCGTACGGTTTCGCCGTACTTTTCGCCGAACAGTGCCATTGCGCCGTCTGCCTTTGCCTCGGCAATGGTCTTTACCTCGGTGACGATATCGTCGCCCTTGAGGATCTCGATATTTACAAGCTCTTCGACCTGTGCGATCTCCTCGCTCGTCATAGCGGCGAAATGAGTAAAGTCGAAGCGTGCTCTGTGCTCGTCAACGTAAGAGCCTGCCTGCTCAACGTGAGTGCCAAGCACCTTGCGGAGAGCCGCCTGAAGAAGGTGAACGGAGGAGTGGTTTCTTGCGATGGCGTTTCTGCGCTCCTCGTCAACGCTTGCAACGCACTTGCCCAGACCGACGCTTCCTTCTGCAACGTAGCCGGTGTGGAGATACTGTCCCTCGTGGGTCTTTTTGGTGTCCTCAACCACGAAAACGCCCGTTTCGGTGGTGATAACGCCGGTATCGCCAACCTGTCCGCCGCTTTCTGCGTAGAAGGGAGTGATATCAAGCACAAGCACTGCCTTGCCTGCGGAAAGGAAGTTTACAGCCTCGCCGTCCGCAAGAATATATTTGATCTCGCTTCCCGCGGAGGTGAAATCGTAGCCTACGAATTCGGTGGGAACGGTGCGGTCGATAGCGGTCATAACGTCATCGTTCCAGCTGTTGTCGCCGAGAGCGGCACGTGCTTCGCGTGCACGGCGCTTCTGCTCGGTCATAAGAGCCTTGAATGCGTCCTCGTCTATGCCCACGCCCTTTTCCTCTGCGATCTCACGGGTGAGGTCAACGGGGAATCCGAAGGTATCGTAAAGCTTGAACAGATCCTCGCCGGAAAGCACCTTTGCGCCCGCGGAGAGGGTTTCCGCAACCATTTTTTCGAGGATGTTAAGGCCCGCGTCAAGAGTCTGACGGAAGCGCTCCTCCTCGATCTCGATAGTCTTTTTAATGTATCCGCGCTTTTCCTCAAGCTCGGGATAAGCCTTTCCGCTTGCCTTGATAACGGTTTCGCAAAGGTCGGTAAGGAACGCGCCCTGAATACCGAGAAGCTTGCCGTGGCGTGCGGCTCTGCGGAGCACGCGGCGGAGAATATATCCTCTGCCCTCGTTGGAGGGGATAACGCCGTCGCTTATAAGGAAGGTGGCGGTACGGATATGGTCGGTAATAACGCGGATGGAAACGTCGTCGTCAGCGGTGGAGCCGGTGTATTCCTTGCCGGAAATACGGCCGATCTCGGTGATAATGCTGCGGATGGTATCTACCTCGAAAAGGTTGCCCACGCCCTGCATTACGCAAGCGAGACGCTCAAGTCCCATACCGGTATCTATGTTGGGGTGTGCAAGACGGGTGTAGTTGCCCTGTCCGTCACCGTCAAACTGAGTGAAAACTATGTTCCAGATCTCGATAAATCTGTCGCAATCGCAGCCGGGGCCGCAGGTCTCCTTGCCGCAGCCGTGCTCTATTCCGCGGTCAAAGTATATCTCGGAGCAGGGTCCGCAGGGGCCCGCACCGATCTCCCAGAAGTTATCGTCCTTGCCGAGCTTTACTATTCTTTCTCTGGGTACGCCGATCTTAACCCACGTTTCAAGAGCTTCGTCATCTTCGAGGTATACGCTGGGGTAAAGTCTGTCTTCGGGAATGCCGAGATCCTTGGTAAGAAATTCCCAAGCCCAGGGAATTGCCTCGGACTTGAAATAATCGCCAAAGGAGAAGTTGCCCAGCATTTCAAAGAAGGTGCCGTGGCGTGCGGTCTTGCCTACGTTATCTATATCCAGAGTACGAACGCACTTCTGGCAGGTGGTAACGCGCTTGCGGGGAGGCACACGCTCGCCCGTGAAATAAGGCTTGAGAGGTGCCATACCTGCGTTGATAAGAAGCAGGGAGCTGTCGCCCTGAGGCACGAGGGGGAAGGAATCCAGGCGGAGATGTCCCTTGGATTCAAAGAATTTAAGATATCTCTCGCGGAGAGTGTTAAGTGATAACGGTTCCATTATTTTTTAAATCCTTTCGGTTTCTTTATTCTGAAATTTGGACGGAAGCGTCGCTCTCTTCCGCAATGGGCTCGGATATTTCCGAGGAAACGTCGGAAACCTCGTCCTCCGTTTTTACGATACCGCCGGAAAGAGTGGCGTTATCGCACTTTTCAAAGGCGTTTGCCGAATACACGGTATGGGCGGGAATGGTTACCGACTGAAGAGTTCCGCAGTTGTAAAATGCGTAATCGTCAACGGTGAGTACGCTTTCGGGCAGAGCGATCTCGGTAAGTGAAGTACACCACGAGAAGGCGCGTACGCCGATATCCGTGATCTTATCGTTCCACACTATCTCCGAAAGAGATGTGCAGTTGTTGAAGGCAAGACGGGGAATGACCGTCATTCCCGCGGGGATGGTTATGGTCTCAAGGGAGGTGCACCACGAGAACAGTCTCTCGCCGTAAGAAGTACAGGAATCGGGAAGCTTTACTCTGCGGAGTGACGTGCAGTAGTAAAATGCGGTGTTCTCGATAGCCTCCACTCCCTCGGGAATTACCAGCGTTTCTACCGAATAATCGCGGTAAAAGCAAAGGGTGCCGATAACCTTTACGGGCTTGCCGTCTATTTCGGAGGGGACGACCACGTCCTTTTCCTCGCCCTTATATTCGATTATCTCTATATACTTTTTAAAAACGTCGTATACGTACAGATCGTTTTCCTTGGTCTCTATATATCCCGCAGGCTTTTCCTCGGTGTCCTGACCGAGATAGCCCTTGATGGTATCAACGAATCCACCGCTGCAGGAGCAAAGGGTGACGCAAAGCAAAACGACGGTTAAAAGAGCTGTCAGCTTTTTCATTTATTCCTCCCTGTTTGATCAAAAGACGTTTCGGACACAAATTATCACGGTACATTATATCACCGCAAAATTAATTTGTCAATTATATTGACAAGCATACGTAAATTTATTAAAATATATATAACTACAAAATCCCCCGCAAAAATAAAATGAGGTGTAATTGATATGAAAAAGGAAACCTTTGCAAGCTACCGTCAGTTTTATCACGACCAGCTTATGAACGACTGTATCCCCTTCTGGACAAACAGCGACCTTCTCGATAAAGAGAACGGCGGTTATATTACCAGTGTTGACAAAGAAGGAAAAAGCTATAACAACGATAAATCCGTATGGTTCCAGGGCAGATGTCTTTGGACCTTCTCCGCTTTGATGAACCGCTACGGCGAAGATCCCCTCTGGCGCGAATACGCAGAGGCAGGCGTAGATTTTCTTAACGAAAAGTGCGTTGATAAGGACGGCAGAATGTACTTCACCGTTACTCAGGACGGTAAGCCTCTCAGAAAGCGCCGCTATATGTTTTCCGAAAGCTTTTACGTGATCTCTATGGCAGAATACGGCCTTGCTACCGGAAACAAGGAAGCTATAAAGAAGGCTGAGGAATGCTTTGAGCTTATGCTCAGCATTTATCACGATGCAAAGAGCGATCCCTTCAAGATAACTCCCAAAACCTATGCCGAAACCCGTGCAGACCGCGCTTCCGCAGTGCCTATGGTATTGGTTTCCTCCGCTCAGGTGCTTCGCCGCTGTGATCCCGAAAAGGCGGATTACTACACCGCAGTAGCACAGGAAATGGTTGATGCTATCATTAATTATCACTACAAGCCCGAGTACAAGTGCGTGCTTGAATGCGTCGGTCCCAACGGTGAATTTATAGATAACCCCGCAGGCAGATGCATAAACCCCGGCCACTCTATGGAAAACAGCTGGTTTTTGATGAATCAGGCAGTTTACACCGGTGACAAAGAGCTTCTCAAGAAGGCGCTTACTATTCTTGATTGGCACCTTGAATGGGGCTGGGACAAGCAGTACGGCGGATTTATATACTTTACCGACGTAAAGGGAAGACCCTGCGAGCAGCTTGAGTGGGATATGAAGCTTTGGTGGGTACACAACGAAGCACTTATCGCAACTCTGCTTGCATATAAGCTTACCGGCGACAAGAAGTATTGGGATTGGTTTGAAAAGGTACACGTTTGGGCGTTCGGTCACTTCGCTGACAAGGAAAACGGCGAATGGTACGGATACCTCCACAAGGACGGCACCGTTTCCCACACCCAGAAGGGTTCTATGTGGAAGGGCCCCTTCCATCATCCCAGATGTCTGATGAACTGCGAGATGATTTTGAGCTGGCTCGAAAACGACACCGAACCCACCTCACTTCTTTAATATAGTATTTTCAAAAGGGCAGAACGGCATAATTCTGCCCTTTTGCTTATTTTTAAAAAAATTTTTATTTACTTGTAACCTTTTTCCTTTTTGCAAAGTATTGTAAGTGAAACCACCTAAAAGGAGCCCATTATGGAACGAGCATTGCGTACGAATGCCGCCATAGAGAATATTCTTGAAAAGTATGCGGACACTGTGTACCGTATTGCCTTCGCGCGGACGAAAAACGCCCACGATGCGGAGGATATTATGCAAGAGGTATTTATGCGCTTTATTAAGCGTGCGCCCGTTTTTGAAAGCGAGGAGCACGAAAAGGCGTGGTTCATTCGGGTGGCGGTAAACTGCTCCAAATCACTGCTCGCCTCTCCTTGGAGAAACCGCGTTACCGGGGATCAGGGCGACACTCCCTTTTTCGACAAGGAAAAAAGCGAGGTGTGGTACGCCGTAGCTTCCCTGCCCGAAAAAACGAGAGTGGTAATACATTTATATTATTACGAGGATATGTCCGTTGCGGAAATAGCATCGGCTACGGGCAAGAGCCAATCCGCCGTAAAGACTACCCTCCACAGAGGGCGGCAAAGGCTGAAAGAAATACTTACAAACGAGGAGTTTTGATCTAAAATGTTTGGTGACAAATACAAAAAGGATATGAACAACGTAAAAGCGCCCGAGGATGCGGTTGCGCGCATTTCGGACAAAATGAAAGCAGGCAAGCCGAAAAGGACGGTCCTTACGAGATATATCGCCTTGGCGGCGGCTTGTATAATTGCGGTGGCGGGTATAGCGGTAGCCATTCCCAATGCGGAAAATATCGGCAACGGTATAAGCGCTCTGCTCGGCGGTGCGAATTTTCTTGAAATATTCGCTCCCGAAGAGCCTGCTCCCGAGGGAACAGAGGGCTTTAAGACCTATAACCAGCTGTGCGCCGCAATAACCGACAGAGTCAATACCTATAAAGAAGACAATTACTACTATGAATGGAACCTGGGCATTGGCGGCATCATCGACGAAGGTGTGGTGGAGGAAGACGTCCCGACATCCGATGAACTTAAAGGTGAAGACATACTTGAATCGGAACCGGAAACCGCGCCCGACCGCGAAGAAAACAAGGATTTTTCCGATACCAATAATCAGGTAGCGGGCGTTCAGGAAGCGGACGTTATAAAGACGGATGGAAAATTCATTTACACGATAATGAAAAACGTGCTAAGCGTGTTTTCCGCTGACGAGGGAGAGGTTTCCCTCGCCTGTAAGATAATTCTTGAGCACGAATGCAGAGATATGATGCTTATCGGCAACCGTCTGGTGATAATAAGCAAGAATATTAACGATACACCCCATTACACCGACACGGACTGGAACACGGTTACCAAGGTATACACCTACGAAATTGACGAAAAGGGAAAAGCTTCTTTGGCTGACGAATTCGTGCAGTCGGGCTACTATATCTCCAGCCGTATGGTGGACGGCAAGCTTATTCTGGTAACCAACCATATTCCCGAATATACAAGACATTTTTATGAAAAGGATTATGAGGTAACTAGGGACGACGTGCTCGATAACCTTCCTCGGACAAACGGCAATGATCTTCCTGCCGACTGCATAATAGTGCCCGATGATATTATTTCCGCGACCTTTCTGGTAGCCTCCGTCTACGACGGAAAAAGCGGAGAAAGCAAATCCACCGCCATTATGGGCGCGGGAACGGATATTTACGCCGATGCGGACACTCTTTACGTATACTGCACCAAATATAAGGAAGACGGAAGACACACCCTTATAAACCGCTTTTACGCAAAGAACGGCGATATTTACCACACGGGAAGCGTACTTCTTGCGGGACGGTACAACAACCAGTATTCCTTTGACGAATACAACGGAAACCTCCGCGTGGCGTTGACGAGAAACAACGACAACGTGCTTTACGTTCTTGACGAAAAGCTTGATATTATCGGCGAGATCGGCGGAATGGGAATAAACGAGAGCATTAAATCCGTGCGGTTCAGCGGCGACCTTGCGTACGTGGTGACCTTCAGACAGACCGATCCTCTTTACGCCATTGATATTTCCGACCCCGCAAATCCCGTAATACTTTCCGAGCTTAAGATCCCCGGCTTTTCCACCTATATGCAAAGCTACGGCGAAAACAAAATGTTCGGCTTCGGCAACGATGCGGACATAGAAACGGGTTGGACTCAGGGAATAAAGCTGAGTATGTTCGATACCACGGACCCCAACGACGTGAAGGAGGAAGCGACCCTGCTTCTGGGTGAAAACACCTATTTTGCTGAAAACGTGCTTAAGGCAGTCTCCGTACAGTACGATAAAGGAATTGTAATGTTCCCCTACATCGATTACGTCAACACGGAGTACGGAAGATTCTCGGAGATCCGTGTATTTGCCCTTTACACCTACACCGAAAACGGGTTTACACTGTTGGGCAAGGACGTTGTCCCCTACGATCACAACGTCGCCAACGTGAGAGGAATTTATATCGGCGACTATATCTACGTGATCACACTTTTCTATGACGGAAACGCAACGGTAAACTCCTACACCATAAACGATCTTACCCCCGTGGATGCTTGTAAAAACTAAAATGATCCCGATACCGTAAAAAGGAGCGTGAGAATATATGAAAAAGCGTATAACCGTTTTCATTGCGGTGCTTCTGTGCCTCTGTATGGTGGCGTGCGGAGAAAAGATCCCCGCCCCGCAGGAAAGCGATGACCGCAGCGAGGCGTCCGCAGACGTATCCCTGCCCGATACGGACGTATCCGAAGAAATAAGCGATACGGAAGATGACGGATATTCTTCGGATACCGTGCTGGTCTTGCCCGAGGACGGGCCTTGCGCCGACGCGGCGGAATACGACGGAGTGAAGAATAAAATATCCGAAGTGTTCACGAAAAATCAGGTGCGCGATGAAGAACTTTTGATATGGGCGGACGCTGTGGTGGGCTGGGAGCCCTCACCCCTTTATTCGCCTATGGGCAACGCTTATTACAATACCGGCAACGCTGCGCTGAATACCGGCGACGTAATTAAAAACGATGAAAATTTCATATATTGTCTTTCCTTTGGAGAGCTGACAATTTTCTCTGCGGAAAACGGAAAAGCGGAACAGGTATCCTTAACCCATTTGCCCGAACAGCTTTTGGGAATTGAAATGCTGCTGTATCAAAACCGAGTTATAATAATTTGCGCAAACCAAGATCCCTACCGCGATTATGCGGTCACCGAACTTTCGGAAAGCGGACGCGGTGCGGTTACGTGCGTATTCGTTATAGAGGTATCCGAAAGCGGAAAGACAAAGCAGACGGATTTTTACGTTCAGTCGGGCTATTTTGTTTCCTGCCATACCGTAGGTGACGAAATGGTTTTGCTTACAAGCCGTTACACCCGTCTTGCGGATAAGTTTTATGGCGACAACGCGCTGTCCGACGAGGAGTTTATGAGCGAGCTTCCCGTGGCAGGAAAGCACCTTAACGCCACCGTGCCTGCAGAAAACATTGAAATTCCCGATGATACGGGACTTTCTACCCTCACAATAACATCCAAAACAAATCTGCAAAGCGGTAAGATGAACGCTTACTGCAAAATGATAAACGATTACGACTTTTTTATAACCGAGGATTCTATCTACGTGTTCGACCAATCCGTTCATTGGTATGGCAATGACGGCAGAGCCCACTTGGAGATAGAAAGATACGATATTACGGGAGATAAACCCGTGTATATCGGAAAAACGAGCGTACACGGTTGGATGCATCTATTGGCTGTAAGTGAATACGACGGTTATCTGCGCATCCCCACCGATGAGGATTACGGCGCAGGTCTGGTAATACTGGACAAGGAATTGAATATCGTTTCCGAATTGTACGGAATCGGCGGAAACCAAAAGGAACCGCACCCCCACGACGCGGCGACCTATAAAAATATTGCCGTGTTCGGACGGGGCACAACGTGGTACGTAGTGGACGTATCAGACCCCGCCGCGCCGAAGGTGATGAACGGTATTGACGGAGCGAATCAAAATTACGACAAGGCGTTTTTGAACGAAAGCACCCTTCTTACCGCTGTTTTCCACCGCGATGACGGGCAGAAATACAACGGTATAAAGCTTGAAATCTACGATATTTCCGACGAAAAGAATATAGTAAAAACGGGAGAGGTGCTGCTTGAAAACAATTCCCGCGAATTGCAGTACAGATTGTCTCCGTGGTCGTATCGGCAGTCTGTTTCCGCGGTGTCGGAAAAGGAATTTACGGTAGTGCCGTACACTATCGAATATTGGGACGATGCTACTTACGTAAGGAATTATATGCTCGCTTTGTTTTCCACAGAGGACGGACTGACACTCGTATCCAAGCAAGAGATAGAGCGCGTGATAACAGAAGGCACAAAGACATCAAGATGGCAAGCGATGTATATTGACGGCACCGTTTATTTCGTCAATATGGCGCTCGGAACCAAGGAAACGGATATTACCGCAATAAACATATATACCTTTAATTCAACAGACCTTACCCCCACGGGACGGTACACCAACGAATAAACACACAAAAAACTTTACAAAAAACGGGTGAAAAGCCCGTTTTTTTGTTAATTTGGTATTGATTTTTACGAAAAAGTGTGATAATATACTTTGGAATGCGGTGACGACGCATTAAAAAAATACACACACTGTGCGTTCTGCCCAAGGGTCGGCAAAAGCCGCGGGTAAAAATTCAAGCGTACGGTGGCGGGGAAACCCGAAAGGAGAAATGAAAAATGTCAGTAATCAGCATGAAACAACTGCTCGAAGCAGGCGTTCACTTCGGTCACCAGACCAGAAGATGGAACCCCAAGATGGCGGAGTACATCTTTACCGAAAGAAACGGCATCTACATCATCGACCTTCAGAAGACCGTTAAAAAGGTTGAAGAAGCTTACATGTTCGTTCGCGACGCATCCCTCGAAGGCGGCAACGTTCTCTTCGTAGG
Source organism: Clostridia bacterium (assembly GCA_017625615.1). GTDB lineage: Bacteria > Bacillota > Clostridia > Oscillospirales > CAG-382 > SFLA01. The sequence continues at coordinate 68,071 of JAGAKP010000014.1, forward strand.
TACCAAGAAGCAGGCTCAGGACGCTATCAAGGAAGAAGCTCTCCGTGCAGGCATGTACTACGTAAACGTTCGTTGGCTCGGTGGTATGCTCACCAACTTCAAGACCATTAAGAGAAGTATCCAGAAGCTGAACAACCTCACCAAGATGTCCGAGGACGGCACCTTCGACCTCCTTCCCAAGAAGGAAGTTGCAGCTCTCCAGAAGGAAATGGCTGACCTTGAGCGTAACCTCGGCGGTATCAAGGATATGAAGGGTCTTCCCGCAGTTATGTTCGTAGTAGACCCCAAGAAGGAAGCAAACGCTGTTGCAGAAGCACGTAAGTTGGGAATCCCCGTAGTTGCTATCGTTGATACCAACTGCGACCCCGATTGCATCGATTACGTTATCCCCGGCAACGACGACGCTATCCGCGCTATCAAGCTTATCGCTTCCGTTATGGCAGACGCAGTTCTCGAAGGCAAGCAGGGTGAGCAGTTCACCGACGCTACCGAGGGCGAAACCGAAGCAGAAGTTAAGGAGGACTAATCAAAATGGCAGATATTTCCGCAAAAGTTGTTATGGAGCTTCGTAAAAAGACCGGTTGCGGCATGATGGAGTGCAAAAAGGCACTGGTTACCGCTAACGGCGATTTTGATGAGGCTATAAAGATCCTTCGCGAGAAGGGACTTGCTGTTGCCGCTAAGAAGGCAGACAGAATTGCTGCAGACGGTATCGTTGACGTTTACACCGCTGACGGCTGCACCGCTATTATCGAGGTTAACACCGAAACCGACTTCGTTGCAAAGAACGCTTCCTTTAAGGAATTCGTACACGGCATTCTCGTTACTATCGTAGAGAATAAGCCCGCTGACGTTGCAGCTCTTCTCGCAACCAAGTTCGCAGGCAAGGAAACCACCGTTGAAGACGAACTCAAGCAGGAAATCTTCACTATCGGCGAAAATATGTCTATCAGACGTTTCGAGGTAGTTGAGGGCGTTACCGGCACTTACATTCACGGCGGCGGAAGCGCAGGCGTTGTTGCTAAGTTCGAGGTTGAAGGCGGTATCGAAAATACCGACGCATTCGCTGAATATGCAAAGAACGTATGTATGCAGATCGCAGCTATGAACCCCCTCTACGTTTGCAAGTGCAACGTTCCCGAGAGTGTAATTCAGGCTGAAAAGGATATCCTTCTTGCTCAGATCAAGAACGATCCCAAGCTTGCTAACAAGCCCGAGCAGATCATCGAAAAGATGGTTACCGGCAGAATTGAAAAGTACTACGACACCAACTGTCTCGTTCACCAGCAGTACGTTAAGGAAGAGAATATGACCGTTAAGCAGTACACCGAGAACACCGCAAAGGAACTCGGCGGCTCTATCAAGGTCGTTTCCTTCGTTAAGTACGAAAAGGGCGAAGGCATTGAAAAGAGAGAAGACGATTTCGCTTCCGAAATCGAAAAGCTCGTTAAGGGTTAATGTATAAAACTTGGCGCCCCTGGCTTAAAAAGGGGCGTCAGTCTTTTTTGTTAACAAAAGTGAGGTATATTATGAACACGGCAGAAACCCACACAGGTCCGGAGTGGCTCGATAAGGCTAAAAAGCTTTATAAAAAGTGTGTAAATTCCATTTGGTTCAAGATAATTAAATATCTTTATCATTTTATTGCGGTGCCCTGCCTTATAAATCTGTGCATAAACAGCTTTTTCCTCGGTACCACCACTATTTCAGACACCCGATTCGTATCCGGATATTTGTTTTCCTATATCCTTATGATACTGTTCAACGCACTGCTCACCGCCATAACCACAAGCTCCGTTGCCACCAACGCAACCCTTTCCGTTGTGGCGCTGGTCTTTTCCGCGGCGCAGTACGTTAAGATACAAATGTCCGATAACCCCGTGTATTTTTCGGATATAAACTTCTTCCGCAGCGCGGGCACGCTGAACGATCTTGTTGCAGAGGTATCTATCTTCGATATGCTCGGCAAGATATCCGACGTCCTTGTGGAATACGGAATTTACTTTGCGCTTATTATCATCGGCGGCATACTGCTCCGCTTCCGTCTTAAGTATAAATGGGGCGGCATTGCGGTGGGCGCAAGCGTTCTGGCGATCCTTATACTGCTTATTGCGCCCATTCAGTCCATCAACACCTTTACTCTCAATACCTTCTATAAGTATGACGAGCGTGATTCCGATTATCCCACCACCAGCCTTAAGTATTATATCCGCTACGGTGTAATTTCGGGTATGTACGGACAAGCAGTGGAAAGCCGTATTTTTGCGCCCGAGGGATACGATAAGGAATATCTTGACAAGGTCCTTGCAGACGCAGTTGAGGAAGCAAAGGACGAGTACGAGGGAATATGGGGCGACTGTAATATTATTATGGTATTCTCCGAATCCTTCTGGGATATAGACCAGCTTGGCGAGTTTGAGTTTTCCACCCCTACGGGCACCGAGCTTACCGAAAATTACGAGCGTCTTGCAAAAGAAGGCCACGTATTCAAGATGATATCCCCCGTTTTCGGCGGACTGAGCGCAAATGCGGAGTTTGAGGTGTTTACAGGCAGTAACCTTGCGGTTTACTCCCCCGGATTCGTTCCTTACACCCAGATCTATGACAACGAGGATTACGAGGGAACGCCTAACTTTTTCGATATTCTCCACACGGGAAGCTATTATAACAAGATAATTACCGCGTGGGAGGATTCACTCTTTGACCGCACCAAGGTCTACCCCTTCTACGGCATTGACGATACCGATTTCCGCCACGAGCTTAAGGGTGTACGCAAGCTGGCGGGCAGACCCTCTGACGATTATCTGGCGGATCAGGTTATAAAGTTTATCGAGGGCGACGAGTGGGCGGAAAAGGACAACTACTTCGTGATGATAAACACCGCACAGCTTCACGGATCTTATTACAACGGCAAGTATATTGATAAGGACAGCAACGGCAACGTTATACGCAATAATTACACCGTTGACGTTACCAAGACACCCGAAGGCTATTCCGCATATATGAAAGGCTCTATCCGTTGCTATGCGCAGGGACTTTACGATGCGGACAGACAGCTGGGCAAGCTGTACGATTATATTCAGAAGCAGGACGAAAAAACCATTATTATCTTCTACGGCGACCATCTGCCTAACCTTAAGTCCATTACCATGCTTGAGGGCGCGGAGGATTACGAGCGTATTGCTAATCTCCCCTATTTCAATACCGACAGCGACCTGCTTAACGTATACCGCAAGTATGATACCGAATGTCTTATAGTGGGCAACTTCGATATGGGTGAGCAGGACGTTGAGTGGCTTAACTACGATCTGCTTATGGCGTACGTTATGCACCGTATGGACGTGGAGACCGACGCATACTACGATTTCCTCTATACCCAGCGTAAGGATTTCCCCGCCGCAAACGATTATATCGCCGCTGATGCAGATGGCAATATTTATTCTATGTTTGAGCTTCCCGAGGAATTGCAAAAGCAGTACCTTTTGAGAAAGCAGATAAACTACAGGTATTTCCATGATAATAACTGAAAAATACGATAATTTTATATGGGATTTCGACGGCACCCTCTTCGACAGCTACCCACACACCGCGGCGGCACTGACTCAAGCTTTAAAGGACAGAGGCAGAGATATCGACGTAAACGAGGCAGAAAAGCTCCTTCGTATAACCGTAGGCACGGCAACCCGCCATTACGGTCTTACCGAAGAGGAATACAAAGCCTTTTACGCTTACGAGCTGACCGACGATTTTGAGCCGGTGATAAAGATTTACGACGGTGTGAAGGAAGCCTTTGACCGTATTCTTGCAAGAGGCGGCAAGCATTTTCTCTTTACCCACAGAGATAAAAAGGCGTTGGAGCTTTTAGGAAAACACGGGATGCTGGGACTTTTTACCGAGGTAATTACCGTGGAAAACGGGTTTCCCTTCAAGCCCGCTCCCGATGCCATTGAATATCTCATAAAAGAGCATTCGCTGGATAAGGATAAAACCGTTATGATCGGCGACAGAGAAATAGATATCGGAAGCGGTATAAACGCAGGAGTGCATACTCTGTTTTTCGATGAGTTTTGCGCTTCCCCCAAAACACAGGCGGACGAGATCTATACGAGCTTTGAACAAATAGGATAAATGATCCCCCGCAAAGCCTGCGGTTTTGCGGGGACCCCGATAAAAAGCTCCCGATTTTTCGGGAGCTTTTTGTATTATAAATCAGTCGGACAGCCGCAAATCACACGCGGTTTCAAACGTTTGCTCGGAATTTTTCAAGGTCAAATCAAGGTTAAGTGCAAGTTGGATTTTGCCTTCCGAATATACCAGTCTACGCGTTCTTATATTATAGTCAACAAGCTCGAATTCTTCTGAAATATACTCATTCAAAAAGATTTCCACGGCTTCGATTACGTTTTCTTCCTCAAAATTGACACCTTGCCAATTAACGTTATATTCCATAAACTCGAAATAGGTTATATTTCCGTTTTCATCAAACATTATATTTATAGTATCTGCAGTGGCAATCGGACCGCAATATTCGGTATACGTTATTCTATATCCACGAACGGTTTCATCATACGGCACATCGAATTCACAATTATTTTCCGGCGTGTAAAAGCCTTCTTTTTCTTCCATCCAAGTGCCATGTCCTTTACTAATGAGAACAGTCGTTGTAAAACTGTAATTATAGTTACTTAATATGTTGGTATCAAAATATAACGACATATATTCTTTTGCGTAAGATACAAGCGCTTGCTCTGATATTTCATCACCCTCAAAATAAGATAAAACAGCTTTTTTCGAGAAGCGATCAGGTATATAAATATTAAACGAAGGATGCTCGGAATATAATACGTAATTCATATTTCCGTCCTTGCTGCAATAAACCTGTTGTTGAGAGCGAGACGTATAGCTTTTCACCGACGTCAGATCAGCAACTATCTCTTTGTTGCCGAGTTTAATTTTTGATTCAACTGGTGGATCCATAATCGTTTCCTGACCGTCGTCAACAGGAACATACGGCGCAGTATCTTTTAAATACCGCGAATCAATAAAAGTGCGAACATCAAGGCTATTATTTTGCTCGACAGAACACGAAGCAAATATCAAAACACAGATAATTATAATAAAAGCATTTCGTTTCATACCATATACTCCTTGTATTTATTTTAAAGAAATATCTTCCCTCAAATAAAGGATATCATATTTACCCGCGTGTTGTCAACATAAAAAATATTAAAACGCCCGAAAACTTCGGGCGTTTTTGATGTTAGAAGGGTTTGGAATCCTTCAATACTACTATTCTGTTAAAGGTATTTTCGTGCTTTGTATCCTTGCAGAAATAGCCGGTGCGGACGAACTGGAAGCGGTCGCCGTCTTTGGCATCTGCCAAGGAAGGCTCGAGATACGCTTTTATATGCTTTACGGATTCGGGATTAAGGTAGTTATCGTACTCGGAGGAGGGTACCTTGGTCATATCCGCTTCGGTAAACAGCTTATCGTAGAGAGCAACGTCCGCTTCGATAGCGTCGGATGCGGAAAGCCAATGGATAGTACCCTTTATTTTTCTGCCGTCGGCAGGCATACCGCAGCCCGTTTCAAGGTCGGCAGTACAAAGCACCTCGGTAATAACGCCGTTTTCGTCGGTAAGGATATCCTCGCACTTGACGATATATCCGCCCATAAGACGGGCCTCGCCGCCCTTCTTCATACGGAAGTACTTGGGAGGAGGATCGAGAGAAACGTCATCGCGGTCGATATAAAGATGCTTTGTAAAGGGAACGTCACGTCTGCCCGCTTCGGGATCGGAGGGGTTGTTGGGCAGAGAGAAGTATTCCTTCTTGTCTTCGGGATAATTGGTAACGGTGACCTTGACGGGGTCAAGCACCGCAACGCGGCGGAGAGCAGTCTTGTTAAGCTCTTCTCTTATGCAATGCTCAAGCAGATCGTAATCCACGATGCTGTAGGCGCGGGAAACGCCTGCGCGGGAAACGAAATCTATTAAAGCGGAGGGAGTATATCCTCTTCTGCGGAGACCGCAAAGGGTGGGCAGACGGGGATCGTCCCAACCGTCGGCAATGCCGTTTTCAACCAGCGCGCGGAGATAACGCTTGCTCATTACGGTGTGGGTTACGTTGAGGCGCGCAAATTCGTACTGATGAGGCTTGTGCTCAAAATCTATATTATCCACAACCCAATCGTAAAGGGGACGGTTGTTGGTAAACTCGATAGAGCACATGGAATGGGTTATACCCTCCATAGCGTCCTGAATGGGATGAGCGAAATCGTAAAGAGGATATATGCACCAAGCGTCCCCCTGTCTGTGGTGGGACATATGGCGGATACGGAAAATAGCGGGATCACGCATAACGAGATTGGGAGAAGCCATATCTATTTTTGCGCGGAGAGTTTTTGCACCGTCGGGAAATTCGCCGTTCTTCATACGCTCGAACAATTCGAGGTTTTCTTCGATAGAACGGTTGCGCCAGGGTGATTCCTTGCCAGGTTCGGTTAAGGTTCCGCGGTATGCGGTCATTTCGTCTGCGGTGAGGTCGCAAACGTATGCTTTTCCCTCTTTTATAAGCTTAACTGCGTATTCGTAGCATTTTCCGAAGTAATCGCTTCCGTAGAAGATACCGCCCGTAGGCTCAAAGCCAAGCCAGCGGATATCCTCGTAAATGCTGTCAACGTACTCAACGTCCTCCTTGCCGGGGTTGGTATCGTCATAGCGGAGATTGAACTTACCGTCGAAATTCTTTGCGGCGGTGGCGTTTATCCATATAGCCTTCAAAGAGCCGATATGAAGATAACCGTTGGGCTCCGGGGGAAAACGTGTGTGGACGTGATCCTCCTTGCCCGTTTCAAGATCGTTTTTTATAATATCATAAAGGAAATTGCTGTTTATTTCTTCCATTTTACAGTGTCTCCTTAAAAGCGTTTATTCGTGCGGCAACCTTTTCCGCACCGAGAATGTTCATTACGGTATACAGATCGGGAGATACGGTCTTGCCCGTTACGGCAACGCGCAGGAATGCGCTTACGTCGCCAACACTTCCCTTCCAGCCCGTGGGGTCCTTTTTGTATTCCTTCATATTGGGGCAGTAGCCGTTCTGTTCGCCCACAGCCTTTATCTTATCAAACCACTGTGTCTGATCGTCGCTTTCCTGCCAGAGGGAAACAAATCCGTCAAGACACGCCTTTATATCCTCGGGGGAAGCGGAAAGCGTATCGGTATAGGTGAAATATTTATCGTAGAAGAAGGAAACGTAAGGCTTTGCGTCCGCCCAGACGGTTATATCCTTTCTGGGCTTGTTGCCGCCTCTGCCGATAGCGAAGATGCTTTCCGCATAAGCGCGGTCTGCTTCAAGGGTAGAGGCAAATTCGGGATCGTATTCCTTGGACCACGCGATGACCGCATCAACCACCTCAGCGGCGGAGAGTGCGGAAATAACGTTTTTGGAAACGTCGTTAAGCTTTTCAAAGCTGAAAAGACAGCCCGAAATGCTCATTTTCTTGGGAGAAAATTCAAATTTTTCCAAGGGCAGTGCGGGGTTTGCAAGACGCCATTCCTCGAAGTTGGAATTAAGCAGAGTGAGCAGATATTCCTTTACCGCGTTGGCGGGATATCCCTGCTCGTGGTAATAGGTAAGTGCTGCTTCGGGGTCCTTGCGCTTGGAAAGCTTGCGTTTTCCGCCGCCGTCGTTTTTAAGCACCTGCGCGGTGTGGCAGTATTTGGGCATCTTAAAGCCGAGAGCCTTAAAGAGCTGAATGTGGAAGGGCAAGGTGGAAAGCCAGCTTTCGTCACGTACAACGTGGGTGGTGTGCATAAGGTGATCGTCCACCGCGTGTGCAAAGTGATAAGTGGGAATACCGTCGGACTTAAGAAGCACGTGGTCGATATCGTTTTCGGTAACGTCGATAACGCCCTTTATCATATCGGTAAACTTAAGCTTGTTGTTGCAATCTCCCTCGCTTCTGAAGCGGAGAACGAAGGGCTTGCCCTCGTTAAGTGCATTTTGTATCTTTTCTATATCCGCATCACGCCATACAGCCCATTTTCCGTAGTAGCCGGGGGTGAGCTTTTGCGCCTCCTGCTCTGCGCGGTTGGCAGCTAACTCCTCCTCGGTGCAGAA
>JAGAKP010000015.1 GCA_017625615.1 Clostridia bacterium
TCATATTTATCACCTCTGAATCTGTAAATCACTACACATTATAAATGATTATTAACTAAAAGTAAATAAATATGTAATAGTGTGTAATAATAAATGCTGCGTTTTTTCGGTAGAATATATACGGAAAGAGGGCGAAGTAATGAAAACAGAATTTTCTGAAAAATATATTACCCTTGGTTTGAAGATCGCATATTACCGCAGAAAAGCGGGCTACACCCAAGAGCATTTCGCGGAGCTTATCGGAAAGAGCGTAAGCTTCGTGGGTCAGGTCGAGGGCACGGGAACCGTACGCGGCGTTTCTCTTGAGACGTTGTTTAAAATGGCGCAGGTACTGAATATATCTCCCGCCAAATTATTGGAAGACGATTAACTTAAAAATCACCCCGAAAACAAACGGAGCTGTCGAAAAAACGACAGCTCTCTTTTTGTCGGGGTCCCCACGAAGCCGTAAGGCTTCGCGGGGTGATTTGTGTTATTTCTTTTTATTTTTCGTTTCAAGGGTGTCCTCTTTGCCTCTGTAAACGACGAATTTACAGAAAAGAAACTCGAGGACGAAGTTTGCGATCATAGTAAGGGCAAGGATTATAAAATCGTTTATGCCCTTACCCTCGGCAAGGTTGCCCAGATAGGTGGACAGCGGTGTGAACACGAGATAAAAGCCAAAGACCTTTAACATAGCCACGGGCACGTTTGCCGCGGATTTAAAGGTAAAACGGCGGTTAAGGGTAAAATTCCAGAGTATGGACAGCACCAGCGACGTAAGGTAGGGCACCCAATAATCCTTTATAAACAGCTCCAGCAGCGCAAAGGAGCCTACCTGAATGATGCCCGCCGACGCGGAAAAGAGGGTAAACTTTACCGCCTGCCACAGCTGCTTTTTGTCTTTTTTCATTACAGCGATTCTCCTTGATACTTTCTTCCTATTCGTTATAACATAAAATCGAAAGTTTTTCAAGCATATACGAAAACGCAGGTTGAAAATTACAAAAAAAGTATTATAATTAACGTTGATAATAATTCGCTTTCGTTGGAGGAAAGGAGATTTTTATGTTTAAAAAGGATTTTATGTGGGGAACAGCCACTGCCTCTTATCAGATAGAGGGCGCCGCCCGCGAGGACGGCAGAGGACCTTCCGTATGGGACGTTTTCTGCGCCGAGGGTAACGCCTACGGGGGACACACCGGCGACGTGGCGTGCGATCACTACCACAGATTTGCCGAAGACGTTGCCCTTATGAAGGAGCTTGGCATAAACACCTACAGGTTTTCTCTTTCGTGGACGAGAATTATTCCCGACGGCGACGGCAAGATCAACCCCAAGGGAATCGAATTTTACAACCGCCTCATAAACGAGCTGATAAACAACGGTATAACGCCCATAATCACCCTTTTCCATTGGGATTACCCCTATGAGCTGGAGAAAAAGGGAGGCTGGAGAAACCGCCAAAGCTCGGATTGGTTCGCATATTACGCCGAAACGGTGTTCAGAAGCTTTTCGGACAGAGTAAAATATTTCGTCACCTTAAACGAGCCTCAATGCTTTATCGGTCAGGGATACGCGCAGGGTATTCACGCACCGGGACTGAAATGCTCCGACAGAGATATAGTTATAATGTCCCACAACGTAATGCTTGCTCACGGCAAGGCGGTGAAAGCCCTGCGTGAGATCGCGCCCAACTGCAAGATCGGCTACGCGCCCACCTGCTCTGCCGCCATACCCGCAACGGACGAGCCGGAGGATATTGAAGCGGCGCGCGCAAGCTTTTTCGATATCGATATGAACAACTGGACGTGGAACGTATCCTGGTGGAGCGATCCCATTATGCTCGGCAGATATCCCGAGGAGACCGACGCCTTTAAAAAGTTAGGCAAATATCTGCCCGAGGGCTATGAGGAGGATCTGAAGACCATTTCCCTTCCCATAGATTTTTACTGCCAGAACATATACAACGGCGCCCGCTTCAGTGCAGGCGAAAAGGGACCCCGATGGGTGCCCAATTCCATAAATATGCCCCTTACCAACTGTAATTGGCCCGTAGTTCCCGAATCCCTTTACTGGGGGCCCAAATTCCTTTACGAGCGCTACGGAAAGCCCATAATAATTTCCGAAAACGGTATGGCGGGATACGATGCGATCTCCCTTGACGGCGCCGTTCACGATATGGACAGAATAGATTTTATCCACAAATATCTGCGCTGTCTGAAAAAGGCTGTGGACGAGGGGATCGAGATCGACGGATATATGTATTGGTCGCTGATGGATAATTTCGAGTGGTCAAAGGGATATTCCGTGCGGTTCGGACTTATTCATATAGATTACATCACTCAGAAGCGCACCCCCAAGGATTCCTTTTATTGGTACAGAGACGTAATAAAAAGCGGCGGAGAAGCTCTGTAAAGAATCACCCCATAAATCACCCCAAGAAGCCTTGCGGCTTCTCGGGGACCCCGACAAAATCACCCCAAGAAGCCTTACGGCTTCTCGGGGACCCCGACAAAATCACCCCAAGAAGCCTTACGGCTTCTCGGGGACCCCGATAAAAAATGCCCCGAGCAAAAAGCTCGGGGTATTTTGTTTGTTGCCGGTATAAGTTGTGATATCAAAGAAATCAATTACTTGATTTCTTGCTCCAAAGCATCAAATTCAGGCGTGCCGAAAAACTCACCCAGAGTTATTTCTAAGCCGTCGCACAATTTTTTGATCGTAATGGCGCCGGGATTTTGGCTCTTTTCATTAAGGATACTGTATACGGTCGAAGGAGAAACGCCGGAAATGTTCGCCAACTCATTTACAGCAATGTTCCGCTCTTCGCAAAGTTGAAGTATTCTATTGGCAATTGCCTCTTTTGTGCGCACAGCTTTCTCCCCGTTTACGAAATATCGTAAAATAATTTTAACCAAATTTGCGATAAATCGTGTGGGATATATCGCAATTTTTATTTAAGAGTGATATAATTACGATATATCGCACACGGAGAGGAAATATGATTTGTACTTTTTTTGGTCACAGCGATTGTTACGGGCTGGCGGAAGCCGTTCTTTTCCGCACAATCGAGAAACTCATCTCAGAAGGTGTTGATGAGTTCTATGTAGGAAATCAAGGCCATTTTGACAATATGGTTTTTTCGTGCCTGATAAAATTAAAGAGTATTTACCCGCATATATCATTTACGGTAGTGCTTGCTTATCTGCCTATGCGGAAGGCCGAGCATGACCCATACCACGGATACAGTATATATCCCGAAGGTATCGAAGAAGGTCCGCAACGGTTCGCCATTGAAAGAAGAAACAAATGGATGATTAATCATGCGGATTGCTGCTTATGCTATATCACACATTCTTGGGGCAGGGCATATAAATTCGCTAAACAAGCGCAGAAAAAAGGGCTTAAGGTTATCTGCCTTGGTGATGCGGAGTTATAAAGATCTATATTCGAAATACAAAATCACCCCAAGAAGCCTTACGGCTTCTCGGGGACCCCGATAAAAAATGCCCCGAGCTCGGGGCATTTTGTTTTTAATTTATTTTTTGCGTTTGATAAACAATACCGCTCCGACAGCCAAGACGATAAACGCGATAACGCAAATTGCGATTATCGTAAAGCTTCCCGAATTTTCGTCTTCGGGATCGGCGCTTACCGAGCCGTCCGATGCTTCGGTCGAAGTCGAAGTATCGGTAATTTCACCGCTTTGTTCTTCAGAGGTGTCGCTTGACGCGTTTTTATCCTCGATAGTAAAGCTGTCAAGAACAAATCCGTTGATTTGCTTGGTCGTAACGACGATCTTATCGTTTTTAACCGTAACCGTCGTATATGCCGATTGAGTAGGGGTCGGCGTTGCAAGGATTCCGATCTCTTCCTCGTATTTCGCATCGTTTGCGCCGTCGTGATTCAATGCAGTCGATCCGATCGTCGTATAAACCGTACCTATTCCCTTTTCGATCGTTTCGTCAACTGCTTTGGTAACGATCTTTCCGTCCTTCATCGGATAGGTTCTGGTTACTAAGTGGGAATGTCCCTGAATAACAAGATCAACTCCGTATTCCTCGATAACGTCGTGTAACCAAGGTCTGCTTTCGCCTGCGCCCGCACGGTGATATACAGGCTCGTGGAAGAGCATTATCTTCCATTTTGCGTCCTTGTTGGCTTCGAGATCGCTCGTAAGCCAATCGCGTTGAGCGTTGATAATATGCTTATCCTGATCGCTGTAGGTTCCGGTGTTCAGCACGATAAAATGCGCATCGCCGTAATCAAAGGAATATATCGTTTCGTCCGCGTTCTGGAAAAGCTGTAAAATGTTACCGGTTACCACATTCTTGAAGCTTTGATCAAGTGCCGCATTGCCGCCGTTGTTGGGGTGATTGAAGTGATAATCGAAATAAAGCGGCGTTCCCCACGAATCGTGGTTGCCGATAGCGGCAAACATCGGAGTCGATGTTCCGTATCCGTTCAGCGACTTGAAATACATATTCCACATATTCTTATCGTTGCCTTTTTCGACAACGTCGCCGGTATGAAGAATAAACGCGGGGTCCTTGACCTCCTCGAACGCCTCTTGGTATGCAGCCATAGCGAACATAAAGCCCTTATCGCCCGAGGTCATTCCGTTCCAGGTGATGCCTTGTGTATCGCCGACGGCAATAAACGTAAACTCGTCGATGCTTTCCTTTGCGGTTCTGAATTTAAATATCTTCGTCCAATCGCTGTCCTTGTCGCTTTCCTTTATGCCGATCTTGTATTCATATTCGGTGTCGGGAGAAAGGGACGAAATATCGCACTTGTAATAATCCTCGTCCGCTGTGTTGACCGACTCGATCTCCTTGACGGCGTCAACGGTCATCCATTCGGCATCGCCGACCTTGCGGTAGTTGAGCGCCATCGTATTCTTACCGGCAAACGCGCTTTTTGCCGTCCAGGCGAAATTGCGCGTTGTCTGTGCCTCGTTAAACGAGGTTACAACGTTGTATATATTCGCGTCCGAGCCGGTATAGATCGGTTCCTTCGTGGTAAGGGTATATTCGTTGACCGTGCATGCTTCGTATTTTACGTCAGCGGCAACGACCTTGCTTTCACCCGTGATGAAGTAATTCATCGCGTCGCCGCCCAGCAGAGTGTAAAAGCCTCTGCGGATTATTTCGCCGTTGGGACCTACGACCCTAACGGTTTGCATTTCCTGATCGGGGCTGATGACCGATTCGATCTTATAGGAGCCCTTGCCGTACGAGCCCAAAACGGTCTTTCCTGCAACCCTGAGGCTGCCGTTTTCGATACAGAACAGCTCGGCTCCGCCGTATTTAAGCATAACCTTGCCGTTTCCGCTGTAATCGATCTCGGAGGTATATACCGCCTGTTGACCCTTCGCGATATTTATCTCGGTCGTGCTGTCCGCTTCGACAGTCAATACGCTGAATTTGAAATTATCCAGCTCAAAAGCACCGTCCTCGCAACGGAACACAAGATTCGTCATCGCCGCACTTTCGGCAGCCATATCGGTAAAGGCGTTTCCGCTTCTCGAGCCTTGGATAACCTCGTTGCCGTTCGAATCGGTAATATTTACCAAAATGTTTGTACCCTCCCACGAAACCGTTACGTGCATTTGCTTGTTCAAATGCTCACTGTCGGCAAAATTCTTGGTGGTCGAGCCGACCTTTATGGTATTTTCCTTCGTCGGCATTTCAATAAGATTATACCAGCCGCCGAAGGCAATATAAATTCCGCGCGTATAATTCGCTCCGCCCCAATTACTTCCGTCGCCCTTGTCGGTAAGCTTGAGATCGAAATCGAAAATATAGGTTTTGGTCTGATCGTAAGCGCCAACGTCTTTAACCTTTTGCCAATTGAATCTGATCGAGCTTTGCTCCTTCAGAATCACCGCACCGTTTTTAAGCTCGGGTGCCTTTGCGTCGGTTTTGCGAACTTCCTCGAGTCCCCAAACACCGCCTGCGGTCATGGTATCCTTTTCGGCGCCGAATTCAAAATTCTGAACGTATTTGTTAGTTCCGTCACCGAAGGTCACGTTGTCGAGCTCGATCGCGCCATCCTCACAGCGCCAAACGAGAAAACGGGTGTGCTTGTTGACAGTCGCGTACAGCTCATCGGTGCGCGAGCCCTTTGCGATCACCTTGCCGTCGCAGGCTACCGTGGAAATCACGGTTTTTTCGGAGGGCTTCCATTCGAAGGTACAGTTATAAACCTTATTTAATACATAGGTCGATTTATCGTTCGTCCATCCGCCCAACGGAAGCGCGGAGGTTTTGTCACCTGCGCGAATGCCTATCTGTCCCGCATTGTTTCCGTTTCTGCATTCGATCTGGTTATAATAACCCGCAACCGCAAAATACAGCTCTCTGTTCCAAGTGTTGTATTGTCCGCGCGGCACGTCGTCGCCGAAATCAAGCACCTTGAAATCAAAGGTAACGGTATAGGTTTTAGACTTATCAAAACCCGAAAATCCGTTAAGCTTTTGCCAATTAAAACGAATTCCGTCGCCCTCGGCAAAGCTCAAAACGCCGTTTTTGGCTATAGGAGCGCTGCTATCAAGCGAGCCGTAATCGTTATTGTCCTTTGGCGTTGCATATTCTTTTTCCCAAACGCCGGACTTGTCGTAAAGCTCGGACGAGCCGAAATCAACGTAATCGAAGGAATCGGTAAAAAGCACCTGCGCTTCATTCGCCATTACAGACATCGAGCCAAGCCCTATGGACTGAACGCAAATGAGCAGGCAAAAAAGCCCTGCAAGAATTTTCTTCATAAGAAAGCCTCCGCAATATCGGTAATACCGTATTTTTAAAAAGTTTAACATACCGATGTTGACAAAGCAAGTCAAATAGTGATATATTATAGCAAAAAGTTGACTTTTTGGTTTTTGAGAAAGCGTAATGCCATGACAAAAAAAGAAATCGGTTTTACCTCCGGCAATCTCTCACTTGAGTTCCACAGCTTCATACAACGTCAAAGCGGAGTGCTTAGGCAATTCCACAAAAATTACGAATGCATCACACCTCTCGAGGGAAAATGCGTATGCACGGTAAACGAGCACCGTTACGAGCTTTCCGTCGGCGAATGCATAATTTTGTTTCCCTTTCAGGTGCTCGAGCTTGAGCTTGAGCCAAACGCTTCTGTGCAGAGAATAATATTTAACGACCACCTTATTCTCACAGTTACGCAATCGATCGAGGGTATGATACCAAAAAACCCTGTTTTCCGTCCGAACGAAAGCGTTCTCGATTTCGGGCTTAAAATGATCTTCGATACCTTCGGCGAAGACAGCGGCCCCATATCCAGAATAACGCCCTTCGAAAACAGAATGAGGATAAAAGGGCTTTTATATATGCTTGCAGGCGACTTTCTTGCCTCGACAACGCTCATCACAGCCCCAAAAACCGATATTGCGGCAATGGATATCGCTCTTTACATTGCGGAAAACTTCAAAAACAACATTTCGCTTAAAGATATCGCGAAGGAAAAGGGATATAATTATCAGTATCTCTCCCGCACCTTCAACCGATATATGAACATGAACTTCAAAAAAATGCTTAACTTTTACCGCATACATCAGGCGTTTGCGATGCTTCAGGATACCGACCTTCCCATTTCGCGCATTGCTTTGGAAGGCGGCTTCAAAAGCATTCGATCGTTCAATCAGGTATGCCACGACGTATTCAATAAAAAGCCAACGGAGATCAGAAGCATGAGAAGGATATAAGACTTACGGTGCAAAACAAACAACCAAAAGACGAACGTGAAGTAAGAAACTTAATTGCCTCTGACATTGAAGAACATATTGAAGAATATCTCGGAAGTGTAATTACTGAAGAACACATTGCTTAACAATCACCCCAAGAAGCCTTACGGCTTCGTGGGGACCCCGATAAAAAAAGATGCTCTGCCGTAAAAAGCAGAGCATCTTGATTTTTTGCTGTCATATTGCTGTCAATAGCAAAACGAGAACTGTAAAATCCCTTGAAATCAGGGGTTTTCAGATGTGTAGGATTATTCCCACTCGCTTTGAGATTCTTTCCCACAGTTACTTTTCGCCTTATTTGGGGCTAATTTCCGTGAGAGTTCTCTCGTTTTGCTTCGTTTTTCTCTGTATTCTCTGTGTTCTCAGCCCGTTTGGTACTGTTTTGGTATCAAAGTCTGGTATCAATTTTCCGAAAAAACGGCGGAGAAAAATTTCGCTATTCTTTTTCAGTAAGTGATACCGTAACTGATGATATGTTGCAAATGGCTTGTAAGTTAGTATTCCTTGGTGAGCAAAGACATTATATCATATTACGTATCGCATTACAAACATAACAATACATCATATTTAATAATCGATGTATGTACTCATTTTATTTCCAAACGGATATACGCTGTACCAGGAGGAGCCACTATTCCAGGTCCACGTTCTCCGGATATTGGAGTGTCCGTTCGCGTCGATAAATCACCATCATTCAGTGCAATCATGAATGGCTTAATGATTCTGTCTTTCGGAATACCATTAAGAATATACTCTTGTGTTGGATTATATGGCGCAAATAAGTCGTAAACATTGCGTAACGTAGTGATGACTTCGTGCGCAATTTGTCGAACAAGAGCATATTGAAGGTATTTAATCGCTATCGTATTTCCACTTGGAGTAATGTGCGTTAAAATGTTGGCAGTGCTTGTGATAATACCCTTATAGACTGAATCCATCTTATTGAAGTTATCGACATGCACACCACCATCTTGTTCAGCCATTGTAAGAATAATCTTTTTTCTTGATAACGAGAAGTTGTTAGTGTCATCTTTGCAAACTATTACATTGGATTCCCACCAATCATCAAAATCTATCCATTGTACATCTATTAGATCCGTATCATCCAGCATAGGTATATAAATAGGCATTTGAGCAGATGCTGGACTGGGCTGATATTGCCGTAACAATCCAACTAGATTTAGCAACACCGCAGGATCCTTAGCAGAATACGCCGTGTTATAAAATTTCAATGTTTCTTTCACACCCAGCGAAGCAAGTAAACTTACGGTCTGCTTGTTCTTCGGATTATCCTTTAGCAAAGTTCGAATAATGGCCGACATCTGTTTCGCATAAACAAAAGATCCCCTATCATAGGAGTGACAAGCATCTATAAGAAAATTAACCTGCTCTTTCAATTGGTTTAAATAATAGTCATTTGATGTGATCAATGTTTACCTCCACAATAAAAATCAAGTCATGAACAGATGAAACCGCATGGAATCTCTTCTATACGGTTGCTTTGGTTTGGCAGAGCCTATCGCAAATAATTATACCACAAAATTCGTTATTTTTCGATGTGTTGGGCTTTATTTACGAATCAATTACCCCTATTTGATACTCATCCTCATAAACAATTTTACCTACATGGTTTGTATACACTATGTCATAAGGAATATCGTATTTATCCAACAAATCAATAAGAGGCTGAATGTGTTCAAGCATTTCAGAAGATGATTCTGTTTTGAAATAGGTAATTGCTCCTTGGGGATTATCGTTATTATCTCCGTAAAAAGGCGGTTGCGGCAAATTGTCGAGAAACCACTGATGCGTTTCATCATATAGCTTCACATCTTCGGGACTATATATATTATCGCGTATTCTACGCCAATTCAGAATAAAAACTCCAACCGGCTTTTTGGTTTTCCACGCAATTTCGCGCCCTTGTATTCTAACGTATTTAGGTAATTTCATTATATCAAAGACCTTTCTTTCTATTTGTGGTATCAATTTGGTATCATTTGCTGTATCAATCATCTGTTGTTTGCAAAAAGTGCCCGAAAATACAACAATTTTCGGGCACTTGAAAGCCAGATGGTATTATTCCCACTCGATGGTGCCGATGGGCTTGGGGGTGAGGTCGAGGAGGACGCGGTTGATGCCGTCTACCTCGTGGGTGATACGGTCGGTTATGCGGTGGAGAACGTCATAAGGGATCTCCTCGATGGTGGCTGTCATAGCGTCAACGGTGTTGACCGCGCGGATTATTGCAGGCCAGCCCTCGTAGCGCTTGCCGTCCTTTACGCCGACGCTTTTGAAATCGGGCACGGCGATGAAATACTGCCATACCTTGGAAGCGAGACCGCAGTTATCGAACTCCTCGCGGAGGATAGCGTCTGCCTCGCGGAGAGCGTGGAGACGGTCACGGGTGATGGCACCCAGACAGCGCACGCCAAGTCCCGGACCGGGGAAGGGCTGACGGTCTACCATAGAAGCGGGGAGACCCAACGCTCTGCCCACTACGCGCACCTCGTCCTTATAAAGAAGCTTTACGGGCTCAACCAGCTCCATAGCCATATCCTCGGGCAAGCCGCCTACGTTGTGGTGTGCCTTTACGCCCTTGGATTCGATGATATCGGGATAAATGGTGCCCTGTGCAAGGAAGCGGATATCCGTGAGCTTGCTTGCCTCTTCGTCAAAAACAACTATAAATTCGTTGCCGATAATTTTTCTCTTTTGCTCGGGTTCGGCTACTCCCTCCAACTTGGAAAGGAATCTTTCGGACGCGTCCACGTAAATAAGGTTAGCGTCAAGCCTGTTGCGGAAGACCTCTATAACCTGCTCGCTTTCGCCCTTGCGCATAAGTCCGTGGTTGACGTGAACGCAGACGAGCTGCTTTCCGATAGCCTTTATGAGAAGGGCGGCTACCACCGAAGAATCCACCCCGCCGGAAAGGGCGAGAAGCACCTTGCCGGAACCAACCTGCGCGCGCACTGCGGAAATCTGCTCTGCTATAAAGGCATCCGCCTGCTCTTTGGTCTGAATACGCGCCATACTTTCGGGTCTTTTATTAGAATCCATATACATTACTCCCTTATTTAAGACAAACGTCCGTAAAATAATGACATATTGTAACACATTTTAAAGCGTTTGTCATTGTTTTTTGCAAAAAAATTTCTGCAAAAACACATTTTTTGTTTATAACAAGCTTAGCAAGGTATTTATTGACAATAGCCGTGAAATAATATATAATAATTCTGTTAATTATTACCAATTTCACGTTTCGCCGAAGGCGGACGGAAACGGAGGTCAAAACATATGGCTTTTTTGAGAATGCCGGGAATAAAGGTACCCCACAGAAAGCACACTGCGGCTATGGCTCCCATACGGATCCCCGCGCCCGAAGAGGTGTGCATTCCCCTTTCCATGCATATCGGCGCCCCCGCCGTGCCGACGGTGAAAATAAACGATAAAGTAAAGGTGGGACAGGTTATTGCCCAAGCGGGCAACGGACTTTCCGTGCCCGTGCACGCATCGGTTTCGGGCACGGTAAAGCGGTTTGAGGAGATGAACACCGCAAGCAACAAGACGGTCACCGCGGTAGTCATTCAGTCCGACGGGCTTATGGAATTATCCGAGGATATTGCCGTCCCTGACGTTACCGATCTTGAGTCCTTTGTTGACGCGGTAAAGCAGGCAGGCATAGTGGGCTTGGGCGGTGCGGCGTTCCCCACCTGGGTAAAGCTGAATATAAAGGACGCATCCAAGGTCGAGGAAATAGTACTCAACGGCGCGGAATGCGAGCCCTACATCACCTCCGACACCCGCACCTTTTTTGACCGCGGGGACGAGCTTGTTTACGGCGTGGAAACGCTGATAAAGTATTATTCCCCAAAAAAGGTGATCATCGCCATTGAAAACAACAAGCAGGAGGCAATAAAAACTGCACGCAAGCTCTTTGCGGGCAACGACAAGGTGTTCGTGCAGGTCCTTCCCTCCGTATACCCGCAGGGCGGAGAAAAGGTGCTTATATATTCCGCCACGAAAAAAATAGTGCCCGAGGGAAAATTGCCCATCGACGTGGGCGTTATCGCAATAAACGTAACCACGGTGGCGGCAATAGCAAGGTATCTTAAAACGGGACAGCCTCTTACAGAAAAATGCGTTACCGTAGACGGAAGCGCGGTAAAGGAGCCCAAAAATCTTATAGTACCCATCGGCACCCGCATAAGGGACGTTATAGAAAACGCGGGGGGATACAAATGCGATCCCGCAAAGATAATTATGGGCGGCCCCATGATGGGACACACCATGCCCGACGAAAACCATCCCGTTATGAAGGGCACCAACGCCATTATCGCCCTTGACGGGCGCGACGGTGCCGTGCCCGAGGAAACGCCCTGCATCAACTGCGGAAGCTGTATACAGAGGTGCCCCTTACGTCTTGACCCGCCCGGATTCGGCAAGGCGTACGAAATGAAAAATCCCGAGGAATTGGAAAAATTAAAGGTTAATCTTTGTATGGAATGCGGTGTTTGCGCTTACGTTTGCCCCGCAAAACGACACCTTGTGCAAAGAAACCGACTTGCAAAAAATATGCTGAGAGAATACAAGGCGAAGGAGGGTAAAAATGGAAAAGCTTAATTTATCGTCCTCCCCCCATATCCGCGGGAAAAAGACGGTAAGCGGAATAATGCTTGACGTTATCGTTGCCCTTATCCCCGCGGCAGCCGCTTCGGTAATAATTTTCGGCTACCGTGCCGCTCTGGTTATATGTATATGTATATCCACGGCTATACTGAGCGAATTTTTCTTTCAGAAGATAACCAAAAGCAAAATACTTGTAAACGACCTTTCCGCCTGCGTGACGGGACTTTTGCTTGCACTTAACCTGCCCGTTTCCATACCGCTGTGGCAGGCGGCACTGGGCAGTCTGTTTGCGGTAGTGGTGGTAAAGGGAATGTTCGGCGGTATCGGCAAAAACTTTGCGAACCCCGCGATAACCGCCCGTATAATGATGCTGATTGCATTTACTGGCACTATGACCGCTTACGTAACGCCCTTTACGGATACCCTTACCTCATCCGCTACCCCGCTGGCAATTCTTGGCAGTGACACGTCCGCCCTTCCCCCTCTTAAGGATATGCTGTTGGGAATCCGTGCGGGCAGTATGGGTGAGACCTGCGCCGTTGCACTTATTATCGGCGGAGTATATCTTATATTCAGAGGAGTTATAAGCTACGTAACTCCCGTCAGCTACATCGGAACCGTGTTCATACTTTCCCTTATTTACGGCGGCGGTGAGTTTGCTTTGTATCAGGTGCTTTCGGGCGGACTTCTTCTCGGTGCCTTCTTTATGGCTACCGATTACGCCACCACCCCTACCCGACCGCTGGGAAAATTGATTTTCGGCTTGGGATGCGGTATTATCACGGCGGCGATAAGGTTTTACGGAAGCAACCCCGAGGGTGTTTCCTACGCCATACTGCTTATGAATATTATTACCCCCTATATCGACAAATGGACTCGTCCCACTCCCATAGGAGGTAGCAAAAAATGAAAGACGGAATTAAAAGCGTGATCGTTCTTACGGTAATATGCGTTACCGTATCACTGCTGGTAGCACTTACCAACAGCTTTACCGCCCCCGTTATTAAAAGCAACAAGGATGCGGCGGCAACCGAATCCTTAAAGCAGGTGCTTGAAAACGCCGCGGACTTTGAAAAGCTTGAAAAGCCCCTTTCCGCTCCCGAAACGGTGCAGGAGATCTACAGAGAAACGGGCGGGCTGGGATATGCGGTGACCGTTGCCGTTACCACCTCCTACAGCTCATCCCCTATGCTGTACACAGTGGGAATAAGCAGTGAAGGAAAAATTACGGGTATAGTTATTACAAGCTACACCGAATCCAAGGATTTCGGCAAGGACACCTACCCCAAAAGCTATATCGGCTTGGATTCCGCCCTTAACGGCGCAGAGCTTGTAAGCGGTGTGACCTATTCCTCCACCGCCTTCAAAAAGGGTATTGAGGACGTTTTTGCCACTCTTATTGATATGGGTCTTATAGGAGAAGGCGAAAAAAGCGACGAGCAAAAGTTAAAGGAGCTTTTTGACAAGGTGCTTCCCGGCGCAAACAACCAAAGCGGCACTGCCGTTCTTAAAGCACTTGAGCTTGATGGCGGAAGCAAGTTTAAAAACGTGTTCGAGGCAGCCAACGGCGCGGGATATATACTCGTTACGACGGACAACAAGGTCATAACCGTAAATCCCTTCGGCGCCGTTGCGGGATACGATATTGACGGTAACCCGATAGACCTTGAAAACGCACTTAAAAACGATGCGGCAGGTGCGGTTCCCAACAACTCCAAGGAAAAAGAGCAGGCAGACGTAAAGGCTCTCAAAAAGCTGACGGGAGAAAAGGCAATGTTTACTCCTGCCCAAGGACTTAACACGGTATCCACCGTTACCAACGCATTTATAATACAAGCCGATGGAGAGACTCTTTACGGCTTCGTATCCCGTCCCATAGGCTACAACAACGGCAGTATGGAGATATACGGCGTCATAACCGAGGACGGAAAAATTAAGGATATAAAGGTAAGCGAGATAATTCTGTATTCCCAGTATTACGAGGACTACGAGCTTGACGAAAGCGGATATTACGAGTCTCTTACGGGAAAGACTGCAGATACCCTTACCGACGAGGATACCCTGATAAACGGCGCTACCATATCGGGCAACGCAGTAAACGGGGCGATAAAGGATA
Organism: Clostridia bacterium; assembly: GCA_017625615.1. GTDB lineage: Bacteria > Bacillota > Clostridia > Oscillospirales > CAG-382 > SFLA01. The sequence continues at coordinate 14,487 of JAGAKP010000015.1, forward strand.
TGTTCAAAGCCTTTGAAGCGATCACGAAGGGAGGCAAGGAGTAATGAAAACCAATTTAAAGCATTTTATAAACGGATTCGTTAAGGAAAACCCCGTTTTCGTACTGCTGTTGGGCACCTGTCCCACCCTTGCCACCACCACGAGCGTGATCTCCGCATTGGCAATGGGTCTTGCGGCGGCGGCAGTGCTGATATGCTCCAACGCGGTGATCTCCCTTCTCCGCAAGGTGATACCCGACAAGGTGAGGATACCCGCTTATATAGTAATAATCGCGGGCTTCGTAACGTTGGTGCAAATGCTTATGGAGGCGTACCTCCCCTCTCTTTACGATATGCTCGGCGTGTATCTCGCCCTTATAGTGGTAAACTGCATAGTGCTTGGCAGAGCGGAAATGTTCGCCTCCAAGCACGGCGTAGGCGCGTCTATACTTGACGGCGCGGGAATGGGACTCGGCTTTACCTTTTCACTGCTGCTTATGGCAACGGTGCGAGAGGTTTTCGGCGCGGGAAGCTTTGCGGGAGTGGAAATACCTCTGTTAAGCGACTACGCAATTCCCATACTGGTTTCCCCGCCCGGCGGATTTTTCGTGTTCGGTATGCTTATTGCCATCGTAGGCAAATTAAGTAAAAAGCCCGTTAAGGCAGAATTCGGCTGTGAGGGATGCCCCAACGCGGCTGTATGTAAGCAAAGCACGGAGGTGGCGGAATGATTAAAAATCTTATCGTTATCCTTATGGCGTCGGTGCTTGTCAACAACTACGTTTTGTCCAAGTTCCTCGGCGTGTGCCCCTTCCTCGGCGTTTCAAAAAAGGTAGGTCAGGCAACGGGAATGGGTATTGCGGTAATATTCGTAATGCTCGTTGCCACTGCGGCTACGTGGCCCATATACACCTATCTGCTTTCGCCCAAATACGAATATATGCAGACCATAGTGTTTATTCTCGTAATAGCCGCTCTGGTTCAGTTCGTTGAGATAGTTCTTAAAAAATATATTCCCTCTCTGCACAAGTCATTGGGAATATACCTTCCCCTCATAACCACCAACTGCGCGGTATTGGGCGTTACACTTAACAACATTACCGACGGATACGGATTTATAGAGGCGATGGTATCCTCTCTGGGCGCAGGTCTGGGATTCCTGCTTGCGATGGTGCTTTTTGCAGGCGTGAGAGGGAAAATGGAGGCGGCGGATATTCCCAAAGCATTTAAGGGAATACCCATAACTCTTATTGCCGCATCCATTGTGTCCATGTCCTTTTACGGATTTGCGGGCGTTATTGAAAATATGTTTGCTTAAAGGGAGGGGAAAAGCATGACTGAAATTCTTATCCCTGCCGCTTTGGTGGGAGTTATAGGACTTATTGCGGCGGCTGTCCTTACCCTTTCCGCCCGATTTATGGGAATAAAGGCAAACGAAAAGGAGAAGGATATACTCGATACCCTTCCCGGTGCCAACTGCGGTGCCTGCGGATACCCCGGATGTGAGGCATACGCAAAAGCGCTTGCGGGCGGCGAGACCGACGCGACGAGCCTTTGCGTGCCCGGCGCGGAAGCGGCGGCAAGGCGTATTGCGGAAATTATGGGCACCGAGTTTGAGGGCGTGACCAAAAAAACAGCCTTTATACGTTGCCGCGGAGATTGTACCCACAACAAGGAAAAAGCGTTTTACAACGGCATATCCTCCTGCGCGGCGGCGGTGGGATACTTTGGCGGAAAGGGTGCCTGCACCCAAGGCTGTATCGGCTTCGGCGACTGCGCGGCGGTATGTCCCGAGGATGCTATCTGTATCGAAAAGGGCATTGCCCACGTAGACCCGAGAAAATGTATCGGCTGCGGGCTGTGCGTAAAGACCTGCCCCAACAGAATAATAAGCCTCGTTACGGGGGAGGAAAAGGTTTACGTCACCTGCTCCAACACCGAAAAGGGTGCTGTCACCCGCAAAAAGTGTGACGTAGGCTGTATCGGCTGTATGAAATGCCAGCGTGTGTGCCCCACCGAGGCGATAAAGGTGGAAAACAACCTTTCGCAGATAGATTACGATAAGTGTATCGCCTGCGGAAAGTGCGCCGAGGTATGCCCCGTACAGTGTATAAGCGCGAAATGAAGAAAAAGATACGAAACGATATTATTCTGATACTCGTTCCCTTGCTTTTGTGTATAGGATACGCGGTCTGGGTGATGTATTCACATCACGCAGGCGGATACGTATATATCGAGCAGGCGGGAGAGAAGGTGGGAATCTACCCCTTGAACGAGGACAGAGAAATACTTATCGGAGACAAGGACGGGTATTACAACGTGCTCGTAATAAAGGACGGCAGAGTGGATATGACCGAAGCCTCCTGCCCCGATAAGATATGCGTCAACCACCGAAAAATAGCCTATGAAGGAGAGAGGATAGTATGTCTGCCAAACCGACTGATAGTGCGTGTGGAAAAGGACGGGAAGCAAGCAGATATCGCGCCCTGAAGGCTTCTGCCGGAGGAGTTGCTCTTTCCGTTGCGCTGATACTCTCTTACGTGGAGGCGGTGCTTCCTTTAAATATCGGTGTACCCGGCATAAAGCTCGGGCTTGCCAATATAGCCGTGCTGTTTATTCTGTATAAATACGGCTTTGGGTACAGCCTGCTTATATCGGTACTGCGGGTGGTGCTTGCATCGTTGCTGTTCGGAAATATGGCTTCCTTTATATACAGTATTTCGGGAGCGCTGATAAGCATCGGAGTGATGGCACTGCTTAAAAAAACGGATGCCTTCTCCCCCGTGGGCGTCAGCGTTGCGGGCGGGATATGCCATAATCTCGGTCAGGTCTGTGCCGCGGCTGTACTGCTTGATACGTCGGCAGTGGCGCATTATATCCCCGTGCTGGTGGTAAGCGGAGTTTTGTGCGGCGCGGTCACAGGGCTTTTAGGCGGAATACTGATAAAAAAATTAAGATTTCAAGAAAAAGGCGTGTAAAGCGTCTTTTTTTGTATTGTGTTTTGATTTTTTATGGAGTATAATGTAAGCAACACATTTACTTTTACGGAGGAAAATATGAAAAAGCTGATATCACTGTTACTTATCCTCGTTATGCTGCTTCCCGCAGTGGTCGCCTGCGGCGGGAACGAAACCGTAAGCGAGCCCGAAACGAGCAAGCAGGAGCAAAGCGCTCAAAGCGAGCCCGACGAGGAAAGCCTTGTTCCCGACGAGAGTACTCCCGACGAGAGCACTCCCGAAGAAAGCACTCCCGATGAAAGCGTTCCCGAGGAAAGCAAACCTGAGGAAAGCAAACCCGAGGAAAGCGTTCCCGAAGAAAGCAAGCCTGAAGAAAGTGTTCCGGAGGACGACCCTGTGAAAGAAAAAATAAACGCGGCTTTAAATAAGCCTTATACCAGATCCGAGCTGTATCCCGGAAATTCCAACGCAACCTACCCCGACGAGGGCAACAAATCTATGACCGACGGCGAGATCGCGCCCGAGGGAGCAAAGTACAGCCACAAGGCGTTTATGGGCTTTAACAAAAACAGCTCCGATTACACCTCCAGAGGATACGCATACGTAAGCATTGACCTTGGCGGGCTGTATTCTCTTGATAAATTCGTGGTTCAGGTAGCGTCCGCGTATTACGAAAGCGTTGGTATAACCGCGCCTCAGTACGTGGATATAATGGTTTCTCACGATAACCAGAATTGGTACCACGCAGGCAGGACCTCTCACACCGATACCGACGAAACAAACGTTATCCCCTCTACCCTTCAGCTCGATAAGGCGCTTACCGCCCGTTACGTTCAGTTCAGAGTGGTAGGTCAGAACAGTTGGATGTTCCTTTGCGAGGTTGAAGCGTACGGATACGAAACCGACAAGGAGGTTGCATACCCCGAGTCAGCCCCCGCGCAGTCCTTCCTCTTTATCGGTAACAGCAGTACCTATTATTTTGACGTACCCACCAAGTTTATGTTTATTGCGGAAAGCGTCGGCATTGACGTGGACGTTACCTACTGCTGCGTAGGAAGCGCATTCTTAAGCTATTTTGCAGATGCAAACGATGCAAAGCACGGTAAGGTTTTGAGACAGCATCTTGCTTCCCAAAAGTTTGACCATATAGTTTTGCAGGATAACTCCAATGCGGACTACGAGGATTCCAAGCCCGCTATGGATATTCTGGTGCCCATGCTTCGCGAGACCGGCGCAACCCTTCATCTCTACAAGCGTTATTCCTCCAATTCCGATCCCTCCAAGCGTCTTGACAGCGCCTACAGGCACGAGGTAAACTACACCAAGCTGTCCCAGACCTTTGATATTCCTCTGGTTGCCCCCGGCGCAGACGCGTTCCTTATCTGCTCCGAAAAATATCCCGAGCTTGTTATTTATCACACCGATAACTCTCACCATTCCGACCTCGGCGCATATCTCCTTGCCTGCGTTATGGCGATAACTTATCTTGATATCGACCTTGACGACGTCACCTATACCGCCGGCTACGATGCAACCACCGTTGCAAAAATAAAGGAATGTGCCCGCATCGCCTGCGAACAGGGCTACGATTATCCTCAGGATAAATAAAATATCACCCCACAAAAGGTTTTTTGATAAGTAGGGGCGATTCACGAATCGCCCGCAACAGACGTTACGTATCACGAAAAAACGCTTTTGCGGGGACCCCGAAAAAAATCACCCCTAAAATTACCGAAAAAACCTTTCACTTGCCCGCAGGGCAAACTTCACTTCGTCGACATCGACGAAACTTCACTGCGGTACGCAACTTCACTTGGGCGTAAAACGCCCAAACTTCACCAAAACATTCAATTATAAGTAAAGAAGGGAGCACAATATGCCGAAAAAGAAAATTATAGTATTATCTATATTCGCCGCAGTTATCCTTTGTGTCGCAACATTATGCGTATCGGTTTTAATCTATAAAAACAGCTTCCCGAAAATATCACCGGACAAAGTGGAAAAAGTGGTTATTTGGGTTGATGGACCGACAAAAGATAAAGAGCTGAATCCCCAAGAAACGGAAGCGCTTATAAAAATGTATAATGATTCCAAATACGCAGGCAACGGCAGAGGCGACGGTGGTACGCCGCAAGTTCAAGCGATAGTGTATTTTACCGATGGTTCTGTTTTACGTATCAGTGAATTTCGATTAATCGATAGAGATATTGAAGTATCTTTAAGCAACAAAAACGGCATTAAAAAAAGGTGGTTCTATATAAACAACCGAGAACTACTCGATTATCTGACAAGCTTTCGTGCTCCCAACGAAGAATAAAACCATTCACCAAAAAAACAAGAAAGGACGAGGAAAACCCTCGTCCTTTTGTGTTTTGGTGAAGTTTTTGCCTTGCGGGCAAAAGTGAAGTTGCGTACCGCAGTGAAGTTCGCGCCCAAGGGCGCGAGTGAAGTTGGTTTTGCCGCCAATGCGGCAAAATCAGTTTTCTTTTACCATATATGCTTCTATTATGCCGGTGTACATAGTATGGTAATCCTTGCTTGCATACCATTTTTCGTTTACCGCATCCGACATAGTTTCCGCGGGCATGCGGACAGCTCCTTGCTTGCGGCAGATAATTACCGTTTCCGCCTCTGCGTAATAGGGAGTATCCCCCTCGTAAGCGACGGTAAGATTGCAACGGGCGGTCTTATCCTCATCCCTGCCCGAAACGGTGCCCATATAGCGGTACGTGTCCTCGTATCCATCGCCGAAAAAGCAGAGGGAAAAGGTTTCCGCGCCGTCCAGAAATTCCTTGGTATAGCGGCTGTCGCGAACGAAGGCGTACGCCGCTGGCGCGCCCCATATAACGCCCAATGCGCCCCAGGATGCGGTCATACCGTTTACCTTGGTGCCGTCACCCGCAACGATAAGCATTTTCTGCTTGCCGATCATATCAAAGGCGTTGCCCTGCGCTTCATAGGGGTTTATTTTTTTGAACATTTGAAATTCACCTCATTTATTTATATGAGAAAAACGCTTTTTTATAACGCGGTAGAGGATATATCCAAGACCGCCGCAGGAAACGACCTCCCCTGCGAAAACAGAAAGGTATATTACCCACCAAGCCTCGGTAAAATCGTAAAAATAAATAAGCACGGGAGGAATTACCAGCACGTTTGCCGCTATGGGGAACAGCACGCCCAAAAGGATATGCTTTTTTCCGAAGCACATCGTGAGGTATGCGGCAACGAGGGTGGCGAGAGAGCCGAAGACTATATCCCATATGACCGCGCCCGAAATAAGGTTTGCCAGCACACAGCCGATAAACAGCCCCGGCACGGCGGCGGGCATAAACACGGGAAGGATGGTAAGGGCTTCCGAAAACCGCACCTGAAACACGCCGATAGGGTTGGGGGAAATGACGGTGAGTGCCACGTACAGCGCGGCGATTATTGCCGCCTGACTGACGTAAAGAGTTTTGCTTTTCATTAAATTTGCTCCTTAGTTTTGATTTAAGTGAGGATGGTCACGAACTCACTGGATGTCTATATTAGCATAAAATTTCGGTTTGGTCAAGAAATAAACGAGAAACGAGGAACGAGAAACGAGAAACTTCGGTAAAAATCCGCCAAAAGGCGGATTTAATTAATCGTTTCTTATGTTTTCAAGTACCGAATACGGTATCGCCATATTGCCCTGACCGATGCCGATCTCTATATGGGGCTTCATTTTGGCGTGGAAATCCGTTCCGCCGGATATCTTTAAGCCAAGCTCCTTTGCCATGGACTGAAACTTTTCTTGCATTTCGGGAGTGTATTCGTTATAGTATCCCTCGATACCGTCAAGTCCGAAGCTCTTAAGCTCCGTAAGAAACGCCTTCAGCTCCTCGTCGGAAATACGTATAAGGTGCGGATGTGCGACGTAGGCGTAGCCGCCGATATCCTTTATAAGCCTTACCGCCTCCGATGCTGTCAGTGCCTGCGTGCCGTCGTAAGCGGGCTTGCCCACGCCGAGCCATTTATCAAAGCCCTCCTTTACCGAGGAGATATACCCCTTTTCCATCATAATACGGGCAAAATGTGCTCTGCCGATAATGCCTGCGGGTGCGATGGCGTATGCTTCCTCCATAGACACCTCAAAGCCCAGTTCGTTCAGCTTTTTGCTTGTATTGACAGTGCGCTTATAACGGGTGTCCATAATGCTTTCAAGCGCTTTTTTGAGCAGAGGATGGTCTATATCTATATAATAACCGAGAATGTGGGTTTCCGTTTTGGACTGAACCGAAAGCTCGATGGCGGGAACCACCTCCACGCCCACTCTTTTTCCCTCATCCATTGCGTCCTTTACGCCCGCAACCGAATCGTGGTCGGACAAAGCGATTGCCGCAAGTCCCTTTGATGCGGCGTGGCGGACAAGCTCACGGGGGGACATACTTCCGTCGGAGCAGGTGGAGTGAGTATGAAGATCTATAAGCTTTTTACACACGTTAAACACTTCCTTTTTCTTTCTGCCTCCCATTTTACCACACAAAAGAGAGAAAATAAATATATTTTTTAACGGAAACTCTTTTTTAAATTTTTCTTTTGTGGTAAAATGTATATATTAAAGGAGTGTTTAATTATGAAGTATCTTTTTGAAACACACTGCCACACCTCCGAATCCAGCGGATGTGCATCGGAAACGGCGGAAAGTGCCGTAAAATATTACAAGGAAATGGGTTACGCCGGGCTGGTAATAACCGACCATCTGGGTATCGGCGGTAAAAAGGACCATTGGGTAACACACTGCAAAAATCAGCAAGCGGGCTATCTTAACGGCAAGGCGGTTTCCGCAAAATACGGAATGACCGTGCTTTACGCCGCAGAAATAACCGTGGGACCCCATTGGGGCAACGATTTTTTGGTGTTCGGACTTGAGCCTCAGTGGTATTGGGAGCATCCCGAATTGGACGATATGTCACTTAACGACGTGCTTAAGACAGTACGTGAGGCGGGCGCATTCGTTTCCCACGCACACCCCTTCAGAGAGGCAAACTACATACGCAGTATAGTGCTTCTCCCCCGCTTGGTGGACGGAGTTGAGCTTAACGCAAACAGAGACGATTTTGTAAACGAGCGTGCCGAGGAATATGCGCGTGCCTACGGACTTCCCCTTACTGCGGGAAGCGATAACCACGTGGCGCACAGACAGTCGCGGCTGTTCGGCGTGTACTTTGATGAACTTCCCACCGACGAACAACAGCTTGCCAAGCTGTTGTTCGATCAAAAATATACCCTTAAGACGGAGTAAAAGATGTTAAAAAAATTCGCAAGCTACTACAAGCCCCATAAAAAGCTGTTTTTGCTTGATATGGCGGCGGCGTTTCTGGTTTCGCTGTGTGACCTCGTGTACCCGATGATAACCCGAAACATAATTAATATCTACGTGCCACAAAAGATGCTTAAGCATCTGCTTATATGGGCGGCGGTCATACTTGGATTATACCTTGCAAAGTGCGGGCTGAACTACTTTATACAGTACAAGGGACACGTGCTTGGCGTGCGTATTCAGGGCGATATGCGCCGCGATATGTTCCATCACCTGCAAAGGTTGCCCTTTTCATTCTTTGATGAAAACAAGACGGGCGTGATTATGTCCCGTCTGATGAACGACCTTTTCGATATTTCGGAGCTTGCTCACCACGGTCCCGAGAACCTGTTTATATCCACAATTTCACTTATCGGCGCGTTCGTAATGCTGTCCACCATAAATATATGGCTTGCTCTTATCCTGTTTTTACTTATACCGCCCGTGGTATTCTTTGCGGTAAAGACGAGGAAAATGATGCAAGACGCCTTCAAGGAATCCCGCACCCACGTGGCGGAGGTAAACGCAAACGTGGAGACCTCCGTTTCCGGCATACGGGTTTCCCGCGCATACACGGCGGAAACCCACGAAAACGCCCGCTTTGACGAAGCAAACGAGGGCTTCAAGCGTGTCCGCGGAAAGGCGTACCGCGCAATGGGCGTGTTCCATTCGGGTATGACCCTGCTTACCGATATAATGTACCTTGCGGTGCTTCTGGCGGGCGGATTGTTCTTTTACTTCGGAAAGATCGACGCAGGCGATTTCGCCGCCTTTATACTGTACACCACCTCCTTTATACGTCCCGTAAATAATCTTGTAATGATATTCGAGCAGATACAAAACGGTATGACGGGCTTTACCCGCTTTGACGAGATTATGCGTATTCCCCCCGAGGAGGAAACAGGCGAGCACGCTCCCGAAACGGTAAAGGGCAATATTGAGTTTAAAAACGTATCCTTCCACTACGGCGAGGAGGAGACGGGCAAGAATATTATTGAAAATATGAGTCTTCGCATCGCCGCAGGCAGAACCGTTGCGTTGGTTGGTCCCTCCGGCGGAGGAAAGACCACTATGTGCCATCTTATCCCCCGTTTTTATGAAACGGTGGAGGGAAGCATAACCGTTGACGGCAAGGATATAAAGGAATATTCAAGATACGCGCTCCGTAAAAATATCGGTATGGTAGCGCAGGACGTGTTCCTTTTCGGCGGTACGGTAAAGGAAAATATCGCATACGGCAATCTTGACGCCACCGACGACGAGATCATCGAGGCGGCAAAGCGCGCCAACATACACGATTTTATTATGACCCTTGAAAAGGGCTACGATACGGAAGTAGGCGAGCGGGGCGTTAAGCTTTCGGGCGGACAAAAGCAGAGAATATCCATTGCCCGCGTATTTCTTAAGAACCCGCCCATACTTATACTTGATGAAGCTACAAGTGCACTTGATAACGCCACGGAAATGCTGATACAGCAATCCCTTGAGCAGCTTTCCAAGGGCAGAACCACTCTCGTGGTGGCGCACAGACTTTCAACCATAAAGAACGCAGACGAGATAATCGTCCTCACTGCAGACGGTATTGCCGAGCGCGGCAACCACGAGCAGCTTCTGGCAAAGGACGGCATCTATGCGGGGCTTTATAAATATCAGTTCAAGCAATGATAACGGTTAACGAGTATTATAAAAAGCTCTTTGGTGAAAAGGTGTATAAAATTTCCCTTGCGGGGGGTAACACCTGCCCCAACCGTGACGGAACAAAGGGAGTGGGCGGATGTATTTTCTGCTCTGAACGCGGAAGCGGAGATTTCGTGCCCGACCCGTGTCTGCCAATGGAAACCCAGATAGAGCAGGCGATACAAAAGATAAAAGCCAAGGGCGCGAAAAAGTTCATTGCGTACTTTCAAAGCTTTACCGCAACCTATCTGCCTGCGGACAAGCTTGAAGAAAAGCTGTTTTCCGCCGCAAAACGCGAGGATATAGTGGGAATATCCGTTGCCACCCGTCCCGATTGCCTGCCAAAGGCAGTTTTGGATATACTTGAAAAATATTCGAAAATAAAGCCTTTATGGGTGGAGTTGGGCTTGCAGACGGCAAAGGATAAAACGGCAGTATACGTAAACCGCTGTTACCCCACCTCGGTTTATACCGAGGCGGCGAAAAAACTGACCGAAAGAAATATCCCCTTCGTTACCCATATTATTCTCGGGCTTCCCGGCGAAACCGAGGAGGATATGGTAAACACCGTAAAGACGGCGGTGGAATGTAAAACGCAGGGAATAAAGCTTCAGCTTTTGCAGATCCTTAAGGATTCTCCCCTTTACGGCGAATATCTTGAAGGAAAGGTAAAACCTATGGCGGAGGACGAATATTACGGTCTGCTTAAAAAACTCCTTTCACTTTTACCGCCCGAAACGGTGGTGCACCGCCTTACGGGTGACGGAAGTAAAAAAACACTTGCCGCCCCACTCTGGTGCGGAGATAAAAAAAGAGCGATCAATAAAATAAACGCTCTTTTAAAAGAATTCAGTTAAACTGAAAAGGACGCGAAAAACGCGTCCTTTTTTTTATTTCTTATATTCTTCAAATACCGTGTAATCTTCTACAAGCTGGAATTCGTCGAGGACGAATTTTTTACCGCTTTCCGTATCCGAAGAATAATTCCAGAACATATACACGCCTGCGATCTCGTTAAGAGGATATGCTTCGCCCATGGTGCCGCTTTGGCTTCCCGTGCCGTAACGGTAGGTAAAGTCCTTTACGGGGAACGCCATCCAGCCCTTGAAGCCCTTTACGGAGGTTTCCTGCTCAACGCCGAAGCATCCGTCACCGCCGTGTACGAAGGTCTGCCATTCCGTACCGCCCTCGGGCAGGTAATAGTAATACAATTCGGGAACGTAATCGCTTTCGTCTGTGGTATAAAGATCGCCGGTGGGAGAGATAAGACCGAAATTTGCCTTGCGGAACTCAACGTCGGTAAGATCCACCCACACGCGGAGATACTTGGCAGAGGGGAACGCGGTGGTGTTTCCGTTTGCATCGGTGGCAAAGAGATACAGTCCCTGGTTATCTCTGCCGTCGCTCCAGAGCGAAAGTGCCTTTGAGCTTTTGTAACCGTTTTCGGTAAGGGCGTATCCGCTCTTAACGTCGGTGGAGGCGGAGTTCCACGCGCCTACGAAAAGGTCGCCGCCGATATCGGTGCCGTATACGGGGTTGCCCTGCGAAAAGGTGAAAGCGGAAAGGGAATCGAAATTAGTAAAGGTGCCGACAAAGCTTACGTCGTTTTTGCTGACGTAATCCACCTTAATGCCCGCCTCGGTCTTGACGGTGGCAGTTATACCTTCTCCCTTTTTGCCGAATACGTCAATGGGATATACCTCAAGGGTATACTCGGTGTCCTCGGATAGACCCGAAAGATTGAAGGTGAGGGTTTCGGGCATAGGCTCGAAATAATATTCGGAGAAGTAGTTGAACTCCTTCTTTTCCCCGTCGGCGGTAAGAACAATGTTATAGCTGTAAACGCAATGGTCGTCCGTTGCCTGCGGGAAGGTTATTTCCGCAGAGGAGGAGGTGACCTTGCCCACCGTAACGGCGGCGGTATCGCCAAAGACGGGTGCTTTGCTTGCCTCTGCGCGGGCGGAGGTGTATAGCCAAGTGGATTTATCGAACAGATCGTCTATTTCATAAACAAGCTGTTTACTTCCGTCTGCGGTCTTAAAGAAATCATCGGTAAGCAGGTTATAGGGAAGGACGCGGACACGGTTGTCCTCGGATATCTCAACTATATAAAACTGCCCTGCCTGATCCGCATGGGGAGAAACGGTGCCGTAGGTCATACCCGTGGTCATTTCGAAATAAGCAAGAGTGCCCGTGCCGAAAAGGGTGTAATCCTTCTGATAGCAGGAGGTAGGATTGTTTATGGGTCCGTGGGAATGTCCCGAAAAATTGAGCACCTGACTGTACTCGGAATAAATTGCGTCAAGCTGTGACCACTGATTTGCATACCATTCCGCGCTGACGTAAACGGTATCCTTTATATGGTGATGCTGGAAGGTGATAATGGGCTTTTCTCCGTCGGCAGCAGCGGCGGAGGCAAGCTCGGTCTTTAACCAATCAAGGTCGGCGGTGTAGTCACCCTCGCCGTAGGGAGAAATGCCGATAAAATGGTAGCCCTTTATGACCACGTGCTTGTTGAGCTCCCCATCCATATTTTCGGCGTACAGCTTTTCGCCCTTATCAAGGTCGTTAAGGTCGCCGTAAAACTCGTGGTTGCCCATTACGGTGATGACGGTGGTTTCTTCCTTTACGTTTTTATCTACGATACTCTTCCAAGCGGTGTATTCGTAGGGCTGACCGTAGTTTGTGATATCACCGACGGCAACGAATGCGTCGATCTTATCGTATTCCTGCTTTTCCGCGTAGGCATAGGAGGATTTAAAAAGCTGATCCAGACGCTTTGCGGAAAGATCGGTAACTGCGGAAACGTGGTTATCCGAGGTGACGATAAAGCGGAAAGCGGTTTTAAATTCGCCCTTTTCCTCGGGCGCGCTTTGCTCCTCGGAGTGTTCGGGAACATCTGAAGCGTTACTGCCTCCGCCGCAAGCGGAAAGTATAAGTGAAAGCGCCAAAACAAACATAATTATCACTTTTCTTTTCATTTTTTAACCTCTTTTATTCACAAAATAATACGGGTCCCGTTCAAACGCCTTTAACGCCGCTTGCTGTAAAGCGGATGCGGATATAAGGGTGCAGTCCGCTTTGCAGATACGCCCCTTTTTAATATCGGGAAAGGCAAGTATATTCTCAAAACGGCTGTACTTCTGGTCGGCTATATCCTTAAAATCGTGGCCGTAAAGGTGGACCTCGCGGCGATTTCCGTCGTAATCCTCAAGGACGTACCGAGTGGTATGCTTATTAAGGCAATAGGGTGCGCCCGCTATCTCCTCCATACCGTGCATAAAGGTGCAGTGGTCGTTTATATCCCCTACCATAAGTATTTTTCCGCCCACCTCCGCAAGGATACGGAAAGGGGAGTTTTCGCCCACGGGGGTTTTATCAAGATAATGTCTTTCCGTCATTTCCTTTGCTCTGTACCCGTATGCGGCGCAGGAATGAGTAGGGTGCATACTGCGGATAACGCCCTCCATCCTGACGAAAACGCGGGGCAAAAGTCCTATGCAGGGGACGGTCTCCCTTACGGAAAAAAGGGGCTGATTTTCTCCTACGTTTGAATAGGTAAGTGCGGGCAAAAGAAGGGTGCCCTTTTCGCCGAGATAATCACAAAGGCTTTTTAAAAAATACTCGGGGGTTTCATCGGTACCCAGTGCCTTCATCGAGGAATGCATAAGCACCGTATCGCCGGGAAGTATGCCGAGGGAAGAAAAATCTTTACTGAAATCGTACATTTTCACATCTGCCTCCTTAGTTTATTATACTATAACCCAAGTCCGGTGTCAAGAATGTTGACAACGGGCTTTTCAAAGTGTATAATTCTGTATATACAGTATAAAAGGTGATATATATGAAAATATTGGCGTTTATTCTTGCGCTTTTACTTTGCTTGCCCTTGACGGTAAGCGCGCAGACGGAGGCAGAATTGAAATACTCGAAAGCATTTTACGAAAAGGTTTTGGATCTTGAGCATAAGTACGTACAAAGCCTTGCATTGCCCAACGGTGCTATCGGCTACGATATACCCAAGGTGAACCCCAATTTTGATATTTCACGGCTTCCCACGGTGGACGGAGTGAAGCCCGAGGAATACGTGAATTGGCCTCACACCCGTATCGTGCCATATTTTTCCGCCTTTGCGGTGCTGGGCGTTATCGCCGCAGACAGAGAAAACGCAAGGGATATTGCGCTCAACTACATAAACTGGTATATTGCCCACATGAACACGGCGGAAAGCGACGTTAACGGCGTTGCGGGCACGGTGTACGATTATTATTTGTTCCTATCGCCCGATAACAAAAAGGTTATTGAAGTAACCAATATGGACGTTTTGGGTGACAAAAGCAAAAATTACGACAGCACCGATTCCTACGCATCCACATTTTTACAGATACTTTGCGCATACACCAATAAGTACGATAAAAATTTCCTTGATGATAAAAAGGACCTTATAAATACACTTAAAGACGTAATATATTCCACCTACTGCGAAAAGGTTTCCCTTACCGGTGCAAAGCCCGATTATATGGTGTGTTATCTTATGGATAACTGCGAGGTATACAACGGCTTCCGTGACCTTGCATCCCTTTTCCCCGAGTACGAGGAGGATGCAAAGCGGTTTAAGGACGGTATACAGAACAGCCTTTACGCCACGGGATATTATCACCCTGCGGTGTTCGAAAACGGCAAGGCGGCTTATGAAATTGAGGACGTGGCGGAAATGGAATATTATCCCCACGCCACCAGCCAGCTTTTCCCCATAACCTTTAAAATTGTGGAAAAGGGCACGGAAAGAGCGGTACGGCAGTACGAGCTGTTTAATTCACTTTACGGAAAAAACGGCAAAGCGGGCTACGATTGGGTAAACGTTAACTGCGGAAGCGAATATCCCTGGGCGCTTAATCTGCGCGCCGCCGTGCGGATGGAGGACTATACCCGCGCGGAAAAGTATATGCAAACGGTGTACACCCGCTTTATCGCCACGGGACACCCCTCCCCCTATTACTGCGCGGAGGCGGGACATATTCTACTTGCAATAACGGAAATGCTTGATAATGCTTGTGCGGGCGGCAGCGTTTCCGACGATATATCCCTGCCCGACACCCAAAAGAAAAGCACTTCCTTTAAGGAGATACTCCCCTTTATCGCCCTCGGCGCGGCAATAGTTATCGGCACGGGCGTAATAATTTACACGGTAAAAAAGAAAAAATAACCTCTTTAAGGTTGGATTAACCAAAATTTATTATAATCTGCTACGGTGAAAGGAGGCGGCGGGTTGCAGGATATTTGCATATTCAAGCGGGTGGAAAAGAAATACCCCATAGACGAAAGCAAAAAGGATATGCTGCTTTCACTGATAAAGGACAGGCTGGTTGCCGATTCCCACGGCAAAAGCACTATATGCTCGCTGTATCTCGACACGCCTGACAGACAGCTTATCCGCGCTTCCATAGACGCACGCACCTATAAGGAGAAATTGCGTATACGAAGCTACGGTGTGCCCAAAAAGGACACGATGGTGTTTTTGGAAATAAAAAAGAAGTACAAGGGTGTCGTATACAAGCGGAGAGTGAAAATGCCCCTTTCCACGGCAGAGGAATATATAAGCAGCGGAACGCCCCCCTTTGACAGCCAGATAATGCGGGAAATTGACTACGCAATGAAATTTTACCGCCACCCCAAGCCCTCTATGCTCATAGCATACGAGCGGGAAGCCTTCTTCAGCAAGGAGGACGAGGGACTGCGTATCACCTTCGATAAGAATATTCGGTTCAGGGATAATGAAAAGGATATGACAGTCGGAGCGGATGGCACGAGGATCATCGAGGACGGCAGATATATTCTTGAAATAAAAACGAACGGCGGTATGCCCTTGTGGCTTTCCGAGGCTTTGGATAAATGCAAAATTTATCCGTCAAGCTTTTCAAAATACGGTATTTCCCATTTAATGACGTTACAAAAACCTATTCCCCGTTAAAAAGAGAGGAGAAAATACAATGGATTCTATATTCAGCTCGGTTATCGGCACGGAGGTGACCGTGACCACCTATATTATATGTCTTGCCTGCTCTATGGTCTGCGGTGTTATTGCGGCATTCGCCGCCGCGTTCCGCTCCAGAGTGAGCAAAAGCTTTTTGGTCGCTTTAGTGCTTCTGCCTATGATCGTTCACACCGTAATAACTATGGTAAACGGAAACATCGGCACGGGCGTTGCGGTAATGGGCGCCTTTTCGCTGGTGCGCTTCCGCTCCGTACCCGGCAAGGCAAAGGATATAGTTGCAATTTTCCTTGCCATGACGGCGGGCTTGGCGTGCGCCAGCGGATTTGTGGGAATAGCAATAATGTTTTCGCTTATCGTCTGCGCCGCGGCGGTGGTGCTCTCCTTCGTAAGGCTGGGCGAGGACAGACTGCTTCTCCTTAACGTAACCGTTCCCGAATCTCTTAATATCGCCCACGGGTTTGACGATATTTTTACACAGTACACCAAAAAGCACCGCCTCGTTTCCACAAAGACCACCAATATGGGAAGCCTTTACAAGCTCACCTACAAGGTGGAAATGAAGGACAAGGACAAGGCGCAGGAGTTTATCGACGCTATCCGCTGCAGAAACGGTAACCTTGAAATACTGCTCACCGAAGCGCCCGACACGGAAGAATTATAGAAATCACCCCAATAAAAGCAAAAGCCGCGTTTATTCGCGGCTTTTTGTTGTTGTATTCGATTTTTTCGAACGTTTCTTAATACAAATAATACTCTTTAATCTCTTTTTCGTGAAGTTGAAGGGCGGGGCAAAGGGTTTTTAAGTATTCCTCGGCGTTGAAGGTATCCGAGCGGATAACGTCCGTGCCGAAAAGCAGGTCGATAAAGGGAGTAAAGGCAAGCTCGGCGTGGGTGCGGCGGATGATATCCAGCATATACAATGCCGATTCAAAGGGGCGGTATGCGCGCTTATCGGTTATATGGAAAAATACTCCCCCGCAAGGAACGCCCGCGTGCTTTGAAAAAACGGGGGTGAACCAACAGCCCCGCGCCTTTACGCCAGAAAGTCCCATTTGGTTAAACCGCTCCGCTACCTTTTCCCCGTCAAGCCAAGGAGCGCCGATACACTCAAAGGGGCGGGTGGTTCCCCTTCCCTCCGAAAGGTTGGTGCCCTCGAAAAGACAGTTGCCGATATAGCAAAGGGCGGTGTCCGCCGTGGGAATATTGGGTGACGGCGGTATCCACAAAAGGTCGGTATCATCGTAATGATCACTGCGCGACCACCCCGAAAGAGGTATTATTTCAAGGTCACAGCCGATATTCTGAGTTTGGTTTATATAAAGTGCGTATTCGCCGATAGTCAGATTATGCCGCGCCGCAAGGGGGTATCTGCCCACGAAGGAGGAAAAGGCGGTATCCAGAATATTGCCCTGCGGGCTTTCACCGCCTACGGGGTTTACGCGGTCAAATACGACGATAGTCTTTTCGGCGGCGGCGCAATCCTCCATAGCGTAGGAAAGGGTATACATATACGTATAATACCGCGCGCCGATATCCTGAATATCAAAGGCGACTATATCTATGCGGTCCATTGCCTCCTTGGGGATATGGGGCTTATCTCCGTAAAGGCTGTACACGGGAATACCCGTTTTTTCGTCGGTATAGCTTTCTATATGCTTACCCGCCTGCGCGTTGCCGCGAACGCCGTGCTCGGGAGAAAACATACATACGAGCACGCCCATATCAAAAAGGATATCCGCCGTGGGAACAAGATTTTTGTTGACGCCCGTGGGGTTGGTTATAAGTCCCACACGCTTCCCCTCAAAGAGATGACGGTATTGGTCTATACGGTCGACGCCGTTTAAAACGGTTTTTTTCATTTATTCCTCCGAAAAGAGCGTGTTGTAAAAATCTCTGCGGAAAATGGAAAGCATATTGTTTTCCCGCGTGGGGTGGACGCGGTTGGTGAGCAATACGCCGTACACACCCGTGGAGTTATCCACGTAAAGTGACGTACCCGTGAATCCCGTGTGGCCGTAGGAGCCGTAGTGCATTTTGTTGCCTGCGGGGAATGGCTTGCCCGTATAAAGCTGAAATCCCAGCCCGCGGCTTTCGGAAAGGGAGGGCGTGTGGTCGGTAACCGCATATTCAAAAAGGGAGGCGGAAAGATATCCCTTTCCCCGAAGGGAAAGCATACGTGCAAATCGGGTTGCGTCCGCAAGGGTGCAGAACGTTCCCGCATTGCCCGCAACACCGCCTAAAAATCGGGCGTTTTCATCGTGGACCACGCCGTTTATTATCTCCCCCGTGAAAATATCCTTTTCCGTGGAAGCGCAAGGAATACCCTTGGGCGGGTTGTAAAAGCTGTGGTTCATTTCAAGGGGAATAAATACCTTTTCCTTTACGATCTCGTCAAGGGGCTTTTTTTCGATACTTTCGAGTATTTTTCCAAGCAGTATATAGCCCATACAGCTATACACCGTTTTGCTTCCCGTTTCGTAAAACAGGTCGGGCGAGAGAATATACTCCGTTACTCTCGTCGGGTCGGGCTCTTTGTACAAGGGCAGATGCGCGGGAAGTCCCGAGGTGTGTGTCATAAGGCGGAAAATGGTTATATGATCTTTTCCGTAGCAGTTTTCGATATATTTGCCGATATTATCCTCTATATTTATCTTACCCTCCTCCACCATACGCAGGCACGCCATAGTGGTGCCTATAAGCTTGGAAAGGGACGCCATATCGAAGAGGGTATCCTCGGTAAGGTATTTTTCATTGGGATAAATGGAACGGTGACCGTAATGCTCGAAATACTCGACGTCTTCCCCTGCGCCCGCAGAGGCGGCAAAGCAAGGGTATGCGCCAAGGGACACGCCTTTTCTGAGCAGTGCGGACAATACCGGAGCAGTCTCCCGAAAATTCATAAAAACACCCCCGAAAAACGGTTATTTGATAAGTGAATTATACACCCGCAACGCACCCGTTGTCAATGTTTACAATTAAAGGGTTGACTTACAGTAATTTACACGGTACAATAAATACACTGAAAAGGAGGTTAGTATATGAAAACAAAAAAATACCCTTGTTTGTGGGTATCCGTGCTGTATTTCCTGTGCGCCCTTTTGTACGTGGCGAAAATGCTGCTTGCCTACGGTGTGGCTTTCGGTGAAAAGCTTGATATCGATTCAATAGCAAGCATCGTATATGCTTTCGTGTTCCTCACCTTCGGGCTTTTGCTTTTTACAAAGGAATATCCCCTTGCAATTCCCGTGTGGCACGCCCTTAACGGAATGGCAAATTTTATTCACTGCGCGGTTGAGCTTATGGGTACTGCGATGATAGCCGTAGTATTTGGCATTCTTTCGTCCTTGGGTGACGAAACCAACAATTCCGTTTCTCTC
This sequence comes from Clostridia bacterium, assembly GCA_017625615.1. Lineage (GTDB taxonomy): Bacteria > Bacillota > Clostridia > Oscillospirales > CAG-382 > SFLA01. Next base: position 33,797 of record JAGAKP010000015.1, read on the forward strand.
CCTCCCGTTTTTGCTTTTGTACATATAGCGGCGTTTTTGGCGGGAATGACGGCTTGTGTGGTATTTATTATAATATACAAAAAGAAATTGCTTGGGTTTACTCCCATATTCTATATACCCGCGGCGGTTTCGGTTTTATGGGTGGCTTCTACGGTGGCAGTGCTTTGCATAACGGGTGAAAGCCGATACGCCTTTGACGCCGTTATCTCACTGCTGTACACGGTATCCCTCGTGCTGACGGGAAAAATATTAAAAAATAATTAAAGGACGGAGTTTTTCTCCGTCCTTTGTTTTTGTGGGGTGGTTTTCTCGTTCCTCGTTCCTCGTTCCGCGTTTCTCGTTCCGCGTTCCGGGGTCCCCGAGAAACCAAAGGTTTCTTGGGGTGGCTTTTTACGCTTTGGAAGCAATCTTATTGATATCCGCCTCGCGGCCCACGGCGATGATATGGTCGCCTGCAAGGAAAATGAAATCTGCGCTGAAGAGAGGACGGATCTCGTCCCCGCGCTTGACGGCAACTATGTTTATGCGGTGCTTTCTCAGTATTTGCAATTCCGCCACCGTTTTGTTTTCCCAAGAGCGTGCAATGGGGATCTCGTAAATAGAATATTCGCCGGCAAGGGGAACGTAATCGAAGACGTTGCGTGCGTTATAGCGGTACGCCATACGGTATCCTATTTCCTTTTCGGGATACACAACCTCGTCTGCGCCGATTTTGTACAGAAACTCTTCCTGAATGGTGCGGTTTGCCTTGGTGCAAACGTATTTTGCGCCGTGCTTTTTGAGCAGAGAGGTGATAACGAGGGAGGATTCAAAGTTTTCGCCGATGGTTACAAAGCAAAGGTCGAAATCCTTTACGCCCAGGGATGCGATAACACCCTCGTTGGTGCAATCTCCGATGCTTGAATCGGTATAGATTTCGGGCAGGTCCTCGATAAGCTTGGCGTTAACGTCCACCACCATTACCTGATTGCCCAATTCCAGCATTTTTTCCGAAAGATGACGGCCGAACCGTCCCAAGCCGATTACCAAAACAGATTTCATTTTTTATTTCTCCTTTATATTATCCTATAAGCACCTTGCCCGAAGGACGCTCCACGGGAGGGTGAGAGCGTCTTTCCGCAAGGGAGAGTATGAACGTAAGTCCGCCAAGTCTGCCTGCGAACATCAACAGCATCAGCACTATTCTTGCGGGTATGGAAAGAGCAGGCGTTACGCCCATGGAAAGTCCCACGGTGCCCACTGCGGAAATAACCTCGAAAAGCGCCTCTTTGAGGGATATATCCTCGATAGCACACAGCACTAAGGTGGCAAACGCCGCCGCAACGACGTAGATAAGTGCGATAGCGCTGGCTTGGCGGACGGTCTCATCGTCGATTTTGCGCTTGAAGGCGTTTACGCTTTTGTTTTTGCGGGCGCACGCCACCGTTGCCAGCACCAGCACCGCAAGGGTGGTGGTCTTCATACCGCCTGCCGTGGAGCCCGAGCATCCGCCGATAAGCATAAGGACGTCTGTGAGCAGTATGCCCGATTCCGACATTCCCTCAAAGGGGATGGCGTTAAAGCCTGCGGTACGGGGAGTGACGGCGGCAAAAAAGGAATGATATATCTTTTCCCAAAGGGTAAAGCCCTCGAAGGCGGGAGAGGAATATTCAAACACGAGCATAAGCAGCCAGCCGCCGAAGAGAAGAACGGCAGATGCGGAAAGTGCTATTTTCGTATGGACGGAATAACGGGAAAAGCGGAATTTGTTTTTGAAAATATCGTCCCACACCAGAAATCCCGTGCCGCCCACCAGAATAAGCACGCCGATGGTTATGATTATAACGGGGTCGGAGGCTACGGTGGTCAGTGACGAAAAGGGCTCGTTTTTTCCGAAAAGGTCAAAGCCCGCGTTGCAAAAGGCGGAAACCGAATGGAACACCGAATACCATATACCGTCCCTCCAGCCAAAGGCGGGCACAAGGCGGAATGCCAGTATCACTGCCGCGAAAAGCTCGAAGCCCACCGTGCCCAAAACTATATAGCGGACGAAGGTGCCCAGCTTATTGTTCATGCTTTCCTTGCCGGTGGATTGCATCATCAGCTTGCGGTCGTTAAGGGTGAGCCGTTTTCCCGCAAAGAGAAACACCATAGACAGCACCGTCATAAGTCCCAGACCGCCGATCTGTATCATACACAAGATCACGGCTTGTCCGAACACGGACCAATAGGTATAGGTATCCTGCACGACAAGTCCCGTTACGCAGGTGGCGCTTACGGAGGTGAACAGCGCATCCCCGAAGGAAGCGCCTCCCTCCCCCTTGGTGGAGACGGGCAGGCACAAAAGGGTGGTGCCTACCAATATAACGAGCACGAAGCTTAAGGCTATAAGCTGTGTGACGGTAAGGTTAAAGCCGTTCTTTTTTTCAGCTCCCATTAAAAAATCCCCCGAAATACAAGAGTTTTCATATATACAGATTATACACCCTGACCACGCGTCTTGTCAATGCTTACGGCGGATTGGGGGCGTTTTTTGTAACCTGCACAAAAACGGCAGTATATTTTCTACACGGCGCACTATTGCATAGCGGGAATATATATGGTAATATATATGTGGAAATGGAAATATTTACCAAATAATGTAAGGAAAGGCGGCGATACCAATGGTTTCATTTTTATCACAGAATACAAACGAGATTTATGAAATAAAATACGGAGGACTTTACAATGAAGAAAAAAATCATTTCCCTCGCCGTGGTTGTTTTGCTCGCCGTTTCCTATTTAACCGTTCTTGCCGTTGCTGATACGGGCATTGAAGCGGAAAACGGAGTTATTACGGCAGAACTTCAAAGCGTAATGGATTCTGCAACGGCTACAGCGAAAATCCCCGTAAGTATATGGACTACGGAAATTGACACGGCTGTTGTAGAAGAAATAGCGCTGGCAAAATCCGGCTACAACAAGGATAGTATACGCGCTTTGGTAGACCAAGGCAAAATTGATACCGTTACCTTGGAAGACGTAGATAAATACATCGCCGCAGAGCGCAGAATATACGCGCAAATGCAAACACAAGCACACCAAGCTTTTGTTAATGACTATGCATTTCTTAAAAAAGCAAGCACGGCAGAAGGCGCATATATATGCTCCTACGCACCTATGATGATAGTCGAGCTTACTACGTCGCAGATAGAAACACTTGCAAAAGATTCCGATGTTAATACGATGTATTATGCTCCAGAATCAGAATCATGCGCAGCAATAAATGTTGGAGCGGCTGTCACGAAAGCTGATTATGTCCGAGATACCGGCGGTTTATCTGGTAATAATATTAAAATAGGTATGATTGAAAAAGGCACCATTCCCGAATCAACCGCGGTCTTACCTTCCGGACACGTAACCATCCAGACAGGACTTAATGTACCAGATGATCATTCAACGATGGTAGCGGAAATAATACTTTCGAACGGTTCATATAAAGGGATTGTGCCCGACGCAAATTTATATTGTACTGCATTTTCATATTTTACCAATATGTGTTCAAGAACTGAATGGCTACTATCTCAAAATGTACACATAATTAATATGAGTTTCGGGTATACCAACGACTTTGGTGTGTATAATTTCATTGATAAATGGGTAGACCATATCGCGAATAGCCATAGCGTGCATGTCGTTGTTGCCGCAGGAAACGTAGAAAATTTATCGCACCCTTATCATTATGTTATGCATCCGGCTATCGCCTACAATGTTGTAACTGTCGGAAACCTTGATGATAAAAACACTGCTATGTGGAACGATGATGAAATAAACCCATCTTCTTGTTATCAAGAAGTATATGTTAATGATGTTGCCACAACTGCAAATAAACCCGACTTAGTAGCACCCGGTACTGATATCACGACTTCATCAGGATATACTAACACGGGCACAAGTTTCGCAGCGCCGCATGTCGCAGGAATTATGGCACAATTAATACAACAAATGCCGGCACTTGCAACGCTTCAAGATTTAATGAAGGCTATACTAACTGCATCTATCAGCCATTCTGAACACCAATATGATTCAAATGACGCGAATTTTGATATTTATGGAGCAGGAGTTGTTAATGCGCAAGACTGCACGTACACCAACTATAGAGGAACATTCGCCAGTTCTTCTTTTTCTTCATCGGAATATGACACTTATAAAGAGTATACTTTCACCGCAACAAATACCGATACACAAATAAGAGTGTCTTTGGCATGGATTAAAAACGTCTTGTTTTCAAGTTCTAACGCTGGACATGTTTCGCTTCCTGATGTAGAAAGAGAGTTAGCGGATTTGGATTTAGTGATTATTGCTCCTAACGGCGCACAAATAACTCTGTCTGCTGATGCCAAAGCTAATCGTAACTCAAATCTTGAAATACTTCAATTTAATCCGGCAACATACGGTTACGGAACATATAAGGTCCGCGTATATATTAATGAATCTACTGGGGCAAGAACTTATTTTGGTCTTGCGTGGTGGTAATGTAATTATCGAGAGGCGACTATATAAATGAAAAGAATACTACTTATACCAGCTTTAATTGCTTTAATTTCAATTTGCACAATCGCTTGCAACACTATAGAGACAAGCGAAGCAAATATTGACATGGTTACTTCGAACGATATGTCCCAATCCATAGAGGAAAGTGAGATCGACGAATCCTATAGTGACAAAGCGGAAGAAAGCGCGCCCGAAGCAAGTGCGCCTGACGAAAGCGAACCTGACGAGAGCGTGCCCGAAGTAAGCCTTCCGAACGAAGAAAATATTCCCGAAGAAAGCGACGCTGTAGCGGAGAATACCGAGCCTAAAGAAAACGACGGCTGGGATTTTCTTAAAGGGCTTCAAGTGTTTGGCGGTTGTATGTCCGATTCCTCGGATGCGGCTGTGCACCCCTTTGTGGACGGATTTTTGGAGGCCACCACACGATATTACCAATATGAGGAAAACCTTGATCTGCTGTATCCCGTAAAAATTATTGTTTTTCGTTATACCGACATAAATTCTGCTTATGATCTGCCTCGCAGTTCAAAGCTGCTGAATGAAGTCGAATTTAAGCAGTTTGAAGATTGGCTCGGCGCAACAGACTTGAAATACCGCGCAAAAACAGAAAACACGCACGTATATCCCGAAGATAAAAACACGGAAGAATATATCGTGGAATATACCTTCATACACACCGAATTGTCTGCAGACGATATGAACGAGCTCGTGGAATTGGGCAAAGAAAAGGGATATCGTTTAAATATACTCTTTTGCGCTGATGATGAATGTCTTGAGGGCAAGGACGTTTATTATCCCGACGGATGTGTGTGGCACGACTGCTACGAGGATTTCGGTAAAGAAATTCCCGAGGATTGCTTTAATAAAAAATAAATGATACGCAAAAAGGACGGAGAACAAATTTCTCCGTCCTTTGATATTGAGAAAAGCTTTTGTAGCACCGTGTCGAAAGCCGTAATATATTGATATTACGGAGGTTGATATTTTTTGGCTGATATAATTAACGGGATGCTGATACCCTTTATGGGCACCACCCTGGGTTCGGCGTGCGTATTCTTTTTAAAGGGGAAAATGCACCCGAGGGTGGAAAAGGCTTTTACGGGCTTTGCCGCGGGAGTTATGGTGGCGGCGTCCTTCTGGAGCCTGCTTCTGCCCGCCATTGAGGAAAGCGCGCACCTTGGAATATACAGATTTTTGCCATCGTTAACGGGAATGTGGCTTGGATTTATACTGATGCTCGCTCTTGACAGATATATTCCCACCAAAAAGGACGGAGATATATCCAAAATGCTGTTTTTGGCGGTGACTCTGCACAATATACCCGAGGGTATGGCGGTGGGAGTAATACTTGCGGGGCTTACACAAAACAGCGGCACCATAACCGCCGCGGCGGCTTTTTCGCTGTCGCTGGGAATAGCAATACAAAACTTCCCCGAGGGGGCAATAATATCGCTGCCCTTAAAGGCAAAGGGGGTAAGCAAGGGAAAAGCCTTTTTGCTTGGCGCCCTGTCCGGCGCGGCGGAGCCTGTGGCGGCGGTAATAACCTTTTTGCTGGCGGGTTCCGTTATTCCTCTTATACCCTATTTTCTTGCCTTTGCGGCAGGGGCGATGTTTTACGTGGTAGCGGAGGAATTGTTAAAGGAATCCTCCCACGTGGGCACGGTTTTCTTCGGCTTGGGACTTACGCTGATGATGATTATAGACTGTATTACGGGGTAGTTGAAATTTTATTAAAAAGGTTGTATAATACAGGTAAGGACGTGATGAAAGATGATTTTTGCAAAGCAGATAGAAAAAGTGTTCCGCTCCACCCTTTACGGCAGATGCGACGGGGACGGAAGCACCTTTTATTTTTCCCACCGCGATTTTGAAGGTCTTACGGCAACCCCCTATAACTTTACTTCCTCTGCGGGAAACACCCTTAAGGGATATTTTTATTGCTACGAAAACCCCGACGAGAGCAGACTGATAGTATTTGACCACGGTTACGGCGGCGGGCACAGAGCCTATATGAAGGAGATCGAGATGCTGTGCAGTGGGGGCTACCGCGTTTTCGCATACGATCACACCGGCTGTATGGAGTCCGAGGGAGAAAGCACCAACGGGTTCGGGCAGTCACTTTGCGACCTTAACGATTGCCTGAACGCCTTGAAGGCGGACGAAAATATAAACACTGCGGATATTTCCGTAATGGGACACAGCTGGGGCGGATTTTCCACGCTGAACATCTGCGCACTTCATCCCGATATAACCCACGTGGTGGTGTTAAGCGGATTTGCTTCCGTGAAAAAAATGGTGGACCAGAACTTTGCAGGTCTGCTGAAAATGTACCGCAAGCATATTTACGAGGTGGAGCGTGCCTCCAACCCCGATTTCGTAGGCTACGACGGGGTGGAAAGCCTTTCAAAAACAGATGCGCGCGTTTTGCTTATTTATTCCGATGACGATAAATTGGTAAACAAGGAAATCCACTTCGATTACCTTAAAAAGGGACTTGAGGGCAAGGAAAATATTTCCTTTTTGCTTGTTGAGGGAAAGGGACACAATCCCAATTACACCAAGGAAGCACTCGTTAAGCTGAACGAATTCGTTGCCGCAAAAAAGACTGCGTACAAGAAAAAGGCGCTTTTAACCGAGGAGGAAAAGAAAGCCTTTATCGCATCCTTTGATTGGGATAAAATGACCGAGCAGGACGAAAAGGTCTGGGCGGAAATATATAAAGCGCTTGAATAGAATAACCTGAAAAAGGCTCTGCACGAAGCAGAGCCTTTTTATATACTTATTTTTTATTCATCACTTTTACAAGTTCAAATATTGCGTTGAGCTGTGTATCATCCAAAAATTTCAGTTGTTTCACAATCGAATCAAGCCTTGAGGGGTTGACAGAGTTTAAATCAAAAAATTCATTCTCGGAAACATCAAGATATTCGCATATATAGAAGAAACCCGTAAGCGACGGCAATGATTTCCCCGATTCAATATTATTGATGTATCCGGCATTTTGACCTATTGCAAGACTCATTTCCCGCGCAGAAACGCCCTTGTTTTCTCTTAACTGTGCTAATCGTAAAGCAAACTGCTTTTCGTCCAATATATTCACCGCCTTCGTATAATATAATACCCCATATACACACGAAAAACATCGCTTTATTTCCGTTAAAGTTGTTGACTTATGGGTTTTAATATGATACAATGTCAAAAAGGGCGGAAATGCGCCCACATTTTGAAAAGGAGCATTGTTATGTCAGCATACTATTCTACTTTAATCTACGGCAACGAAAGCTTTGGCGGTTATATATCAGTAGACGGTGGCAGAGCAACGACTGTTGGGCACGATTTAACTTATAAGCTCGATCCCGGTCCTCACAGATTTGAAATTTACTCGACTTCCAACGTCGAACGCGCTGCCGGAAAGTTTCAAGCATCTGTGTACAACAACACGTCTTCCTCCGGAGCGTTATGGGATACGCTTGAACGAAACCAAGCCGTTAAAAACTTAGGTGATAAATGGATTATCGAAGCATTCGTGGAAGAAGGACAGAGCATTGTAATAAGCATCCGTACAAGCGGCAGAAAAATAGTGGCAACACCTGCTTACGAAATCGTCGACTTTACCGAAGAGCAAATCGAAACACTCGAAACATATTACAAAGAAGAAGAGGAAAAAAGAATTGCCCAGTTAAACGCCCCCAGAAGAAGCAAGCCTAAAATTATTGTTGGTTGCATACTTACTGCAGCTTTTGGCATGCCTTTCTTATCTACATTGATGATGTTGGCAACCTCCGCTGAAAGTGCATCCGTAATTCCCGTGGCGGTGACCGGCATCGGTGCTCTTATAGGAATCTTCTTGTTTATTTCCGGCATGAAAAAGAAAGTACGCAAATAACAAAAGCAATTTAACACAAATTTGCGAGCAGCAAAAGCCTCACGCATATCTGCGCGAGGCTTTTTAGTATAGTCATAATGTTCGCGACGCCTTCGCGCACAAACAAAATTCGTCTTTAAAGAGGTTTGAAGAATGATATGAAAGAAAAGAATATAATGCACATATTTCTTACGGTTTTTTTGACAATCGCTGTGGTTATTTTGGCTTCCGCTTTGTTTTTGCGTGGGTGCAAAAACAAAAGCAACACAAGCGACGATAACGTTTCTGTTAACACCGAAGCTTCAAGGGAAATAAGCCATACGGAAGCCTCAATGGGCGAAATCTCTAAGGTCACCGCGGATGACGTTTCAGCGGACATTTCAGAAGAAATATCCGATGATATTTTCGAGGACGTTTCCGAAACGGAAACCGGTGACCCCGTCGAGCACACCCACAATTATTCCGACGCTTGGTCTTTCAACGAAACCGACCACTGGAAAAAGTGTACTTGCGGGAACAAATCAGATACTGCGAACCACAGTTACGGAAATTGGATTACCACCAAAGAAGCCACGGAAGAATCAGAAGGAAGCAAACATCGTACATGTACGGTTTGCGGATACAAAGAAACTGTCGCAATTCCCGTTCTTTCCCATTCCCACAAGTATTCGAATGATTGGGCAGCGAACGCAACCTCTCATTGGAAAGAATGTAGCTGCGGCAACGAGTCCGATATGTCCGCACATACCTACGGTGAATGGGAAGTCGTTACAAAAGCTACTTGTATAGCTTCGGGTGCTAAAAAGCATACGTGTTCCGCGTGCGGTTACAACGAAACTGAAACTATTCCCGAGACGCGACATAAGTACATTTCCATCGTAACGCCTCCTACCGATGTCGATGACGGATATACGACTCACACTTGTGAAAACTGCGGTAAAAGCTACACAGATTCATACGTCAAAGCCACAGGAGATTTTTCGGAAGGTTTATCGTATAGCGTGAATTCCGACGGTGTTACTTGCACCATTACCGGCATAGGCACATGTGAAGATACCAATTTAAAAATTCCGCCTAAAATTGACGGTTATAAAGTCACGGAAATAAAACAGCGTGCGTTCTTAGATTGCGAACAGATTGTTAGCGTGATTATTCCTAATAGCGTAATTACAATTGATCGATACGCATTCGATAATTGCATCAATCTTTCTGCTGTAACTATTCCCAATAGTGTGCTTGCTATCAAATCTTATGCGTTCTACGGATGCACAAGTCTTGCGAAATTGAGTATTGGCAACGGTGTAAAAGAGATAGGAGCTAGCGCCTTTTACGAATGTACTAGCCTTACTACCATAATAATTCCGGACAGCGTGATTTCCATTGGCGGCAGCGCATTTGCCGAGTGTTCTCGTCTAGTAAACATAACCATAGGGGAAAACGTTACGAGCATAGGAACATTGGCGTTTTATAGATGTACCTCTCTTGTCACTGTATCCATTCCCGACAGCGTAACCTATCTTGGAGATTGGGCATTTGGGAACTGTAATGGCCTCACAAGCGTTACTATAGGCAAAGGTGTAACCGATATACGCAATCAAATGTTTGAAAATTGTACAAATCTCACTTCTATAATCATTCCGGATGCAGTTACGTGCATTGGCGAAGAAGCGTTCCGTGGCTGCGAAAAACTCACCGAAATAACTATCGGCAAGGGTGTAACGAAAATCGGCATGAAAGCATTTACCGACTGCACCGACTTAACGAATGTATACTATAGAGGTTCTGAAGCAGAATGGAAAAATATTTATATAGATTGGTATAACTCGTGTTTGACAAAAGCAACAATTCACTACAATAGTTGAGTTGTATAACTCATTTACGCAAAACAAATTTAAACATATTTAGGAGAGCATCGTGAAAAGCAACAAGCTACATATCATTCTTACGGTTTTCTTGGCAGCAGCTGTAATAGTTTTGGCTTCCATTTTGTTTCTGCGTGGACGCGAAAATGAAACAGACGTAAGCCGCGGCGATGCTTCGGTTAATACCGAAGTTTCGAAAGAAAAGAGCAATGCGGGGACATCAACAGGCGAAATATCTAAGGAGGTTTTTGAAGAGGTGTCCGTGCCGGAAACGAGCATTCCCGCAGAAGAAAGCGAATACTCAAACGATAATACCGGAAACGACAGCAATCCGGAAACCGAAAACTCCTCGCAGGACAAGCCTGCGCCCGAGGAATCGGCAACGCCGGATAACACGCAAGAAGACGGTGGATTTACTTCAGAGGAAAGGTCGGCAGGAAACGCATTAGCAATGAGCTTTATAAACTCATATTTTTCTGAACATAAAACAAAAGCGCCGGAAGGCGGAACTGTTTCCTTTAGCGGTAACGACATTCTTGATTTTTACAACGAAGCGTATTTGTTGGCGTACGACATATATCACGATCAATGCGTCTCGTATATAGCAGAAATAATCGGACTCGATGGCATTGTAAAATACAAAGATATAGGTTCAGGGACCATACTTGTGGAAGCCGAATCTTATCATAGATTAAAAGGTGACGGAGAAGATGTGTTACGCGCTATATGTGACTACTATCTTGCTCATTATACACACTCAATAGCATATGAGTTAATACCAAAAGATTGGGTTTTGCACAACGGAAAACTTTATGATTACTCTTTTCCCGCTATGGGTTTTGGACGAAGCAGATATGAAGAGCATTATACCGTAACAGAATCCGAAAACGGGTATATTATACAGGTAGAGTTCACTATTCCTGAAGGGCACTATTTCTACGGTGACTCTATGTGCTGTGAATATCCATATAACGGAACCAAAAACTTAGAACTATCTCCGGGACATCACACATTTACGTATTCATTAGTAAAAGAAAATGGAATATGGGTGTTTGATGACTATATAGCACACGTTATGGAGAACCACGAAGACCCAAACTATTGGGAATTCACATATCAAAGCACTGATTATTAATTGATGAAACTTAATATATAATTTTTAAAGGCTCTGCGTGTGCAGAGCCTTTATTATTTCGGGATGTTTTTTATTTATGACGCTTGAATGCACCCAAAGCCTTTGCAATTTCCATAACCACGAAGGGTACGAGAATGAGTCCGAGGGCGATGAGATACAGATCCCAAGTGAGATAAGTGAGACCGAATACCACGGAAACGGGGGTGAACAGCACTATTGCCATAAGAACGGTAGCGATAGCTGCCGCCTGATTAAGGGTCTTGTTGGTGAATATACCGATCTTGAACAGCGAGTGTTCGGAGCGCATATTGTACGCCTGAACGATCTGGGAGAAGGCAAGAACCATAAACGCCATTGTCTGACCTGCGGTTTCGCCGCCTGCGTTAAGACCGATAGCGTACGCCGCAAGAGCAAGTCCGCCGAACATTATACCCTGAAGGACGATACGCACGCCGTAGCCGTGGGCAAACAGACCTTCGGTTTTGGGTCTGGGGGGAACGTCCATAATATCCTTTTCCGTAGGCTCCATACCCAAAGCGATGGCGGGAAGTCCGTCGGTAATAAGGTTTATCCAGAGAAGCTGCATAGACATAAAGGGAGATCTATGCCATATAAGCATTGCCGTAAAGACGGAGACCACCTCGCCGAAGTTGGTGCCCAAAAGGAAGCCCACGACCTTTTTGATATTGGTGTATATGCCTCTGCCTTCCTTTACCGCATCGACGATGGTGGCAAAGTTATCGTCGGAAAGGGTCATATCCGATGCGCCCTTGGCAACGTCGGTGCCCGTAATGCCCATAGCACAGCCGATATCTGCGGCTTTGAGCGCGGGAGCGTCGTTTACGCCGTCGCCGGTCATGGAAACAACGTGTCCCTTCTTTTGCCAAGCCTTTACAATGCGTATTTTGTTTTCGGGAGAAACGCGTGCGTATACGGAAATATCCTCAACGCAGGAGTCCAATTCTGCTTCGGACATAGCGTCCAATTCCGTTCCCGTGATAGCGCGCTGTCCGGGACGGAGTATGCCAAGCTCGCGGGCGATGGCGGAGGCGGTGATAATATGGTCGCCCGTGATCATAACGGGACGTATGCCTGCGCGGAGGCAGGTCGCCACAGCCGCCTTTGCTTCGGGACGGGGCGGGTCGATCATACCGAGAATACCCATAAAGGTAAGTCCGTTTTCAAGGGCTTCGGAGGTGATCTCCTCGGGGAGAACATCTATAACCTTATAGCCCACCGCAAGAACGCGGAGAGCGTCCTCACTGAGAGCTTCGGTAAAGCGTTTTGCCTCGTCAAGGTTGCCTGCAACACAGCGGGAAGCCATAACGTCAAAGGCGCCCTTTACGATAACCGTTAATTTTCCGTCGATATTATTTACGGAGGTCATCAGCTTTCGGTCGGAATCGAAGGGAATGGTAGCCACGCGGGGGTAAGCGGTGTTAAGCTCGCCCTTGGACATACCGTTGTTGTGCGCCGCAAGAACTATAGAGGTCTCCGTAGGGTCGCCGATATGGGTGACCTTTTCAGCCTCGATAAGGACGGAGCCGTCGGAGCAAAGGGTTGCGTAGGCGAGAAGCTTTTTCATCTGCTCCGAATTATCGCTCGTGATATCCTCGCTGTCTTTTTCGCCCTCAACCCAGCCCTTTACGAGAGTCATACGGTTTTGGGTGAGAGTACCCGTTTTATCCGAGCAGATGATGGAGGCACCGCCGAGGGTTTCTACTGCGGGAAGACGGCGGATAACCGCGTTTTTCTTTGCAAGACGCTGTACGCCGATGGAAAGAACGATGGTAACTATAGCGGGCAGACCCTCGGGTATGGCAGATACCGCAAGGGAGACTGCTGTCATAAATATTTCAAGTGCGTTAAGGTCGTTCAAAAGACCTACCACGAATATAACGGCGCAGATACCCAAAGCGAGAACGCCCAGATATTTGCCTAATTTTGCCAGCTTTTTCTGCAAGGGCGTCTGTCCGTCCTCTTCGCCTGTGAGAAGAGCGGCGATCTTGCCCATTTCGGTGCTCATACCGATATCCGTAACCACCGCGGTGGCGGTACCGTAGGTAATGCTGCAGCCCGAATATACCATATTGCTGCGGTCGCCGATAGGTGCGTCCTCGTCAACTACGGCAAGGGCGTCCTTTTCGGAGGGGACGGATTCACCGGTCAGCGCGCTTTCCTCGCTTTTGAGAGATGCGCTGTATATAAGGCGCGCGTCTGCGGGAACGAAATCTCCTGCCTCCAGCTTGATGATATCGCCGGGAACCAGCGCAGAAGCCATAACTATATGCTCCTCACCGTCGCGGATGACGCGGGAATGGGGGGCGGACATACTCTTTAAGGCTTCAAGGGCTTTTTCCGCCTTGCTCTCCTGAATAACGCCCATTATGGCGTTTACAACTACGATTATGAGTATAAGGGCAGGCTCAAAAAATCCCTTTGCCTCACCCTCAAGTATTGCAACGACGAAGGAAACTGCCGCCGCGGCAAGGAGAATGAGTATCATAACGTCCTTGAACTGGTCAAGAAATTTTAAAAACATACCCTTTTTCTTTTTGCCCTTAAGCATATTTGCGCCGTATCTGGCTTGACGGGAAGCCACCTCTGCGGTGGTAAGTCCCGCACTCGCGTCGGTCTGTAAGGTTTCTATGACCGAATTTACGTCTTTATTATAGTATTCCATTTTTCCTCCTTAAGTAAAAAAGCCGATCGTACTCTATATTATTGCTTGATATTGGGGAAAATTACCTCGAACCGACATCCGCCGAGGGAAAGATTTTCCGCCGTGACGGTGCCGCCCGCAAGGTCGGTTATACGCTTTACCAAGGCAAGTCCCAAGCCGTTGCCCTCTCCCTTGTGGGAGGTCTCGCTTTGGTAAAATTTATCGAATATATGCTTTTTGGCGTTTTCGTCTATACCCGCGCCTTGGTCGGACACGGAAAAGACCACGTTTCCGTCCTTTTCGTAAAGGCGCACGCGCACCTCGCCGCCCTCGGGGCTGAATTTAATGGCATTATCCAGAAGATTGGTCCATATATGGAGCATAAGGCTTTCGTTGCCGTAGTAATCCACCGTATCAAGCTCAACGTCAAAAAGAATGTTTTTCTTTTCCCACTTGGGCTCAAGGTACAGTATGGCGCGGCGTATCTGCTCGTCAAGGCTGTAGGTTGCGCGGCTTGAGGGAATTGCCTGATTATCCACCTTGGAAAGAAGCAGTATGTTTCCCACAAGGTCGGAAAGGCGCTTGGTGTTAAGCAGTATTTTTTCTACGTATTCCCTTTCCTCTTCCTCGGAAAGCGTCTCGTCCTGCAAAAGAGTGGCGTAGCCCTCGATGGCGTTAATGGGAGTTTTAAATTCGTGGGAAACGTTGGAAACGAAATCCGTCTGCAGTATTTCGGTGGCGGAAAGCTCCTCCGTCATAATATTGAAGCTTTCGTACATTTCCTGTATTTCGCGTATACGGCTGGTGGTGGTGACCTTCTTTTTAAGGTTGCCCGAAGCAACCTCGCGCATATTTTTGCTTAATTCGGGTATCTGTGAAAGGAGCCAGCGGTTTAAAAGAAAGGCGCACACGCTTCCGATACCGCCCGAAAGGACCAATACCCACAAAAGAGGCGAAATATCAAGGTTTATATGGTAGTTTTCAAGCAGAAAGGACACCAGCACCGCCAAGGCGACGGTGGTGATTATTTCGATAATAACTACCAGCGACAGGTAAAACTGTAAGCCGAAATAGGATCTCAGCCTCTCGCCGTCTATTTTCTTCATTCTCTTACCACCTTATACCCTACTCCGCGCATGGTTACGATACGGAAATCCTTGTTTTCACGGAAGCGGTCGCGAAGTCTGCCGATATGGACGTCCACCGTGTGGGAATCCGAATCAGATTCGTAGCCCCATATATCGTCCATAAGCTGTTGGCGGGTAAATATTCTGCCGGGGAAGGACGCCATTTTGTACAGCAGCATAAACTCCTTCTGAGGAAGCACCTGCGCTCCCTCCTCTGTGGTGACGGTGAGGGAATCGCACTCCAGCACCGTATCGCCGATAACCAGACGGCGGTCGTTTATCATTTGCGCGCGGCGGAGAAGTGCGCCTACGCGAAGTACCATTTCGTTTACGTTGACGGGCTTGATCATATAATCGTCACTGCCCGAAAGGAAGCCGAGGCGCATATCGTCAAAGGCGTCCTTTGCGGTTATCATCATTACGGGGGTGGTATAGCCCGCGTCGCGAAGGGAGCGGACGAGCTCGTATCCGTCCACGTTGGGCATCATAATATCGGATATGATAAGGTCAAAATACTCTTTTTCCATAGCGTCAAGGGCTTCTTTTCCGTCGGCAACGCCCTTTACGGCATATCCGTTTTTTATGAGCACGTGTGAAAAAAGTCGGTTAAGCTCTCTGTCGTCCTCTGCAATGAGAATTTTTAACATACGGGTTCTCCTATTTTTATACGGGTTACAATGATATATGCTACCGCAGGAAAATAAAGTAAAATTCAACCGAAAATCAACTATAATTGAACAGTTAGTATTATAACCGCCATATAACAAAATGTCAATAGGGAGGCAAAAACACAAAAACAAATAAAAATCCGCGTATTTTCTCTTTTTTATTATGTATTTTGCCGTTGAAAAACCGAGCGCGAAGGAGTATAATTATTTGGTTTGAAAATATATGAAAAGAGTGTAAAAAATGATAGTTTTATTTGAAATAGCTGTGGCTCTTTTTGCAGGACTTTTAATGTCCCGTCCCGCAAAGAAGCTCGGTCTTCCCGCTGTAACGGGATATCTTATAGCAGGTCTGCTTATCGGTCCCTTCGTGCTTGGTCAGCTGGGCATTGAGGGCTTGGGCTTTACTACGAGCGAGCACGTTGAGGCACTCGGCGTTATATCCGACGTGGCTCTCGGCTTTATCGCCTTTGCAATCGGTAACGAATTCCGTGTTTCCCAGCTTAAGAAGATAGGCAAGCAGGCTACGGTCATTGCGATTTTTCAGGCAATAGTTGCCACTATTTTCGTTGACGCGGCTCTTATCGGTCTTCACTTCCTTATGCCCGATAAGCTCTCCATCTCAACGGCAATAACCCTCGGCGCAATCGCAACCGCTACCGCTCCCGCCGCAACACTGATGGTTGTTAACCAGTACAAGGCAAAGGGTAAGCTTACCGACATACTGCTCCCCATAGTTGCGTTGGACGACGCTGTGGGACTTATAGTTTTCGCAGTATCCTTCGGTATCGCAAAGGCGCTCAGCTCCGGTGCGTCCCTTTCCATCTTTACCGTTGCCGTTAATCCCCTTATCGAGATAATCGGTTCTCTGCTTCTCGGCTCCTTGATCGGCGTTATATTCAACTTCTCCGAAAAGTTCTTCTTCTCCCGTTCAAAGCGTATGTGTATTTCCATCACCTACGTTTTCCTTGCGGTTGCAATATCCAAGCTTCATTTTGCCATCCCCGGCACCGAGCTTGAAATAGGCTTCTCTCCCCTTCTTGTATGTATGATGCTGGGCACCATATTCTGCAATCTGTGCGAATTTTCCGAGGAGCTTATGGCTAAGGTTGACAGATGGACCGCTCCCCTCTTCGTGCTGTTCTTCGTAATCTCCGGCGCAGAGCTTGATCTGAGCGTGTTCACCGATTGGGCAGTCATCGTCATCGGCGTGGTATACATCATCTTCAGAAGCGCGGGCAAAATATCCGGCGCAAATATAAGCTCCAAATTTATGAAGTGCGATCCTTCCATTCAGAAGTATCTGGGCATAACCCTTCTCCCTCAGGCGGGCGTTGCTTTGGGAATGTCCGTTACCGTTGCCGCTGAATTGGGCGCAGACGGTGCGATCATAAGAAATATAGTTCTCTTTGCGGTTCTCGTGTACGAGCTCCTCGGTCCTCTTATGACGAAGATAGCTCTTACCAAGGCAGGCGATATAAAGCCCAAAGAATTGCAGCCTGTAAAACACGACAAAAACGAAAAACCGGTCTGGTGATGGGAACTGTCTAAACTGCGCAGACCGAAACGCAAAAAAGACAAATAAAAGTAAGACGAGAGATTTAGTTTATCTCTCGTCTTTTGTTTTGTTCGGTTTTAGGTAGGAATTTGTAAAAACAAATTCCTTTTTAATTTTTTTGCGTTTCTATAAATTTTCAGTCGGGGGGCAGTACCTTTGTACAGCACCCCGCGCCTGAAAATTCATTCTGCTTTGTTTATACAGCTCCCTGCTTCAATCAGACTTTTAGTTATTACAGACATTAGTTTCGTGAGAGCGGTCGCGGCAGGAGCAAGCCCCTGCCCTACGAACACGCCGAAAGTTTTGCGAAAATAACGGCTACAATAACTCAAAGTCTGATTGAACGGCGCGATGGTAAAACGCTGTAGAAAATGTTTTTTACGAGTGGGGAGCTGTAGTATTCTACTGCCCCCCGAGTAAAAACATTTAGAAACGCAAAATAAAAAGAAACCCGTTTGCGGGTTTCTACCTTATAAACAAACAAAAATGCGAGAGATTATCTGAAACCTCTCTCATTTGTTATTACGTTTCACACGTCTTTGCGTTTCGATCTACAGTGCTTTTACCGAGCGCTACAGGAGCCACTGGAGGGCTGCGCCGAATAGCCCGCAGTCGCCTTTGAGTGGTGATATTACTACCTCTGCTTCGGGCAGGAGATGGGGGCGGAGGCGGGAGAGGAATCCCTCGCCCTCGTTGGTGATGCCGCCCGCGATGATGACCAGCTCGGGCATAAATATCTTCACTATGCTGTCAAGTGCAAGAGCGAAGTTTTCGAAATATTTATCAAGCAGAAGCTGTGCTATATTACAGCCCCTTTCAGCCGCAATAAAGGCGGTCCGTCCGTCTACGCCGCCGCGCTCCTCTGCCACAGCCGCAAGAATGGATGCGGGATGGAAGACCACTGCCTCTGCGGTGTTGGCGGTAAGCGCCTTTGCGGAGCAATACTGCTCAAAGCAGCCGTGAAGTCCGCAGGGACAAGGCTTGGGATCGTAAATATTGATAACGAAATGTCCCAATTCACCCGCTCTGCCGTTTTTACCCGTGAGCAGCTTTCCGTTGCATATGATACCGCCGCCGATGCCGGTGCCTACGGTGATCATTACAACGTCCTTCTTGCCTCTTGCCACGCCCGCAAGATATTCGCCGATAACGGCGCAGTTTCCGTCGTTATCCAGCATTGCGGGGACACCCAAGGCATCGGAAATGCGCTGTGCCAAGGGCAGGTCGCGGAAAGGCAGATTGCCTGCGGTGATAACGATACCCTTTTCACGGTCGATCCTGCCCGCAGAGCCGATGCCCACGCGCTCGACAGGATAAAGCTCCATGATCTTTTTTGCGGCGGCAATAATATCCTCCACGATAGCGTCCTGACCTGCGGTCACGCGGGTGCGCACCGAGGTATCGTACACGATCTTTCTTTGTTCGCTGTCAACAACACCGAGCTTAACGCCCGTGCCGCCGATATCTATTCCCAAATAGTATGCCATTTTTTCTAAACGATCCTTTCGCCGCCAAGGAAAACTGCGGCTATATCAAAGTTTTTATCCATTACCACTATATCTGCGCGCTTGCTCGTATCCAGTGAGCCGCGGGTGGTATCCCCGCAAGCCTTTGCAGGGTTGACGGATGCCATTACAGCCACCTCTGCAGGAGTGTATCCCAGAGAAAGCATATTTTTTACGCCGTCGTACAGAGTTTTGGTGCTTCCCGCAATGGTCTTGTTATCATCGGCAAGGCACAGACCGTCACGGACGTAACGCTTTCTGCCGTCAACGATATATTCGCCGTCGCCAAGTCCCGCAAACACGCCGCTGTCGCTTATCATAGTGATATTATCAATTCCCTTGCACCGAAGGGCAACCCTTATGGCGGCGGGAGAAACGTGGTAAAGATCACATATAAGCTCACAGCCCACGCCGTCCTCCGTCAAGGCAAAGCCGAGGACGCCCGGATCGCGGTGAGCAAAGGGGCGCATACCGTTATAGGTATGTGTAAGCCTCGTTGAGCCGAGGAAAAACGCCTTTTGCGCCTGTTCGTAGGTAGCGTCCGTATGCGCCATAGAAACGGTTATGCCATTTTCGGCGCAGTATTTTACGGTTTCGTACCCGCCTTCAAGCTCCGGCGCCATAGACACTATCTTCACCATTCCCCCGCTTTCTCTTTGCATAGCGTCAATAAGAGAAATGTCGGGATTTTTTAGCTTGTGTCTGTTCATCGCACCGATGCGCGCGGGGTTTACGAAGGGTCCCTCCATGTGGATACCGAGGATCCTTTCGTCCTTTTGCCGCCCGATATTTCTTGCGGCGGCGCAAAGCTCATCGTATTCAAGGGTCCTCGTGGTGGCAAGCACCGCGGTAACGCCCAGCCTGCACAGCTTATCAAGCCCTGCGGAAAGGTCCTCATCGGGCGAGGAAAACTCCGTGCCGAAGCAGCCGTGGTTGTGGGTATCTATAAATCCGGGGAGAACGTAGCACCCCGTTGCGTCAAAGGTGTCCCCTTCCGAAAAATCAGTGATAACGCCGTTCTCGAAGCAGAGGTCCTTTGTTTTTAAGGTTTTATCCGAGCAGAACACTGCTCCGCCGATTATTTTCATTTTCCCAGTTCCTTGAGCATAGCGACGAGATTATCGTGGCTTGCCTGAATTGCGGGAAGAGTATCCTCTATTCCCTCAAACTCGATGGAATAGTATCCGTCATATCCCGTGGAAGCAATTACGTTAAGGCATTGGAAGGTAGGGTTATCGCCCTGACCGAAGATGGTGGCACGGCGATAGTTTCCGCCACGGGTAAGTCCCCAGAAGGCGCCGGGGTTACGTGCCATACCGTCTCTGAAAAGGCTGTCCTTACAGTGAACGTGGCAAACAAGGTCGGAAAGTGCGGCGGTTGCGGTGGCGCAGTTTTCGTCAACGCCGCCGAAATTGCCGATATCGCAAAGGAAGCGGTAGTTTTTATGGTTTACAGCGCGGTATACCTTACGGATACGGTCGCTGTCCTGAAAAAGTCTGCCGTGGTTTTCACTGCAGGTGATAACGCCCTTGCTTTCGCCGTAGGAAGCAACCTCGCGGATAGCGGGAGCCATTATTTCGATAGCGGCTTCGATAGTCTTTTCACCCTCGTAGCCCTCGTAAAAGCCCCAAGCAACGTCGTGGCGCATCATAGTAACGCCGTTTGCCGCCGCTACGTCGATATGCTTCTTCACACGCTCGACCTCTTTTTCCGTGTCGGGAACGAGGAAGTTGGCTCCGGTGGTGTATATAGGTGCTTCAAGTCCCTTTTCGCGGATGTATTTGAAGATATGAGCGGCAAAATCGGGATCGAGATCGTTAAGCACGCACTCAAATCCGCTTGCGCCGATAGACGCCGCGTGGTCAACTGCGCCTTCCCAGGAAAGCGCGCCCGTATCAAGTAATCTGTGATAGCTCCAAGAGCTTACTGCTGTTTTCATATAATAACCTCTCTGCCTTCCTTACCGGAAAGATATATTGCATCCAGCATTTCCTGCATCTGGATAGCCTGCTCGATAGGATATCTTACCTCGCCGCCGTTAAGCATTTTGTCTGCAAAATGGGAGATCTCGTCGGCGAAACGGTCGTTATCCAAAACCTTTATGCTGTCGGTGGACAGATAGCCCTCTCTCTCGCCGTAGATGGTGAGGGGACTGAGGGTCGCGCCTGCCTTGCTTCCGCATACCATAGTGTTGCTTCCGTCGGGAGCGTTTATTGCCCAGGTAGCCTCAAAGGCGAGCATTGCGCCGTTTTCAAAGTGGATGACGCCCATACCCGAATCCTCTACGTTAAACTGATTATCGGGACAAGGAGTGCCCTGCCACTTGGTAACGCCCTTGGTCTGGTAATCGCCTATCTTGGTGTTAACTATTGCGCTTACGCGGGTGGGCTTGGGAGTGCCCATAAGATACCAAGCCGCATCTATACCGTGGATACCGATATCGTAAACGGGGCCGCCGCCTGCGTGCTCAAGGTCGGTAAACCAGCCGGTGGGAGTGCCTCTGCGGCGGACGTATGCGGTCTTGCCGTAGTAAACGTCGCCTAATTCTCCTTTTTCGTAAAGTCCGCGTATGTACTGGTTAGCGTTGCCGAATCTGCCGGGAACAGCAAGCATAAAGCCGACGCCCGCTTCCTTTACAGCCTTTTCCATCTCTCTTGCCTCTGCGGCGCTTCTTGTCATAGGCTTTTCGCAAAGGATATGCTTGCCTGCCTTTGCGGCGGCGATACATACGGGTGCGTGGCCGTTGTTCCAGGTGCAGATGTCAACAGCGTCGATCTCCGCTTCCTCGCACATTGCTTCTACGGAGGTGAAATAGGGTACGCCCAGCTTTTCTGCGGCGATACGTGCTCTTTCCTCGTTGATATCAGCAACCGCAACTACGCGCGCGTTGGTTATCTTGGAATATCCGATAGCGTGGCCGTTGGTGTAAATATTACCTGCGCCCACTACGCCCATACGGAGAACTGTCTGGGGATTGAGGGTGTTGAGGTACTCGATGCTCTGCTTTGCACATTCAAGACGGGAAAGTCCCATAGAGGGCTCGTCCTGCTCTACCACTACCCACTTAACGCCGCTGTGTCTTGCGGCGCAGAGGAGCGCGTCCACGTCCTGCATACCCTTGCCGAGAGGACGGAATTCAAAGGCGCTTTCTTCTTCGGGTGCAGCATTGTCGTCAATACCGATGAGGTTGTACATTTTGCCTGCGTTGCCGGATTTATAGTAATCCTTAAGGTGGAGTACGGGAGTTCTGCCCTTGTAGGAGCGGAGGTATTTACCTACGTTTACCCCTGCAACAGCCGCCCAGCAGGTATCAAGCTCCAAGCCCAGTTCGGGAGCGGAGGAAAGGAATATATCAAGTCCGTACTCGCCGTCAACGGTCTTGAATTCGAAATCGTGATTATGATACTGAAGGGGCAGACCTGCATCTGCGCATATCCTTGCAAGGCGCTTTACGTCCTCAACGCACTGTGCAAATCCCTCGTTACCGGGACGGCGGTATTCCTCAAGATAAGGAACCACAACGTACTGTACGCCTACGGTTTTATAATCGTTAATAGTCTTTTCGGTGTCCGCAAGGAAATCTGCCAGAGGAACGTGGGCGGAAATGGGAACGAGTCCGACCTCGTCCAGATACGCCTTCATCTGTGCGGGCTCGATACCGTAAAATCCTGCCAATTCTACACCGTCATAGCCCATTTCCTTTATGGCTTTGAGGGTGGAAGGAACGTCCTTCTCCATATCCGTTCTTACGGAATACAACTGAAGTGCTACGGGAACTCTCATAATACTCATTCTCCTTATATATTTGGTAAAAGTTGTTTGTATTTTTCAAGCAGAGTTTAACACAAAAGATATAAAAATACAATGGTTTTACGGTTTTTTATGTATTTTTATTTAGTGCAATATTAAGGCTTGCATACAGACGAAATTTATGGTAAAATACTACGTACCATAGGAAAAGGAGGCGGTAGTATTGGGCAGAAAATATCCCGTTCTGAAGGCGATGCAAAAGGAGACCAAGCTTTTTAAGCTAATACTCAGCGGCGTTTTGCTGCTGCTTGCCGTTGCCGCCTTTGTTTTTGAGGGATGGCAGATAATCCCCCTTAAAAGGCCTGCAGTGGATATATATTCCGCTTCCCCTGCGGAATTGCGCGGACAAAAGGTGTCCGGCAAGGTAACACGCGTTGAGGGAGCTTATCTGGTGTATACCGACGCATACGGCAGATACGACTGTATGGAGTTTATAGTTGACCTTGGGGACGGAACCTATTGCGCCGTCCGCGCCGCAGACCTTAAGCTGATGAGACTTCACAGATCTATGGTCACGGGCAAGGAGGCAAAGCCCGAGGTGGTAATTGAGGGCGTTATGGAGAGGATGGACGAAACCTCGCAGACCTATTACCGCAGATTTGTAAAGCGGCAGTTGGGTGTTGAAAAACTGCCCGAGGAATATAATATATACATCGTTTTGGACGAGACCACCATCGATACGGACGTGGCTAAAATATACCGTTACCTTTGGGCATCCGCAGTGCTGACGGTGGCGGCGATCGCCGTTTTCGTGCTGGCAAACAATTATTCATCTGTAAGGGACGGCAAGAAAATAATACGCGCGGCGGCGGATAAAGAAAAAACGGCGGAGGCGCTGGCGGATTGCTGGCACACTGCCGAGGAGTTCTATTCCGTAAAGATAGACAGCCTTTTTGTCTGCTGGGTAAGAGGCGGCAGAGTCCGCGTGGTTGACAGAAGCGTGTTCACCGATTTTTATATGCACCCGAGCAAAAGGAAGATAATATTCGTTTCGGAAAGCAAAAAGCGCAGTATGCCCGTAAAACCCTTCGCGGCGGATATAATCCTTAACGCGCTGAAGGAAAAAATGTAAAAAAACAAGCAAGGACGGAGAAAAATTTTCTCCGTCCTTTTTGTAACCTTTTGGGTATCTGCACGGTATTTTATAGGTAAGCAGCAGACTGCACAAAAAAGAAAGTTGATTTTCTATATAATACACGGTTTAAAAAAACGGAAAAATATGTTATAATTATATTAAGGAGGTAAGAATTATGAAAAAGTGTTTTTTACTTATGCTCTGTGCCGTTTTGGTTATTTCCGCATTTGCGGGCTGTGAAGAAGCGGAAGAAAGCAAAGCGGATATAAGCACAAACGAAAGCCAAGCGGATATAAGCAAAAACGAAAGCCAAGCCGTATCTGCAGACGCTTCCGAGGAAATGAGTGAAACGTCGAAAGACGTATCAAAAGAGCCGGACTATGTTATCGTAGATTACCGCAATACACGGCAAATGTGGAACGATGCAATAGATACGTTTTATCGTGATGACACTTACGAATACTATTTCGGCGCATCACCGATGGTAAACTACGTAATTGTGGAGTATGCCGACGGGACTTCTCAAAATATAAGGGAAGCGTTGAAGGACGGCAAAATAACCATTGCAGACCTTGATAAATTCGGCATAGGCTACCTCAAAGAAGTTCACGAGGATGCAAAATGGGATTTTATGAAGCACCGTAACGTATACGTAGGCGGGCACGAGTTTGAAACAGGTGATAAGACCTTCGAGCATTATGACCCTCAGGTGCCCTTTATGTTTGAACACTTCCCGCCCGACGAAATAAAAATACTGTTTCATTTGGAAATATCAGTATTTGACGGAAAAAGCACAGGCACGGATGCAGATAAATTTATACCTCTGACAAACGAGCAAAAGGCCGAGTTTGAAGAATGGTATATAGCGCAAGGATTCCCCTTCGTGAGTGCGACGCCGAAAGCAGATTCCCCCCGCGCAAAGGACACGGCGGTCTACCACGGCAATTTTTCGGATAAAGACCTTAAAGAGATTATAAAAATGGCAGACGAAGCAGGTTTTCATATATACGTATGGTCTTACGGTAAGGATAAATGTAATTCCTACGTGTGCGAAACGGACTTGTATTTTAACGAGTGCGAATTTTGCAAAAAATAATAAAATTTTAAGGACGGAGAGTTTTCTCCGTCCTTTTTTGTCGGGGTCCCCGCGAAGCCGCAAGGCTTCGTGGGGTGATTCTTCGGGGGCCCCAAAAATGCGGAGCATTTTAGGGGTGTTTATTCCAGTTCAAATGCGCCGGTATAGAGGCGGTAATAGGTGCCCTTTTCGGCGATAAGCTTTTCGTGGTTGCCGCGCTCGATTATCCTTCCCTTTTCAAGTACCATAATAACGTCGGAGTTTCTTACGGTGGAAAGGCGGTGAGCGATGACGAATACCGTTCTGCCGTGCATAAGTGCATCCATACCCCGCTGAACGATCTCCTCGGTACGGGTATCTATAGAGGAGGTAGCCTCGTCAAGTATCATAACGGGCGGATCTGCCACGGCGGCGCGTGCTATGGAAATAAGCTGGCGCTGTCCCTGAGAAAGACCGCTTCCGTCTCCTGAAAGCACCGTATCGTAGCCGTTGGGAAGCATACGGATAAATCCGTCTGCGTTGGCAAGGCGGGCGGCGGCGATACACTCCTCGTCGGTGGCGTCGGGTCTGCCGTAGCGGATGTTATCCATAACGGTGCCCGTAAACAGATTTACGTCCTGAAGCACCACACCCAAAGAACGGCGGAGGTCGTTTTTGCGTATCTTGTTGATATTTATGCCGTCGTAGCGTATTTTGCCGTCGTCGATATCGTAAAATCGGTTGATAAGGTTGGTTATAGTAGTCTTTCCCGCGCCCGTTGCGCCGACGAAGGCGACCTTCTGACCCGGCTCGGCGTAAAGGGAGATGTTGTGGAGAACGAGCTTTTCGTCGGTATAGCCGAAATCCACGTCCTCAAGCACCACGTTGCCCTTCAGCTCGGTATAAGTAACCGTTCCCTCTGCCTGATGAGGATGCTTCCACGCCCACAGACCCGTTTTTTCCTCCGTTTCGGTGAGGACGCCGTCAACGTATTTTGCGTTTACGAGGGTGACGTAGCCGTCGTCGGGCTCGGGAGCTTCATCAAGTAAAGCGAACACCCGCTTTGCGCCTGCCATTGCCATTGCGATGGAATTTACCTGATTGGAAAGCTGTGAAATGGGGCGCATAAAGGATTTGGTAAGGGTGAGGAAGGACACGATCATACCAAGTGACAGCGCGTTTAAAAGGGTGGGGTTTTCTCCCCCGATAAACTGAAAAACGCTTTCTATGGAAAGGTTTATATTAAGTCCCCTTCCCGCGCTGTAAATGGCGATAGCACCGCCTGCAATGGCGATAACCACGTACAGCAGATGGGAAAATGCGTTCATAAGAGGGCCCATCATATTACCGAATTTATTTGCTTCGGTGGATACGCGGCACAATTCGTCGTTTATTTTATCGAACTGCTCCTTTGCTATCTCCTCGCGGTTAAAGACCTTGACCACCTTCTGACCGTTGATCATTTCCTCGATAAAGCCGTTTTCTTTACCGAGGGCTTCCTGCTGCTTGACGAAGTATTTGCTTGCGCCCTTGCCGATCTTGCCGATAATGCCCGTAGACAGCATAAGCACCGCCACGGAAAGGAGGGTGAGCCAGACGGAGGTATACAGCATGGAGAACACCACGGAAAGTATCATAAACAATGATGATATAGTCTGGGGAATAGTCTGTGAAACAAGCTGACGGATGGTATCCGTATCGTTGGTGTAGCGGCTCATTATCTCGCCGAAGGAATGGGTATCGAAATACTTTACGGGCAGGGACTGCATATGGTTGAACATATCGGTACGGATGGTCTTGAGTATGCCTTGGGATACCTTTGCCATCATAAGGTTATAAAATAGTCCCGCAAGAATGCCGATAAGATATATTACCACCATTCCGCCGATAGCCACCAGAAGGGCTGCAAACAATTCCTCTGCGGGGTTCTTTGCAAGCGGGCCGATATAATCGTCGATAAGCGTCTTCTGGAACAGAGCGGAGGCAACGGATGCCACCGAGGACAGAATGATAAACAAAATTACGAAGAATATGCGCAAACGGTAAGGCTTGAAGTACTTAAGCAGCCGTTTTGCCGTTACCTTATCGAGGGGCACCTTTTTGCCGCGCATACCGGGGCCTCTGCCGTGGGGGCCGTGAACGGGACGGGAGTTTTCCTGCTTGCTCATTTGTCTTCTCCTCCCTTCACCTGAGAATCGTATACCTCGCGGTAGATATCGCTGTTTTCAAGCAGATATTGGTGAGTTCCGCAGGCGGAGATCCTTCCGTCATCAAGAACGATAATTTTATCCGCATCCTGCACCGAGCTTATACGCTGTGCGATAATAAGCTTGGTGGTATTGGGTATCTCCTCGCGGAAGGCTTTGCGGATAAGCGCATCCGTACGGGTATCCACCGCCGAAGTGGAATCGTCGAGAATAAGAATTTTGGGCTTTTTAAGCAGTGCGCGGGCAATACAAAGGCGCTGCTTTTGTCCGCCCGAAACGTTTGCGCCGCCTTGGTCGATAAGGGTATCGTACTTATCGGGGAAGGTCTGTATAAATTCGTCGGCGCAGGCGAGACGGCACACGTGCTCTATCTCCTCGTCGGTTGCCTGCGGGTTGCCCCAGCGGATGTTTTCCTTTATAGTGCCCGAAAACAGCTCGTTTTTCTGAAGCACCATTGCCACGTTATCGCGGAGAGTTTTTATATCGTACTCCCGCACGTCTTTTCCGCCCACGGACACACTGCCCGAAATAACGTCGTAAAGACGGGGAATAAGAGAAACGAAGGTAGACTTGGAGGAGCCCGTACCGCCGATGATGCCTACGGTTTCGCCCGAATTGATGGTTACGTTTACCTTATCAAGACACTTTTTGCCCGCATCGCGGGAATAGGAAAAATCAACGTCGGTAAAGGTTATCGAACCGTCAGCAACCTCGTATACGGGATTTTCCGGGTTGACGATATCGCTTTTTTCATCCAAGATCTCAACCACGCGCTCTGCGGAGGCTTTGGACATAACGATCATAACGAACGCCATGGAGACCATCATAAGGCTGGTAAGTATCTGGGATGCATAGGTGATAAGGGAGGTAAGCTGACCGACGGAAAGTCCCCCCGCAACCTCACCGTTGCCGCCGCAAGCGGCTATAACCTTTGCGCCGAACCAAGCGATAATAAGGACGGTGGCGTACATACAGCCCTGCATTACGGGGTTATTGAAGGCAAGTATCTTTTCCGCCTTTACGAAATCCTTGTAAATGCTATCCGAAATGACGCCGAATTTTTTCTTTTCGGTCTCCTCCTGCGTAAAGGATTTTACCACGCGGATACCGCGGAGGTTTTCTTCTACCACCTCGTTGAGCTTATCGTAGGTTTTGAATACGCGCTTGAACAGAGGGTGCGCTTTCACCATAATAAAAGCAAGGGCGAGCGCCAGAACGGGGATCATTATAACGAACACCAGCGACAGCTTTAAGCTGATACGGGCGGCGAAGATAAAGGACCATATAAGCATCATAGGACTGCGGACAGCCATACGGATTATCATCTGATACGCCATGGTGACGTTGTTTACGTCGGTGGTGAGGCGGGTAACTATACCGCCGGTGGAATACTTATCAATATTGGTAAAGGAATAATTCTGAATATTATGATACATATCGTGGCGCAGATTACGTGCAAGTCCCGCAGAAGCGGTTGCGGCGTACTTTGCGGCAAGAAATCCGAAGAGCATTACCAAAAACGCGGAAATGACAAGTATTATTCCGTACTGGACTATAACGGGCAGGTTACCCTTTTCTATACCCTTGTCGATAAGGGATGCGGTTATGTAAGGGATAAGCACCTCCATAACCACCTCCAGCGACACGGTGACGGAGGTCAGCACTGAGGGCTTTTTGTATTCCCTTATGCAGGAAGCAAGTCTTTTAAGCATAGTTTACCTCTATATCTTGGTCTCGAATGATTTTCTGCATTTCGGACAGGACACGGTATGCTTTCCCTTTTGCTTGGGAAGGCGTAAGGTCACCTTGCAATGGGGGCACTTTTTGTAAACGTGAGTTTTTCTGTCCCTGAATTGAGCCTTTTTGCGCTTGAAAAATGATTTCATTCTATTCTTGAAGGCAACGTATTTATCGTTTTCCCGTCTGCGCTTGTACACGTTTTTGGAAAGCAGACGGAAAATCGAATATGCAAGCAAGCCGTAATAAATGGCGGAAAGGAATATACCCAGCCACAGGTTTCTTACAAAAACCGAAATAAGCGCAACCGCCACTGCCGACCAGCTGCAAAGACGGAACAGATCGTCGGGACCGTTTCTGCCCATCATAAAAACGTAAAACTTTTGTGCTAATTTGCGAAACATTTTATTTGTTCAATTCTCCTTGTATATTCTGCTTCATTCGCTCTATATAGGCGCAAAACTGAAGTATCTCCTCGTCGGTAAAGTCCTTTACCAAGGTCTTTTCCACTATTTCTTTATCCTCTGCCATAAGAGCAATTATCATATCGCCCTTTTCGGTAAGGGTGAGCTTCTTAAGGCGTGCGTCCCCCTCCACTCCCTCGCGGCGGATAAACCCTTTTTTCTCCATAAGAATTACCACCTTTGAGGCGGTGGAGCGGGTTATGCAAAACTCCTTTTCAAGATCCCTTTGGAAAACGTCCTTCCCCTCGTGGTGCTTTATGTACTGGAGTATCCACGCGTTTGAGCCGGTGGCGGTCTCTACGTAATTCTTATTAAGCTTTGCGGAAATAAACCGCATTATAAGATTGGAAAGGGAGCGTACCTCCTTGCCCGCCCTGTGTGCACTTTGGTCGCAGGCGGAATGAGTGCATTTTCGTAATTCGGGCTTCAAAAAACAAAACCTCCTTTTGTCGGAAATCGGATTGTCGCATATCAAACATTTTTTCCAAAGCGGATTATACTACTATTTTTATATTTCGTCAAGGCTATTCACATATTGTTTACAACAAAAAGAAAAAATATGGGTATGTTTTCAGTTTATTAATATTATTACCATATCGCGCTAAAAAAATACTGTTACAATTTCTGCGTAAAACCAATTACAAGGAGGAATTTTTAAATGAAAAGATTATTACTGCCGTTGTTTGCAATTTTACTTATCTTTTCCGCCTGCAGCGGCGATCTTCCCCTTCCCGAGGAAAGCGTTCCTCAGAACAACTCTTCCCGTCCCGACGTTAACACCGATAATTCAAAGGATCAAAGCACGGACACTTCCGCAACACCCGAAGAGACCCTTATAGACCCCGTGGTATCTCCCGACGGAAAGTATACCTTTACCGTTACGAAGGACGAAATATACGTAACCGACGAAGAAAACAACAAAACGGTACTTGAAAAAGACCTTATTCCCGAAAACGCCACCGTTACCGCGGCGGTATGGAGACAGGGAAAGGTGTACATAACCTTCACCTCCGATAAGGACACCCTTGTTTGCTGGGACATGGAAAGCGCGCCCGTTAAAATAAAGGAGGGTATTAAAAACACCTATTCTCCCCTTTCCGTTACGGATTACGACGTGCTGGAAGCAGGCGACTTTCTTATAATCCCCTTCCACGACGGAAGCATGGACAGTCTCGTTTCAAGAAAGGATCTCGTCCTCGGTTACGTGGTTTACTACGATAAAATGAGTGAAACCGACCACGTCCTTACCCTTGACGAGGGCAGAGAGACCATTTCCGTTACCGCGCTTGCCGACTGCAAGGTTACGCTCCTTGACTGCGATACGGAAAAAGCACTTTCCGACAAGGTAACCCTTAAGGCGGGGGAAAGACTTTTTATAACCTGCGCCATTCCCGAGGGATTCCCCGCATATAAGATCCGCCTTGATCTCGGCGAGGAGACAAGCACCTTTACCGTCGCATACGACGGCAGAGGCGAGACCAACGTATGGTTCCTCACCGCCGACACTTACAAATAATACTTGTAAAACAGCAAAACGCCCTGCTTAAAAAGCAGGGCGTACATTTTTACTTTTTGTTAAATCTAAGTGCCGACCACATTATTATGATGATCTGACCGGGTATGCCTACGAGGAACAGCTGCCACATAGGCAAGCCGCAGAGACGCAGGTTTACGTACAGCGCGCCGATAACCGACCACATCAGCAAGGAAACGATGGGATAATTCCACTTTGAGGGGAACCACACGCAGTTGAAGATGAGCCACACCACCGCAGAGCAGGGCACGGCGTATACGAAGGCGAGCCAATGGAGAGTGGTTATTGCGGGCACTGCCTGGAGAATAACGAAAAGTGCCGTCGCGATAAGCCAGACCAGAAAAATGCTCATACCCATTACGGCAAAGCGGTTGCGCAGTATCCGCTTTTTCTTCGCCTCCTCGTCCTCAACGTTGACAGGTGCGGAGGTATGCTCCTCGGTAACCAGCCAATCCAAGGTAACGCCGAAAAGGTCTGCCATTTCTTTAAGCACGGTAATGTCCGGCATAGACTCGCCGCGCTCCCATTTGGACACGGCTTTATCCGAATAATTCATTTTTTCGGCTAAGTCGAGCTGTGTCATTCCCGCAGATTGACGGAGCTGTATTATGTTTTTGGCGATAACGCTTTTAAGTTCCATATAAAAAATCACCGTCGTAATATGTTTACACTACAGTATATCATATCACGACGGGATTATCAAGTTTTTTTGCGTTTTTTACTATACGGTTTTCATTAAAAATGTTCGCCATATACGATGCTGCGCTTTAAAAAAACAAATCACCACAAAACGACTTTGCAAAATACTCTACATGAATATTGTTAAATTATGCCCTCTTCAGCAAGCATAGCAGTATATTCTTCAAACACAGCATCAACGATATCGTCGTCTTCAACAATTTCCAAAACATCTTCTCCATCATCTTCTATAATAGCAAAGACTAATGCTTCGTCGTCTTCAACGCCTTCCATCATTTCGATTGGTTTAAGAATCACGTACATTTCTCCATCTAACGGAATCAGTGCAACCTGCTCAAAGGTAACCGCTTCATCTTCTTCGGTATATAACACTATAGGATCAGTGTCGTTGGGATCAAGGATTTGCTCAATTGGAGTTTTTGCCATTGTAATGCTTCATTTCTTTTTATGATTTTAAAATCGTTATAGCCTCTTTTTTCTTTTTTTTGTAAGTTTTGTCATCAGGATACTTTTCTGAAAGCTCAGTCCATATCTCTAAAGCGCTCTCCATTAAGTCGCGTTCTAAAGTTACCATAGCGAGTTTATAGCAAGAAGCGGCAACTCGAGCATAGCTCGTGTCCGATTGCATTTCTTCACACAATTCAACACACAGATCCAAGTGCTCTTGATAATAGCAGGCAGCTTCTTCTTTTTTTCCTAACACCTTACTAATCCGTCCAATTGCATCGAGAATTTCGATTTTTACTTTTTTATCTAAATAAGGAGCTTCTTTTTCATCTACTTTATTATACAATTGGAGAGCAGAAGAATAATAAGAATGCGCAACTTTCAAATCGCGTTTTTCTTTTGCAGTCATAATATATCCGCCGTAAAGTGCATCGTCAGGGTCACCGTTTTCGGTTGAATCATAGCACGATGCGAGCGTTGCGTATTGCTCGATCAAATCGTAATACGTCTGTGCGCTCGGATATTCCGAAGCAATATTCCGAAAAATTTCAAGTGACAGCTCTTGGTACCTTTTGGATTTTCCAGTCAACCACAAACTCTCAAAAAGCGTTCCCATCATCGAGTACATACAGCCCAACAGTTTTTGTGAATGTATGTTTTTCTCTTTTTTCAATTTGACGGTAACCGAATTAATTGCCTTCCGCATTTGCTTGATGGCTTTTATGGTTTTTCCTCGACTAAAAAAGTAGTGAGAAAGCATAAGATAATTATCATCATCTTTAGCGTGGGCGAAATTCTTTTCTTTGAATATTTTATCTGCTCGTTTTATATACAGACGTGCTTTTTTTGAATCGCCAAGAACTTTAAAATATCTTCCTATTGTGTCGCACAAATCTATCATTTTTAATGCAGGACCGTCATTGTTTTGCGCCTTCATTATAATTTCAAGGAAGTCAATAGCTTTGATCAGCGAATAAGCCGCCTCGTTATAATTCTCTGTTTGTTCAAGGCTTTCAGATAGTTCGCAATATAAAGTGACGAGATGCCACCTTGTTTTCATCGATCTTTCCTCGTCATAAAGAAGAGATCCGAATTCCACAGCCTTTCTTCTGTATTGTACCGCTTCGGCAAGTTTATTAAGTTCTGAATAAACTCTGCCAACGTTTCTATAACTATCCGAAAGTAACTCTTTAGAACAGTCAAACTGATCGCACAGCTTATGCGAAATAGGTATCATTTGCTGATAATAATCCAACGCAGAAATATTATCTGAATTTTCTTCACAAATCATTCCCGCAAGAAGCAGCGCCGTGTAATGGTTAAAATAGCTATCCTCATCGTGGTTTGCTTCCAAAGATTCCTTGGTAATATTTATGCTTCGTCTTGCCCATTTTTGGGATTCTTCGTAATCTTTAGATACTTGGTCGCCGCGGTTATAAATCTTCGACAATTCTTCCGCCGCTTCCGCCACGTTTTCGTTTGCCGCAATTTCAAGCAAAGCTACGGCTTTGGTGGGATTTTTTTCTACGTCGATTCCCCTCAAATACGCAATCCCCATGAGATATCGATGATGTGATGTGTCTTCTCTTTCCAAACGCGCACTTAACAGATTCAAAAGCGCACCCGAGCGTGCTCTCTCATCATACGCATCGATGGGGTCTGAAATACCCGGATAATATTTTTTTAAATCGGTTATATCTGTTGGCACTAACTCTGCGGGAACAATGGGTATAACATTGTTGGCAGCAGGGTATTCTTCGTCCATAACATAATTTGGTTTTTCCAATACATTGGGTGTTACTGCCAACAAAAACAGGTCGCTTTCGCTCAATATGTTACGAATGTTTTTTTCAAAATCATCGCCCGGAACAAGAAACTCGTCATACCAGATGGCGACATTTTCCAACATTTTGTGTTCGTGTATAAGCGACATAATAGCTTGAGCATATTCTCGGTCTTTTTTTCTGTAACTCAAGAAAATCTTTGCATAAAACGCTTTTCGAACTTCATCGACAAGCGAATCATTTGCTAATATGGATTTAAGAAAATTCCCCAGTTTTTCCATATAAGGAAGGGCTGTGTGATCATTATCACTCTCTTTTAAAAACTGAATGTTGCCAAACTTCTGTTTGTATCCTGTTTCTATGTTGTTTTCTTGTACCAACGGCAAAATGGGTATATTATGCTCAATAGCAAACGCAAGATCAAAATTTATGGTTCTATTCTGTGTGCAAAGAAGCTCTGTCGTGACGGGAATAACAAAAAGATCCATCTGTTTCAGATTAAACCTATACTCATCGTCAGTTGCAACATCACTTTTCGGAGGATAATAGTATATCGCACAATCACAAATATCAAAAATTTGGTCAAATATCTTATCGGAAAATTTTTCAAAAGCAGAGTCACAACAAGAAAAATAAACCTTGGCTTTACCTCTTGGAGAATCTCCCTTTTTTCTCGTACGCCAACAAATATTCACGCTTCGGCTCCTTTAATTAAAATAACGTTTTATAATCAATTTTCAAGAAAAGCATGTATGTCATAAGCCGGTAGTGATTAATTTTCCGGTATACCTTATTTGCTTGACGTTGCTCTTTTATACAAAAACAATAGGGGCGGTGTGTTGTTGCGAAGTATGAACACGGGGAGCATACTTAAGACAAAATTAACTATCGCCACGGGCATCCACACCCAAAATCCGCCGCAGAAGGGCAGAAATCCGATAACGAACCCGCCAAGGGCGTTTACGATATGTATTGCCACGCCGTAATTGGATTCAAGCAAGAAACGGCGGAGGTATTCGGTATCGTCGGTGCTTTGAAGCTTGTCCTTATGGAAGCCGGTAAATCCGCCGAGCTCGGGCACGAGGACAGTTATTTTTTTAAGCTTTATTTTTGAATAAAACTTTTTTTCTTTTCGGGACACGTCAAAGGCTTTCTTCCCTGCCGCAAACCATTTTTCGGGCAGACGGCGGATGAGAAACGCCGTTATTCCGTCGTATGCGATGACGGACACGGTGCCGAGGACGGAAAACAGCAAGATTTTCCAAAAATCGCCGTATGCGATGGCGTTTGCGGTGACGATTATTGCGTTTGCTAACAGGATGACTGCTGTGTAGAACATTTCTCCTCCGATTTTTCGGTGGTATAGGTCAAGGGAACGCCGTAGGTCTGCTCGTAAACTTCCTTCCAGAGAGCGTAATTTTTGCTCATCATTTCCAGAGCGTTTTGCTTTGTGTTTTTGCTTTCATCGGGGAAGATGGCGGGAAGAATATGAACGGTATACGCCTGAAGAGGGAAGCCGTCTGCGCCGTAGGTTTCCGTGTCCTCCATGGTTATGAAGAAGGGCACTACCGGCGCCTTTGCGCGGGCGGCAAAGCGGAAGGCACCCTCCTTAAGAGGACGGGGCTTGCGGTAATTCCACCACATACCCTGCTCGGGGTAAATGAGTATCTTTTCGCCGCGGGTAAGAAGTGTGTTTACCGCCACCATCAGCTCACGCAAGACGGCAAGGTCGCTGCCAAGAGGAAGTGTGTTGCAATGGCGGAAGAAATAACCGTACAAGCCGGGGAAGGAGGTATAATTGCCCTCGCGGATGACCTTGTAAAGGCGCTTTCTGCCGAGGGATTTTTCTATAGCCTTAAAGACCGCGTAATTATCGAAGGCGTTGAAGTGGTTGCAGGTGATCATCGCGCCGCGGTCAGCCACAGCGAGGTAGTTTTCAAGTCCGCGGACCTCTTTGATA
This sequence comes from Clostridia bacterium, assembly GCA_017625615.1. Taxonomy (GTDB): domain Bacteria; phylum Bacillota; class Clostridia; order Oscillospirales; family CAG-382; genus SFLA01. Next base: position 69,459 of record JAGAKP010000015.1, read on the forward strand.
ATAAGCTGTCCCTGCTTGATAAGCTTATCAAAATGATTTTTGGCAACGCGGTTTGCTATCTCCGAGGAGATCCTGGAGGAAAGCTTTTTAAGGGTATAATCCACCTGACCGGGCTTTAAGGGAGTGGTGGGAGGGTCGTTTTCCACGTCGCGGTCAAACCAGCCGTTTTTTTCGTATTCTTTTATGCGCTCAAGGACTAAAAGCCGTTCAAGTGATTGTTCCATTTTTTACACCTCTGCGGGTATTTTTATAACGTGATGGAGGGGGAGCACGTAATTGGGAGAGGAAGCGCGGGCGGTATCCCTGCGGGCGGTCTCGGCAAGAACGGCGAACTGCTCGTTATCTCTTGCCACGTCAGTTTCGGAATAGTTATCGCGGATGGCGCGGATATCCTCGTAGTATTCAGTCATTTTTGCGTAGTGCCAGAAATCCTTTTCGTAGCCGACGCCGTCGTAATGCCAAGGCTTCCAATTTATTTTGAAGTGTACGATCTTGGCGGGGTCGCCGTAGGTTTCGCAGGCGGGAAAGGAATTTTTGTTCCAATACTGGGGAAGCAAAAGCACGTTGCCGCAGCACAGCACGTTGAGGTAATCCTCGTCCTGAGTAACGGTGAAGGTGTACTCACCTATTATGTCCAAAAGGCGGGCTTGCATATCCAGCTTGCGGAAAAGATCGAGATTGAGAACGAGAACGCCTGCGTTGAAATATGTGTTTCTGCTTATGCCCAGCACCTTTTCCACGTAGGTGCCGTAAACGTCGTAGTTGGTCATAACCTCTTCGTTCATTGCGGCAACGAGGTTGTCGCCAAGGTCGCAGTTATAAAGTTCGGACACGTCACCGCGGACGATGATATCGCAATCCAGATACAGACCGCGGTGGTAGCCGGGGAACATATCTGCAATAAGGAAGCGGTAATAGGTCGCCTTGGTATAGTAATCGCGGACGTGGAGGCGGTCGCTCATAATGCGTATCTCCTCCTTCACGTCGTTGATGATAACTTCAACGTTGGTGGATGAATATTTGGTAAGGCGGGAAACGTTTTGTTCGTTCAGACCCTCGGTGAGTATATGGATACGGTAATAGTAATTTTCGGATGCGTTTTGTGTCAGGGACTCAAGTGCCACGCCGAGAAAGGGTGCGTAGTTATCGTCAACAGCGAAAAAGATGGGGATTACGGGAAGTGCCATTTTGAAATTGTCCTCCAAACGATTTTAGTATGGGTTTATTTTACAATATTAATGTAAAAAAAGCAACCTACTGTGGGAAAAAAGCAGTAGAATTTGCAAAAAACGCCTCTACCCGCAGGAGAAAACGCCGATGAAATCTATGGAACTAAAAGTAGAATGAAAAATACCCCTAAAATGCTTGCGCATTTTTGGGGACCCCGAGAAAGAAACACCCCACAGAAAACTGTTTTTGTCCGCGAGGACAAAAACAACTTCACTTTGCGAGCAAACGAGCAAAACTTCACTGCCGTAAGGCAACTTCACTTTTGCCCGCAGGGCAAAAACTTCACTAAAAAAGTCACCCCGCGAAAGGAACACCCCACAAAAGGTTTTTTGATATCTGCGGGTATTTCACGAAATACCCCTGCGGACGTTACGTATCACGAAAAAACGCTTTTGCGGGGACCCCATAAAAGAAACACCCCACAAAACAACGTCAGGTGGGGTTGCGAACAGACAGAGCGTTTACCGTGATGATATTTTGCGGGGACCCCGAAAAAGAAACACCCCACAAAACAACGTCAGGTAAGGTTGCGAACAGACAGAGCATTTACCGTGACGATATTTTGCGGGGACCACGAGAAAAATACCCCTAAAATGCTTGCGCATTTTTGGGGACCACAACAATGAAAGGGCTCCGATCCGTATCGGAGCCCTTTCATGCTTAAGGGGAGATTATAAATAATTCAGAAAGGAACGATTATTCAACGTCTTCCCATGCGGGGATGGTGTAAGTGCCGAGAACGTGACGCTTAACAAGGATGTAGTCGTTAGCATCGATCTTGCCGTTGCCGTTAACGTCTGCCAGCTCGAGAGTCTTAGCATCTACGTCTTCTTCGGAAAGAGCACCAACAACGAGCTTTCTGATGGTAGCATAGTCGTTAGCGTCGATCTTGCCGTTCATGTTGGCGTCACCTTCGAGGTATTCAACCTTCTTGTAGGTAAGAGCGGTGGTACCGGTCTTTTCGGGATCGGTGGTGTAGAAGCCGCCGTTAGCGTCAACGCCGTCAACGAGCTTATCGGTGGTAGCAACACCTGCATCCCAGATGTAAACGATATCGCCAACCTGGAGAGCGGTGATAGATGCGTATGCAGCAGCGTTATCAACGTGAGCTGCGAGAGCGATCTGAGTTTCGGTAAGAGTGCCGTCCTTAGCGTCTGCGCCGCTGAGGAGAACCTTAACTACTTCCCAAGCGTTTTCTTCAGCGTTCCATTCGAGAACGGTAACGCCCCACCAAGAATTGTTGGAGAAATCCTTATTCCAGATGTTGTGTGCGTTAGCTGCGAATACGTTAGTCTGGTTGAGCTCTCCGCCTTCGGAGAATTCGCCGGTAACGTAGGTCTTAGCTGCTTCGAATGCTACGTTGAACTTGATCTCGCCTGCGGGAGTAGCCCAAGGATCATCGGGATTGTAAGGAGCAACGCTGATCTGAACTTCGTCGCCTTCCTTAACTTCAACGGTCCAGGTCTTGAGAACGGGATCGCTGTCGGACCACTGAGTATCGCCGTAGATACCTGCGGTGAGGTTGTTTACAGTGTAGGTCCAGTTGGTTTCGGTAAGCATAGTGAATACTATCTTGCCGTCTGCGGTAGCGGTGTAGGTGTAGAACGCTGCGCCGCCGTCCATAGCGATAGCATCGGTAACGTTAGCGGTGATATCACCAAGTACGTCGATGATGAAGGGGTTGGACATAGTGCCCTTGATTACGGGAACGCATCTGGGATATGCAACGTATTCCTCTGCGGATGCATTGATAAGGGTAACAACGTCGCCCTTAACGAGGTTTGCTTCGCCATCGATAGCCTCGCCGTTTACGAGAACCGTAACGTTTTCATCGTAAAGTGCGAAGAATGCGCCGTCTTCAAATGCTACGTTGTAGCTGAGAGCGGTGTTAGCGGGGATAACTACGTTCTGACCAAGCATGGGGTTGAATGCGGGAAGATCGCCGCCGTCAACTTCGTCGAGTGCGGGAGCTGCTGCCTTTACGGTAAAGCCTGCGTTGGTGAGTGCGCCGGGTGCAGCGGTGAGGTCTACGTTGTAGAGAGTTACGATATCGCCAACGTTTACGGTGTCTGCGATTTCGTGTCTGCCAACGTTTGCTTCGTTTGCGCTGAGAGCGAGAACGTACTGACCTGCAGTAACAGCGATGTTAGTCTTAACGCTTGCGGGGTTGGTGTTTCTGTCAAGTTCGAGGTAAGTAGCGGCTACGGTGCCGTCTGCGTTAACTACGATAACCTTGAAGTAGTTGAGGTCCTTAGAGGAGCCATAGTACTTAGCGGTGAGTTCGCCGAGAGTCATATCAGTGTCAACGTACATTACGTAGTTGAGGAAGGTATGAGTGTAACCGTAAACGTCAAGTCCGGTTGCATCTTCGGGAAGCTCTGCAGAGGGTTCAACATAGGAAACTTCTGCTTCGGTGAATGCGATGAATTCATAAACGGGCTTATAATCTGCCTCGGGATCATTGAAGGGGCTGTCAGTGTAGGTAAATACTACCTTAACGTACTGAGCAGTGGAGGTTGCAAATTCGATGTTTGCAACGTAAGTGCCGAGAGAGTTTTCGGCGTTGCCGTGCTGTACGAATACGCTTTCGGGGATATCGGTGGTGGATTCAACGGGAGTCCATTCGATACCGTCGGTAGAAACGTACACCTTAGCATCCTTGGAAGGATAGCCGATCATGGAGTTGGTTTCAACGTAAAGACCAACCTTGATATTGTTAACGTCGATAGCGGTACCGGCGTTGTAAACGAGGGTAAGCTCGGGATAGAGTTCGGGGTTCTTGCAAACGAGGTTCTGAACGAGGAGAACGCCTGTAGTGCCGAAGGAGGTTGCGCCTTCTGCCCAAACGTTGTCAGTGAGAGCTGCTACGAATGCATCGTTGCCGGAAGAGATCTTGATCTGGGTATCGTCGTATTCAACGTTCCAGCCGGTGTTGTATTCGGGAGCTGCGGGAACTTCGTTAACTGCAACTTCTGCGAGAGAAGCGAATTCCCAGAATACCTTGCCGTCTGCGGGAGAATCGCCGAGAACGCCGGTGGAAGCGCCAACTACGAAGGTTGCTCTTACGTATGCAGCGTCAACTGCGTCAAATGCGAGGGTGGAGGATACGGTGCCGTCTGCTGCGGTGGAAAGGGTTGCAGCTTCGAGGTCGTATTCGCCGAGTGCTACGTATTCTACGCCGTCAACAGAGTACTCTACAAGTACCTTGCCTTCGGGATAGCCGATCATAACTGCTGCGCAGTGATAGAAATCAAGTACGAGTGCGTCGATAGTCTTGGTTTCGCCAAGTGCATAGTTTACAACAACCTTCATGGGGTTGGTGGTGCACTTGTCGTTTTGGATAAGAGCTACCTTGCCGGTGCCTACTGCGCCCCAACCGCCGTTGAAGCCGGTAAGACCATCAGTGAGGACTGCGTTTGTATTTACGTCTACAACTACTTCGTTGTATTCAACTTCGGGTTCTTCGCCGAAGATCTCATAGAACGCGGTGGTAGACCAAGGAACGAGACTGTTGTCAAACGCATCCCAAGTGATGCTGTGGAGAGTGTTGTAGCCTGCCTGGCCAAGCTGGAGGTTAAGACCATACTGGCCGGTAATGCCGAGAGTTGCCTTATCAAGTACAACTGTGAAGTAGTAATCGTTGCCGATTACGTAATATTCAAAGGAGGTGTAGCCGCCTGCGATGGAGGAGGAATGCATACCATCGTATCCCTTGCCGTCTGCATCTACCTTGAAATCGTAAAGAGTGGTACGAGCGGTGTCGGAAGGATCTGCATCGATCCAGATACGGAACATAGTATCGTCTGCAAGAGCCTTCTTATTGTCTACTGCAACCTTGATGGTAACGGTAGATTCGCCGTCTTCAACGAGATACCAGAAATCTACTACGGGGATAGATTCCCAACCGTCTGCACGGGACTGAGCGGTACCGTTGGTAACGCCGTCAACGTAAGTGTAGGTATCCTTGAAGGAGTCGTCGTCTTCTTCAACTACAGCTTCGGTGCCCCAAACTTCAAGTTCGTTGATGAAGACGAAGTTAGTGCCCTCAACCTTGTGGAATACGAACTTAACGTATCTGCCTGCAACTGCAGCTGCGGGAGTTGCATAGTAATCGAGGTCGTAGCAAGGAGACCAGGATTCGCCAACGTACGCGTTGCCGGAAACAGTTCTGACAGAAACGGGAGTGAAGGTTACGTTATCATCGGAAACGAGAATTTCAACGGTTTCGGGATGCAAAATACCGTCAGCGCCGCCGGTGAGAACGTAAGCAAAGCCGCTGATGTCGTATACTGCCTCGAGGTCGATAACGATATCAACAAAGCGAGGAGTTGCGCCGCCCCAGCCGGAGGTTTCGCCCTTGCCGTAGTAACCTGCAACTCTGACACCGTCGGTAAGAGCGGTTGCAACGTTATCGGTGCAAGTCCACTCGTCGCTCCAGTGATAGTAGAGGTTTTCGGTAGGATAAGTATAGCCCTTGTTGAGAGCTACGTTTTCTGCAACAACGGGAGGAATAAACTTTTCAGCATAAGCGTCTGCAGTAGTGGTGCAGTTTGCTATATCAAGACCATAGAAAGTAACCTTGTCACCATCTACAAGTCTGGAAATGAAATCAAATGCATATTTACCAGCGGAATCAGCTGCCGCGCCGGACCAACCTACCCAAACAAAGCCGCCTTCGGGAATTGTGAGAGAAGATTCCTTTGCTGCAGCAGAACCGTTAAGAGCAACTTCGGTAACTTCATACATGCCTTCGGTTTCTGTGGGAGCGAAAGCTGCGTGGTTCCACCACTCCATAGACGTTTCGGCATAAACTGTTGCGTCGGTGTAGATATATGCACCGTTTTCTGCGTTAACGCCGGTGTTCCAGTCTGCGTGGTTCCAGTTATCAACTACCTGAGAGGTAACGGGAGCTTCTTCTTCGATTGCATAGTAGACAGTCATAGCATTAGCGCGTGCCTGGTTGTCTGTCAATGTAATTGTGAAAGAATCAACAGCTTCTGCAAATACGATGGTAACAACTGAATCTTCTCTGGTAGCAGTTGCGTTAGCATCATTGCAGGAGTTTACCCAAGCGTTAATGTTCTTATCTGCAATGCCGGCACAATCGATTTCAATTTTCGTCATGCCTGCGTAATCTATCTTTACGATAGAATTCTTGTAGAAGCGAACAGGAGCTACATAATCAGCAACGTCGGAAGATGTAGCGGTCTTAGTGTTGGTAACAGTGATACCGTTCTGTTCCCATACCTGTTCAGACGTGCTGAAAGCGGTACGATTCGCGGTATTCGCGAAAGAAATGGTAGCACTGCCTTCTTCTGCTGCAACGGGGAATACGAAGGTTGCGAACAGAGAGAATACCATGCACAGTGTGAGTACTAATGAGATACTCTTTTTGAGATTCATAGTGACATCCTTTCTGAATTTGGATTTGATTTACGGATACAACGCCGAAACGCCCCGCGAACAACATTTTGAACAAAAACTCGGCATTGAATTTGTTGAAAATGTACATACGTTAGGGGTTTTGTTTGTTCCGTTTAGTTCCTAATTACCATTATACAAATTTTGAACAAATTGTCAATAGTTTATGTAAAAAATATACAAGGCGCAAAGTGGGGGTTGAAAAAGTTAAAAAAATATGATACAATGTGACGTTATTAAAGATAATAAAGGAAGCAAAGCTATGAATGATATCAAGTCAATGGCTCTGGAGGCGGTTTTGGGCGCTTTGCACAAAGCAGGCATGACCGCGCCCGAGGAGCTTGAGAGCTACTTTGAAACTCCCGCAGACAGTAAAAACGGCGATATTTCCCTGCCCTGCTTCAGGCTGGCAAAGACCTTGCGCGCGGCACCGCCCCTTATTGCGGCGAAGATCAAAGAAAATATTTCACTTCCCGCAGGGATCGAAAAAGTCGAAGCGGTTGGCGGTTACCTGAATTTTTATGCAGGAAAAGCCATTTACCTTTCCATGCTTGAGGGGATCGACGAAGATTTCGGCAAAACGGGAATGGGCAACGGAAAAACGCTGGTTATAGATTTTTCCTCACCCAACATTGCAAAGAGATTTCACCTCGGACACCTTGGCACCACAGTTATCGGTAACGCGGTGCGCAATATATACAAATTCTGCGGCTACAACACCGTGGCGATAAATTATCTCGGCGACTGGGGCACCCAGAACGGCAAGCAGATCGTGGCTTACAAAAAGTGGTCAAGCCGCGAAAGACTGGAAGCGGACGGAATAAAGGAGCTTGAGCGTATTTACGTTATGTTCGGCAAGGAAGCGGAAAAGGATCCGAGCCTGAACGACCAAGCGAGAGCCGCCTTCCGCGAGCTTGAAAACGGAAACAAGGAATATCTTGAAATATGGCAGCTGTTCAAGGACATTTCTCTGCGTGAATATTCCGAAACCTACAAGAGATTGGGTATTGAGTTTGACGTATGGGCGGGAGAAAGTATGTACACCGCTAAAATGCCCGAAATCGTACAGGAACTGAGAGATAAAAACCTGCTGAAGCTGGACGACGGTGCATCCATCGTAGACCTGTCCGAGTGGAATATGCCTCCCGCTCTTATTCTTAAGAGCGACGGCACAACGCTGTATCCTTCCCGCGATATGGCAGCCGCAAAGGATAGATACAATACCTATAATTTTGACGTATGCGCATACGTTACCAGCGCGGGACAGTCGCTCCACTTTGCGCAGTGGTTCAAGGTAACCGAGCTTATGGGCAAGGAATGGGCGAAAAACCTCGTTCACATTCCCTACGGCACTATGAGCTTCGGCGGTGAAAAGCTGGCAAGCCGTACGGGCAACATTATTCTGCTTAACGACGTGTTCGACGAGGCGGTTGCAAAGGCAAAGGCGATAATCGAAGAAAAGAACGCCGATCTTAACGATAAGGACGGAGTTTCCGAGGCGGTTGGTATCGGTGCCGTAATATTCGGCGCACTTTCAAACAGCCGTATCAAGGATACGGACTTCACCTGGGAGGGAGCGCTCTCCTTCGAGGGCAACACCGGTCCTTACGTACAGTACACCTACGCGAGAGCGGCGTCCGTTCTCCGCAAGACCGAGGGTGACGACGGCTGTGAGGGAGAATACACCCCCAACGAGGACGAAATAAACCTTATAAAACAGCTTTACACCTTCCCCGACAGAATGAGAGCCGCCTGCGAGGACAACGAGCCTTCCTATATCGCGCGGTTTATGCTGGACACCTGCTCGGCGTTCAACAAGTTCTACCACAACTGCACTATACTGCGTGAAAGCGGTGCGACACGCAGATTCAGAATAAAGCTTACCGCCGCAACAAAACAGATTTTGGGCGTTTCCCTTGATATACTGGGAATGCGCCGCACAGAGGAGATTTAGTTATGTCAGGACATTCCAAATGGAAAAATATAATGCACAAAAAGGAAAAGACCGATTCCGCGCGCGCAAAGGTCTTTACCAAGATCGGTAAGGAAATGACCATCGCGGTACGTGAGGGCGGTGCCGATCCTACGTCAAACAGCAAGCTGAGAGATCTTATCCAGAAGGCGAAATCTCTCAACGTGCCCAACGATAATATTGACAGAGTTATTAAAAAGGCTTCCGGCGCAGACGCGGTGGAATACGAGGAGATCGTGTACGAGGGCTACGGTCCCGGCGGAGTTGCCGTTATAGTTGAGGCGGCTACCGATTCCCGTAACCGCACCGCCGCTGACGTAAGACATTATTTCGATAAGTTCGGCGGAAACCTCGGTACTACGGGCTGCGTATCCTTTATGTTCTCCTCCAAGGGTGTTATTTACATTCCCTCCGAGGGTCTGGACGAGGACAAGGCTATGGAGGACGCACTTGAATGCGGCGCAGAGGATTTCGTTCCCGAGGAGGATATGTTCGAGGTTTATACCGATCCCGCCGACCTCCGCTCCGTTGCGGACGCGCTGACCGAAAAGGGATACAAGTATGAATCCGCCGAGGTGGAGAAGATCCCCGCAAACTACGTCACCCTCACCGACGAGGATCATCTGGTAAAAATGCAAAAGCTCCTTGATGCGCTCGACGACAACGATGATGTGACTCAAGTATACCACAACTGGGAGTAAATTGATGCGCATTTAGCATTCGGCGCAGATCGAAACGCAAAAAATTATTAATCCGTAATAAATAATGCGAGAGATTATAGTTTATCTCTCGCATTGTTGTTTATTTATAAGGTAGAAATCCGTAAAAGTACGGATTTCTTTTTATTTTGCGTTTCTAAACGCTTTCGGTCGGTGGGCAGTAGATGTCTACAGCTCCACACGCCCGAAAGACGTTTTCTGCATCCAAATGCTTCAATGCGCTCTTCGCTGACGGGGGTTGGGTGCGAACAGTTCGCGGGCGCATCGTGATGCGCCCCTACGGTTATCGAATACCCGCGGCGTGTATGTAGGGCGGGGGTTTACTCCCGCCGAACACCAATATTAAAAGGAAAACTTCCGTAGAAATTACGGAAGTTCTTTTATTTTTATTTGCGTTTTTTAGTCGTTTTCGCTCGGGAGGCAGTAGATTACTACAGCTCTCCTCTCGCGAAAACGCCTTCTGCATCCGCCTAAACCCGCCCTTATTCGCTGACGGGGGTTTGGGTGAAAACAGCCGCGGCGACGCACAAACCGTAGGGGACGACGTCCCCGTCGTCCCGTAAAAACCAAAATCCGCGATTTCTCGCGGATTTTTACCATAGTTTCTCGTTTATCGTTTATCGTTACTTGTTTCTCGTTTTTCGTTTTTCTTCTTATTATAATAATACGGCTTTTTGTTTTTCTTGGGCTTGGGCGGGACGACGGGGACGTCGTCCCCTACGTGTGCGGAGTTTTTGTTTTGTTTTTGTTTTTTCTGTTCGTCCTTTTCTGCGCGGGTGGAATTTATCCATTCGCCCAGCAGTTTATACGCCGCGGCGGCGATGGGAACGCCGATAAGCATACCCGTGATACCCATAACTCCGCCGCCGACGGTTACTGCGGCAAGCACCCAGATGCCGGGCAGACCGATGGAGGAGCCCACCACCTTGGGATATATAAGGTTACCCTCAAGCTGTTGGAGCACCAGAATGAACACGAGGAAAATTAATGCTTTTATGGGAGATTCGGTAAGGATCATAAACGCGCCGACGCCTGCGCCGATATATGCGCCCGCGACGGGAATGAGCGCGGTGAATGCGATAAGCGCGCCGATCATTGCGGCGTAGGGGAGCTGAAGTATCCACATACCCAACGCGCACAGCACGCCGAGAATGACCGCTTCGGTGCACTGACCGACGATGTATCCGCGGAAGCTGTCGTTTACCACGTTAAGGAGATGGAAGGAGCGGCCGTACCATTTTTCGCTCATCACTCTGCGCATAAGGCGGAGTATCTGCATACCGAGACGCTCCTTGCTTGCGAGAATATATATGGAAAAGATTATGCTGATAACTGCGGTCACCACGCCAGAAAACAGCGAGGTTACGGTGGTGATCACCACGTCCATAACGCTGCCCACGCCTGAGGTGACTATATCGAATATCTGACCGAGACGGGATTTCCAGTCGATATCCTTAAGCTGGGACAGATATTCCTCGGAAAGGAGATCGTATTTTTCGACCCACGCGATGACCTCTCTTATAAAGGGGGGAACCTTTGCAAGTAAAAGCATTACGCAGGAATACAGCTGAGGAACGATCAACGCTACCACCAATGCCACTATTGCCACCAAGGTGACGAAGGCGGCGGTCATACACAGGGGACGGCGTATAACCCGCACGAATTTTCTTTGACTGCGGGGGAAAAACCATTTTTCGTACCTTGCCATAAGAATATTCACAAGGTACGCAATGACCGCGCCGATAATAAGCGGTGCGGCAGCGCCTATAGCGGTGCCCGCAAGCTTACACACCACGCCCCAATACGTAATGGCAAGGAACAGCAAAAACGCGCTTATTCCCACGCGGAAGCAGGTCTTCCATTCCACTTTTACGTTTTTCATTTTATTTTCTCCCTTCAAAACGGAGTATATCTTAGCAAATTATAATACTTTTTCTTTTTTATTACAATACGTTTTTAAAAAAACAGTTGACCGCGCACGGATACACAGTATATAATGTAAGCATAAAACCAAAAAAGGAACAAAAAACATGAAAAGATATATCGCGTTAATAATATGTATTCTTTTGTTGCTCCCCTCTCTTTTCGCCTGCGAGGTGACGGAGACCTGCTTTGAAATTCCCCAAAGGCTTTTTGCGCCCGACGGTTGGGAATTGTACACGAGGCTGTATTCGCTGTACCTTTCCGACGGGGAAAAGGCAAAGGAGGAGGCGGAGAATATCCGCGGCTACATAAATAACGCAGGCACCGCAAGCGAAAGTATAGGCGGTGCGGAGTACGACGGCAAGATATACACCGAGGGCGACTTTACCGCCACCGACGACGACAGCTTCAAACGCGCACTTGAGCAAGCCAAGGCGGGTGACGTTATATTCATCCCCTCCGGCGTGACCATTGATATGTCCGACCTCGGCGCAACCGAGACCTACACCCCCAAGATACCCGAGGGAGTTATACTCGCCTCCGACCGAGGAATAAACGCAGGCGGTATTTTGAAGCTTTCCCACCCTTCGGGCACGCTTCTGGTCTGCAACGATAACGTCACCGTAACGGGGCTTAACCTTTGCGGTGTTATTGCACCCTCCGGTGAATGGGACGAATACAAAAAGGACAACGGTATCCGTATTGACGGCAAAAATATCGTGGTTTCCAACTGCGAGATCGCATTCTTCAGCAAAAGCGGTATCACCACCTTCCCCAAGGGAGAGGCGAAGATAACCGATTGCTATATCCACCACTGCGAAACGGGCGTTTCCGACCGCGACGACGGGCTTACTCTTGAAAAAAACGCATTTTTCAAAAACAATATAAACTGCAAAAACGGCGACAAGGAATGTGAAATACCCGAGGGCAACGGAATACTTACCGAAAAGGCGGTTCCCGAAAGCGTAGTCGAGCGTGTTACGCCCGATATAACCTCCCGCGTGTTCCCCGCCGACGCATACGAGGTGTACTGGCTTCTCGGCTTCGTTGCCGAGGGCAGAACGGACGTTATACTCCAAGCTCTTGCCGCGTGGTCGGGCACTACCCAATATTATTACTATAAGGATAAAATTTCCATAACCCAAAATAATACCCAATACGGTATCCGCGGAGACGGAAATCCCCTTGGCGGCGGAAAGGGATACGAGGATATTATCCTCGAGGGCGACTACACCGCCACCGACACGGCGTCGCTTATCTCCGCACTGCGGGAAGCAAAAAGCGGCGAGACCGTATTCGTGCCCGCAGACGCAAAAATAAGCATTACGGGTCTTTCCTTAACGGTGCCCGAGGGAGTGACCCTTGCTTCCGACAGAGGCAGAATAAAAGAGGACGGCACCCTTTCCACGGGCGGTATGCTGTACACCTCCACACGGCAGAAGGAAGCGATCACCCTTTCGGCAAACGCGGTCATTACGGGACTTACCGTAGTGGGCGCGGACACGGAACGGCACATGACTCACTTAAAGCGCGGGCTCAATTCGGCGGGAACGGCTTACACCGATTACTATTATTCCCTCATTCTTTCAAGAGGAATTATCGTAAAGGGTGACGGCGCAACGGTACACAACTGCGAAATAAGCGGTTTTTCCGAGGCGGGCGTGCTGGTTCAGGGCAGTAAGGGCGTTAAGGTTCACCACTGCTATATCCACCACAACCAGCGCAACGGATTCGGCTACGGCGTGACGTTGTACGGTCAGTCCGAGGTGGAGATTTACCAAAACGTATTCAACTTCGACCGCCACGCCATTGCGGCAGACGGTTCGGCAGGCTCGTCCTATTCCGCACACGATAATATTCACTGCGGAACTGCCATATATCACATCTTTGACGCACACGGCGGTGCGGACCGCGGAGACGGAACGGATATCGCCTGCGACAAGGTGGAAATGGTGAACAACGTGTTCCTTTCCGATAAGCTGCCCTACAAAAAGCGCGGAACTCCCACGGAATATTCGCTTTTTAAGCACAATATCGTAATTTATCCCGAAAAGGAATATGAATACCGCTACCTTTACGGCAACAACTTTATATGCGAGGACAATATCTTCGGCATAGCGGAGGCGGAAAAGAATACCTATTCCTTTGAGGACGGCAAGTCCTATCCCTTCGATATGACGTCGGTAACCAAATACGAGGATATGGAGTATATAGATTCCAAAACTCACGGGCTGAGATACAAGTATATACTGGTTTTCGCGCCCGCGGAGGACGGAAAATATTATATCTGCGAATACGGAAACAACCTTGATGACGGCAGTATCCGTGATTGGAACGAAAAGGTGTATATTCCCGAGGGCGGATTCGTGGTGACCTTCTCAAGCGAAAACGGCTCCGCTTTGCGGCTGTACAACGCTATCGCCGCACGCCACGGTGTGATCTACAACACCACGTTGATGCTTGACGGCGACTACCTCGGCGAATTTGACGGAAATCTGATGAGAGTAACAGAAGGGGA
>JAGAKP010000016.1 GCA_017625615.1 Clostridia bacterium
AAAGCATATAGCTTTGGTCCTTAAGGGTATTTTTGCTTTTGCGCAGGTAAAAAACTCCGCCACGCTCGTATATACCCGCATAATGTCCCGTAGCGGTAAGAGTGATGCCGTGCTCATCGGCAACGTCAAATAAAGCGGGAAACTTCATAGTCTCGTTGCAAAAAACGCAGGGATTGGGAGTGCGTCCCTCCGAATACTCGGAGGCAAAGCGTGCGACGATTTTATCGTTAAAATCCTCACGCCTGTCGGACACGTAAAAATCCAAGCCCAGACCCTTTGCGGCGTTTACGGCGTCCTCCGATTCATTCTTTGAGGATGCAAGGCGGAGATATACGCCGCTTACGTTATATCCTTTTGTTTTAAGTGAATATGCGGCAACGGAGCTGTCCACTCCGCCGCTCATTGCAACGAGAATATCCGACATAACAGCAAATACTTTCTTTTTTTAAATTAGATTTACACACGTAAAAATTGTACTATATTTTGTGCGCTTTTGCAATATTTTTTTATATTACGGGCACATTAATGTTGCACAAATATTTATAAAGGGGCGTATATATGAAAAAGCTTTTAATTTGTTTTCTTTTACTTCTGACAGTATCCGCGCTTGGGCTTAACGCATTGGCGCAGGGATACGGGCTTTCTCCCGCTATCGGTGTGTTAAAAAATTCCACGGTAATGCAAAAATGCGGAGTAAAAAATACCGCTGTCACCTTTACCAAGGGAGATTTTGAAATGGCGGCGGGAAAGGAGATAACCTATATAGTTATCACCTCCCTGCCCTCCGAAAACGCAGGAGTGCTCACACTTCACGGAGAAAACGTGGTTGAAGGACAGACAATTCCCGCTTCCTCCATTTCTTATCTGACCTTTACACCCAAAACCGAAAATCTTGCAAGCACGTCCTTTTCCTTCCGCGCAGGCGCTTCCGATTGGACTGAAACCGATATTCCCTGCATTATTACCATGAAAAGTTCCGTAAACGTAGCTCCCATGGCAAGCGATGAGGAAATAAAGACCGTTGCAAATATTCCCGTTTTCCACACCCTCGGTATTGCCGATCCCAACGGCGACGAGATGCATATAAGTATAAGAACTTATCCCAAAAACGGCAGTATTTCCGTTAATGCAGACGGCAACGTAAAGTACACCCCCGAGGAAGGCTACACCGGTAAGGACAGCTTTTCCTATACCGTTTCCGATAAATTCGGGCTTGTTTCCGAGGAGGCAACGGTAACCGTAAAGGTTGAAAAGAACAGCAAAAACATCCTATTTGCGGATATGACGGACAGTGACGCTTACGCTTGCGCGGTGATGATGTCCCAATCCGACGTTATGACCTATGAAAGACGGGACGGCGAATACTACTTCTCCCCTGCCGAAAAGGTAACTCGTATTGATTATCTCGTAATGCTTATTACGGCATTGGGTATGGAAAAGGAAGCGGTTGCCTGCGAGGACACACTTTTTGACGATGACGATATTCTTACCGCGGCGGCGAAGGGATATCTTGCGCTGGCGCTCCGTGAAGAGATAATCACGCTCGGCAACGGAAAATTCGCGCCCACCGACAATATTACCCGCGGTGAAGCGGAGCAAATGACGGTATCTGCGCTGAACGCCGCAGGATACGGCGGAATAATTTCAAGCGGTGAAAACGCCGAGGACGAGCTGACAAAGGCAGACGTAGCAAAGCTTTTGACAAAGGCTATGGGAAATAAATAAATTTTTACCCCACGAAAAAAATTCGTGGGGTATGATTTTTATTCCTTATCCTTTTTGCTATCGTCCTTTGCAATATCCTCAACTGTGTCAACGACAACGTCAACGCCCTTTTCGACGCTGTTTACAAAGGCTTTACCGAAATGCTTGCCAAGGTTTTTAAGGTTTTTTCCTTCGATTTTGGATTCCTTAAGATCGTCACCAATCTCCTTAAAATCCTTACCGAGCTTTTTCCAATCGTCTTTTAATGCCATAATACATTTCTCCTTTTTTAAAGTTCGGGCATAACACCGTCAACGATGGCGGTGTAATACTTATCGTAAGTCACGTATCCCGGTTTACTTCCCGACGGCTTCTTAACATATCTTACACGGGTATAGTCGACCTCTGCGTTGCGTGCGCCCCGTACAGAAGAATGATACGCCGCCAGCATTGCCGCCTGAGTATAATCCCGATCGGTAGGCTCGTTGCCCTCGGTACAAAGAATAACGTGAGAGCCTGCAAAGTTTTTGACGTGAAACCAGATATCGTTCTTTTCGGCAGACGCCGTTAAATGGTCGTTCTGTCGGTTGTTTCTGCCGACGAGCACGCGCATTCCGTCAGTGGTGGTGAACACGAAGGGCTGTCCTGCGGGCATTCTTTTTGCGCCCTTTTTGCCCGTGGGAGCAGACATATAGCCCACCTCGCCAAGCTCAAGACGAATTTCGTCAAGCTCCTTGCGGGTGCGTGCGCGGGAAAGCGCATCCTCTACCGTGCGGACGTATGCAAGCTCCTGCTCACCCTTTGCGATAAGAACTGTAAGATGCTCCTCGGCGCGCTTAAGCTTTGCATATTTCGCGTACAGCCTTTGTGCGTTGCGGGAAGCTGACAGTCGGGTATCGAGAGGAATGGTTACTTCCTCACCCGTATAATAGTCCTGTGCGGTGACGGAAGCTGCGCCTGCGGGAATACGGTAAATGTTTGCAGTAATAATATCCCCGCGATTACGGTAAATATCCTTTTTTTCGCAATCCAAAAGCTCGTTTCTTTGGGAATACAGCTTTTTTTCAAGTCTGTTTTTTACGTTTGCAAGCACGCGGGAAATATCGTAGGAAAGCTGTTTTATCTCCGCGGCGTGGGCTTTTTCGGCGTAAAACTCCTCAAGCAGTGAAGTGAGGCTCGCTACCTCTTTTCCTCCTTCGCCGTATTGGTTAAGGGAAATATATGAAAACGCCTTTCCGTCGGAAGCAATATAGGGAATAACCCGCTGTTCGCGTACGGAGGAAATCACCTCGTCAAAGGCGTGCCACAATTTTTCGCTGTCCACTGTTTCCAACAACGCGTCCGTTTCGCCGCTTGCCATATAGGAAACCTCACGGGCGGTAACGGGAGAAAATCCGAGGAAGGAATGAAGCAGAAAATCGTCTGCCGTGCGGTGGATATTTTCCTTTACGAGGGATAAGAACTGTTCTTTGTTAACGGAAAAAGGCGGGAATTTATCTTGCTTTTCGGGCGGCTCGTAGGTTGCACCCGCCATAATACAGCGTTTATCGGTAATATCCGAAACGGAAAAGGCACCGAGTATCTTATCGCCTCCGTCACAAAGGATACAGTTTGAATATTTGCCCATAAGCTCGATATAAAGATGCTTTTCCGCAGGGTGGCCGAGCTCGTCGGTGGCGAAAAAGGACATACGGATTATACGCTCGTCGGGCAGTGCGCTTACCTCAAGCACCCTTGCACCGCTTAAATGCTTGCGAAAGAGCATACACAGCATAGTGGGGTTTTGAGGACGGTCGTATTCTTTTATAAAGCAGATGCGGGGCGCAGACGGAAGAGAGGAAATGAGCAAGGTCTTGCGCTCACCGCCGAAAAGCTCGAAAACAAGCTCTTTACTGCTGATATGGTGGATCTTTTCTATTTTCGCTCCCGCAAGGGCGTTAAGCTCGTTACCGAGAGCGCGGCAAAAGATGCCGTCAAGCATAATATACAAACACCTCCGCAGAGGGGAATCCTTTCAAAATTATATCCTTTAACACGGGAAGGACGATCTGCTCTGTCTCTTTATGTCCCGCTGTTATAAGGTTTATACCGTATTCGGCGGCGTCAAGCTCGTAGTTATATTTGGCTTCGCCCGTAAGCACCGTATCTGCGCCTGCAAGGTATGCGTCCCTTACAATATTACCGCCGCTGCCGCTGCAAACGGCAACGCGGCAAACGAAGGGAGCGTTAGCAAAAACCGTGATACGGTCGGAGTTTAATGCTTCCCCGACAAGCTTTCCGAAAGCTTCGGGAGTAACGGGCGAGGATATTTTTCCCAATCGGGCACAAGGGATAAACTCGGTGGTGTCCTCTATTCCCACGAGAGAGCAAAGGGTATCGTTTACACCGCACGGCGCGTTATCGAGACGGGTATGGTATCCAAGGAGAGAAACTCCCGACCGAACCGCATTAATAAGACGCTTGCCGACGGCATCGTCTGCTCTGATAGCTTCTATTTTGCCGAAGATGGCGGGATGATGTGTTACCAATATACCCGCGCCGATGGAGGAAGCAAAGTCTATTGCCGCGCTCGTCGCATCCAGTGCTACTACGATACGGTTGCTTTCACAATCGTTAACGAGCAGGCTTATTCCGCCGCTATCCCAAGAAAAGCCGAGAGAGGCGGGAACGGCAGTATCAAAATACTTATCAAGTTGAGTTGGTGTGGGCATATATTACACTCCTTAAAGGTGGAATCTTCTTGTAAGTCTGCGGCTTTTTGCAATAATACACAGCACTGCAGAAAAGAGCACGCAGGAAATTGCCGCTATTCCGGACCAGCTTATATCGGTACCGCGGTTAACGAGCAGCTCTGTAAGAATACACAGTATACCCGCCAAAGACACGCCCAAAGCGATGATATGGAAATAACGCATTTTATGACGGCGGACGAGGTTTACCATATACGCCGAACAGACGGCAACTGCCGCGGCAAGAGGAAAGGCTACTCTTAACGCCCAACCAAAGCTATCTATACGCCAAGCTACAACGGAAATGGTAAGCAACGCGGCAAAAAGATCGAAGAGTACGAACAATTCGGGCAAAAGCTTACGTTTCTTCATAGGCAGACACACGCCCACGTATGCGGTTATACAGCCCGAAATGGCGATGATAGACCAAGTCAGCCTTTTACTAATGCAAAGGTCAACTATTCCGCAGGAGATCGCCGCCAAAGCAAGAGTAAGGGACAGAATAAAGTGAGTAAGATCCAATCTGTCTGCCACGGGAGCGGTATCCACGGGAGGGGGCGGAGGATTTTCGCCCGAAAATCTTTTAAATTCAACGTATGGGTTAATGACGGGACAATCGCACAGAGGGCAACATCGTGCGTCCTCTTTAAGCTTTACCCCGCAGTTTACACAGTATGACATATATTCACCCGTTATCTTCTATTTGTACTTCAAAGCCCTTTTCCACAAAGCATTTCGCAAGGTTACGGCGGAAGGATTTATCCTTAAGGACCTCGGTTACCGTAAGGTAAAATCTGCCCTTATAGGTAAGCCCCGACACCTGGGAGGAATTACACCGAGGTGCGCCCAGCATAAAGCACATCCCCGTAATATATTTTTCCATTTCGGGGGTTAAGGATACGACTCCCAAGCCCGAATAGTTTGTGGTAAACTGATTTTCCGATGCGGTAAGGTACACGGTGTGCATTACTATATTTTTTATTGCCAAGGGCACGGCGCGTACTGCCACGTTTTTTTCATCGGCTACGTTGGTTGCCATCTGCGCGCTCATAAGCTTGGGCTGAAGCTTGTATTTGAGAAGTGCGGAAACTTCTTTTGCTATGGTCAAAAAATCGTATTCGCCGCATTTGGGGTCTATTCCCACGTTGGTATACAAAGAAAAATTGCGAAGTGTCTGCGTTGGGTAATACCTACGCATATTTACGGGCACCGAAACCTTTATTTCCCCGCGGGAAAGGGTAGTTTTTTGTATGCCGTAAAGGGTTTCTATTATGCAGGCGGTAACGTATTCGTTAACGGTAACGCCTATTTCCTTTGATTTTCGGTACAAAAGATCCGCATCCATTGAAAGACAAACGTACTCAACGTTGCCGCGGGAAAGTCGCTCGCCCTTAAGATGCCACGCCTTGCTCTCCTTACGGGGTGCGCCCGCGCCCCTTTCGGCGTATTTCATAAAGGCGTCCTCAAGCTCACCCTCGGAAACGGCGTGGCTGCAATCGAGTATGCCCCTTTCCGGAGAAGGAAGCACTTCTGTTTTGCCTGCAAGATAAAGATATCTTGCCCACAAAGTGCGCATAAAGGTAAGTGCGGTAGTACCGTCGCAAAGGGAATGGAAAAATTCGCCTGCAATGCGGTTACTACCGTACCTGATACGGAACATATATCCACCCTGACGCTTAAAATCCATTCTGCGGAGAGGATTTACAACATCTCTCTCCAAGGGAAGGGCGTTATCGTTAGGGTCAAAGTAATACCAGAAGGCGCCTACGCGCAATCTGACCTTAAAGTGCGGAAATCTGTCCGCAACGTCAGAAAGTGCCTGTGACAGCACCTTCTGATCTATTTCCTCTGCGAAATCCGCAGATATACGGAACAACATATTATGGGAGCCGGTCTGTATCGCCGGAAAGATAAGAGCGGCGTTATCCAGCTTCCAGGATTGTTTTTTTGCCATTATTTACCTAAAGCGGCAAGCGCCTTTGCGGTGATTCCCTCTGCATCAAGCCCGAAGTGGGAAACAAGCACGCCTGCAGATGCGCTGGTGCCGAATTCATCGTTTATACCGAGACGGACGACCTTGCAGGGAGTAGTCTCGCAGACAGCCTCGCAAACAGCACTGCCAAGACCGCCGATAACGGAATGCTCCTCTGCGGTAAGGATAATACCGCAACGGGAAGCGTAATAATTTGCAAGCTCCTTATCGAAGGGCTTGATGGTGTGAATATCCACAACGGCGGCGGAAACGCCCTTATCTGCAAGGGCTGCTCTTGCCTTTACAGCGGATGCAACGGTGATACCCGTAGCGAAAATAGCGATATCGGTGCCGTCTGCAACAACGTTGCCCTTGCCTATCTCGTTGGAGGAGCAATCGGTAAACACCTGCTCAACGGCGTATCTGCCGAGGCGGATGTAAACGGGACCGTCTATTTCAAGAGCCTTTTTAACAGCCCATTCCGTTTCTGCGGAATCTGCGGGGCAGAATACCGTCATACCGGGGATTCCGCGCATAAGAGAGATATCCTCTATACACTGATGGGATGCGCCGTCCTCGCCTACGGTGATACCTGCGTGAGATGCGGCGATCTTTACGTTAAGCTTGGGATAGCCGACAGAGTTTCTGATCTGCTCAAAAGCTCTGCCTGTAGCAAACATTGCAAAGGAGGATGCAAAAACGGGAACGCCTGCAGCCGCCATACCTGCGGCAACGGACATCATATTTCCCTCTGCGATACCGCAGTTGAAAAATCTTTCGGGAAATTTATCGCCGAAGGTCTTTGTGTTGGTGGAGCCCGAAAGGTCTGCATCCAGCACGAAAAACATTTTTTCTTCGCCTAAAGCGGCAAGTGTTTTACCGTATGCAACACGGGTAGCCTGTTTTTCCATTATGCCTGCACTCCTTTCAGTTCGTTCAGAGCCTGTTCCTTTTGCTCGTCGTTGGTAGCAACGCCGTGCCACTTATAGTTGTTCTCCATAAAGGATACGCCTTTACCCTTTACGGTCTTCATAATAACGGCACAGGGCTTGTCTTTTATTGTAAGTGCTTCTTCTACGGCGGCGTCGATAGCGTTATAATCGTGACCGTCGATAACAACGGTATGCCAACCGAAGGACGCAAACTTTTCGTCGATGGGAGTGGGATTCATTACGTCGGTAACTGCACCGTCGATCTGATAACCGTTGAAATCCACGAATGCGATAAGGTTATCAAGCTTGTAATGTGCGGCGAACATAGCCGCTTCCCATACCTGACCTTCTTCACACTCGCCGTCGCCAAGGAGAGTGTAAACACGCCAGTTTTTATTTGTAGCTTTTGCAGTAAGTGCCATACCGCAAGCGGCAGATATACCCTGACCGAGAGAGCCGGTGGACATATCCACACCGGGGGTAGCCTTCATATCGGGATGTCCCTGAAGGAAGCTGCCCAGCTTACGAAGCTCGGTAAGACGGGAAGGTTCAAAAAATCCGCGGTGTGCAAGGGCAGAATAAAGGGCGGGTGCACAGTGTCCCTTGGAAAGGACGAATCTGTCTCTGTCCTCCCACTGGGGATTTGCGGGGTCTATATTCATTCTGTAAAAATACAGATAAGAAATAAGCTCTGTGCAAGACAGGGATCCGCCGGGATGTCCCGACTTAGCCGCGTGTGTTGATTCAATAATGCCTATGCGGATAGCATTGGCCTTCTCCTGCAAAAGTTGTACGTTCATCATATTCTCCTCATAGCGTCCTTAAAGAAATCGGGCAATTCTGCACCAAAGGACATTATCTCACCCGTTACGGGGTGTGTAAATGAAATATATTCAGCAAACAAACACTGTCCTCTAAGACCCAGCGTATGCTTGGGGTTACCGTAGACGGGATCCCCTGCAACGGGATGTCCCATATACGCCATATGCACCCTTATCTGGTGGGTGCGTCCTGTTTCAAGAGTAAGCTCAAGATGAGTGTACCCCGCCAACCGTTCTATCACACGGTAGTGCGTGACGGCAGGTTTTGAGTTGACTTCGGTTACTGCGAACTTTTTTCTGTCGTTGACGCTTCTGCCGATGGGCTTATTGATGGTACCCGTATCCTCGCGGATATTTCCAACCACGATGGCTCTGTACCGCCGTGTAAAGGAATGGACGGCTATTTGCTCCGCCAGACCCGTATGGGCGGCGTCCGTTTTTGCAACGATAAGCAATCCCGCAGTATCCTTATCTATTCGATGTACGATGCCCGGACGGATCTTTCCGTTTATGGAAGAAAGTCTGCCCGCGCAGTGGTACAAAAGTGCGTTTACCAGTGTCCCGTCGGGATTTCCCGGAGCGGGATGTACCACCATTCCCTGCGGCTTGTTGACCACCAGCAGATGATCATCCTCGTAGACGATATCCACGGGAATGTTCTGAGGTAACGCTTCTATAGGCTCGGGAGGAGGGAGAGTTGCTTCCACAACGTCCCCACTCCGAATCTTGTAATTTTTTGTACTTGCTTTTCCGTTTACGGTTACGGAGCCGTTAAGTATAAGCTCCTGCGCCGCGGAACGGCTGACGTCTTCTGCGGCAGACACAAAAACATCAAGCCGTGTACCGATATCTTTTGTATCTGCTGTAAAAAGAGCCATTTTTATTCGCTTTCCTGTAATTCTTTTTCTTATTGTTCAGCTAATTCTTCGCTTGCTTTCTGCGCCGCCAGCTTTTTTTCGACTTTGGGTTCGATAAACAGCATATAAACGCACAAAAGTACTGCGCCTACCGTTATAAAGGCATCTGCAAGGTTAAAGTAAAACCAAGGCATTAAGGATGAGTGGAGGAAATCCACCACTGCACGCTCGCACTCAATGCCTGCGCGGAACAGACGGTCGATCATATTGCCGATACCGCCGCCCAACAGCATTGAAACTGATATTGTAAGCAAAACGTGTCTGCGGTTGTACTTTATAAGGTAAAACACGCCTGCGGCAATGGCCAGCAGTGAGAACACTATGAACACCCAACGGGCGTTGCTTAACATTCCGAATGCGGCGCCGTCGTTCTCGGTACGGTAAAATACCAGAAGCTTGCCCAATACCTCAATAGATTCTCCGTGAAACTCCATCGTAGACACTACAAGAGTTTTTGAAAGCTGATCAAGGGCAACGGTCAATATAACGATTATAGCCGCTAACATACTACGCCTTTGCATCTGGGGCAGAGATGTCCGCCCTCTGTGTCGGTATAAGGAGTATCGGTATAAGCCCAGCAACGGTCGCACTTAACGCCTGAAGCGGGTACTACGCGAACAGCAATTCCGCTTTCGGTCTCCTTGAAGGCGTCCTCGGGAGCGTTTTCTGTGGAAACGGTGGTTCCGCTTACGATGAACAGCTCGTTAAGCTCGGTTCCGAACTCGTTGAACAGCTTGATAACGTCGCTGTTTTCGTCGCCGTAGATCTCTACGTTTGCTTCAAGAGACTTACCGATGACCTTTGCGGCGCGGGCAAGCTCGAGAGCCTTCATAACGTCGTCACGTGCGGCGAATACTGCGTTGTACTTTTCCTCTCCCTCGTATTCAAGAGCGGTATCGTATGCGGGAAGATCGTTAAGGAATACGCTTTCGGTATTGTCACCCTCAACGTGAGCGATGAAGCCCCAGGTCTCTTCTGCGGTGAAAGAAAGAACGGGCGCGAGGAGACGGGTGAGAGAGTGAACGATCATATACATCGCGGTCTGTGCGGAACGTCTTGCGGGATCGTCAAGCTTTTCGCAGTACAGTCTGTCCTTGGCGATATCAACGTAAAGCTTGGACATATCGTTTGCGCAGAAGTTGTTTACTGCACGGTAAATATCGTGGAATTCAAAGGTCTCGTAAGCGCGTACGCATTCTGCAACCAGCTTGTTAAGACGTGCGAGAGCCCAACGGTCCAAAGGACGCATTTCGCTTACGGGAACGCTGTGAACAGCAGGATCGAAGTCCGTTTCGGGATGTCCGAGGTTGGCAAGAAGGATACGAACGGTATTTCTGATCTTGCGGTAGCTTTCGGAAAGCTGCTTGAAAATGTTATCGGATGCGCGAACGTCTACGGTGTAGTCGCTGGAAGCAACCCACAGACGGAGAATATCTGCGCCGTAAACCTTTATGACCTCCTCGGGTGCAACGGAGTTGCCCAAGGATTTATGCATTGCTTTACCCTCGCCGTCAACTACCCAGCCGTGGGTAAGAACAGCCTTGTAGGGTGCGCCTTCGCCAAGTGCGCCAACTGCGGTAAGGAGCGAGGACTGGAACCAGCCTCTGTACTGGTCGGCACCCTCGAGATACAGATCGGAGGGCCACTTTTCACCTGACTTCTTGAGAGAAGCGTAGTGGGTGGAGCCGCTGTCAAACCAGCCGTCAAGAGTATCGGTCTCCTTGGTGAAGTGCTTGCCGCCGCAATGAGGGCATACGTATCCTTCGGGAAGAAGCGCTTGGGCTTCATCGGTAAACCAAGCGTTGGAGCCCTTTTCGCCGAATACTTCGCTGATTTTATTGATAGTAGCTTCGTCGCAGATGGGCTTGCCGCAATCGGAGCAATAGAACACGGGAATGGGAAGACCCCACTGACGCTGACGGGAAATACACCAATCTGCGCGCTCGCGGATCATGCTTGCCATTCTGTCGCCGCCCCAGGCAGGCATCCAGTTGACCTGTGCAGCCGCCTTGAGAGCCTCCTCACGGAAAGACTCGACGGAGCAGAACCACTGAGGAGTAGCACGGAAAATGATGGGGTGCTTGCAACGCCAGCAGTGAGGATACTGATGCACCATTTCCTGAGAAGCAAACAGTGCGCCGGATTCAGCCATATCGGCAAGGATAGCCTTGTTGGATTCGGAATAGAACATACCTGCGTATTTGCCCGCTTCCTCGGTCTGATAACCTCTGTCATCAACGGGAACGCAGATACGGATGCCGTAACGCATACCGGTATAATAGTCGTCTACACCGAAGCCGGGTGCTGTATGAACACAGCCTGTACCGCTGTCCATAGTAACGTACTCTGCGGTAACGAGCATAGAATCTCTTTCAAGGAAGGGATGATAAGCGGTAGCGTATTCGAAATCGCCGCCCTTGAAGGTTGCGATTATTTCGTAATCCTCGACATTACCTGCAGCCATAACCTTGCCTGCAAGGGCTTCCGCTACGATATAGTTTTCGTTGCCTGCCTTAACTACCGCATAAGTCTCTCTGGGATGGAGGGCGATAGCCATATTGCCGGGAAGAGTCCAGGTAGTGGTGGTCCAGATAACGAAATAAGTGTTGTTTTTATCGCAGATGCCGTCAAGAAGTCCCTTATCGTCCTTAACGCGGAACTTGACGAATATGGAGGTACAGGTATCGTCCTTGTACTCTATTTCCGCTTCTGCGAGCGCGGTCTCATCGTGAGGGCACCAATATACGGGCTTAAGTCCCTTATAGATATAGCCCTTCTTGTACATCTCGCCGAACACCTTGACTTCCTCCGCCTCAAAAGCGGGGTCCATGGTGCGGTAAGGATTATTCCAATCGCCAAGCACGCCGAGACGCTTGAAGGAGGCCATCTGAAGCTGTACGAAATCCTCTGCAAATGCGTGGCACGCAGAGCGGAATTCGGCTGCAGACATTCTCTTTCTGTCCAGCTTGCTCTTTTTGATGATAGCGCTCTCTATAGGCATACCGTGGTTATCCCAGCCGGGAACGTAAGAAACGCGGTAGCCGCTCATAGACTTATATTTGTTTATAAAGTCCTTGAGTATCTTGTTAAGCGCAGTACCCATATGGATATTGCCGTTGGAAAAGGGAGGGCCGTCGTGAAGGACGTAATCCTCCTTGCCGGTGTTGCGCTCAACCATTTTTCCGTATATATCTTCCGACATCCACTTTTCCTGTGTTACGGGCTCTCTCTGAGGGAGATTCGCACGCATGGGAAAATCGGTTGCGGGAAGATTAAGTGAATTTTTATAATCGTTTGCCATTTTTATGGGTACTCCTTAGTCTTCTTCGTCTTCACTGAAAAGTTTGTACATTTCCTCGTCGGAGCAAATGTTTGTGCCGTTATCGGCTATATCCTCGGGTATTATCACAGTAGCATCGGTTGCGGTATCGTCGTCTACGCCCTCAACGTCCTCAAGCAAAGCACGCAAGCCGTCATCAGGGGCTTCGATAGGCATTTCGTCTGCGGAAAGGATTATGGTATCCGAGGAGGGCGCATCTTTAAAATGAGCCACCAGATCTGCTTCATCAAGCTTTTCTTCCTCGTCCTTCTCCGCTTCGGCACGGCGGATTATCTCCTCCTGCTCGCGGCGGACACGCTCTTCGCGTATTTCCTCCTCGATGGTGGCTTTGACCTCGCCGAATATTTTGCCCACAAGCTCGCTGTCGGAGGGGAGAACAAGCTCCTCAAGCTCGTTTACGGAAATATTGCGTACGTCCTCTATCTGCTGGCGGTAAGCCTCAAACAGCTTCTTTTTGAAATCCAGCACGGTGGCGCGTACGTTCCAGAGCTCTTCCTTTTCCTTGGCGATCTGAGCTTTGAAATCCTCGATAACTGCGTCGCAACGCTTTTTGATGGATTCGGTAATAATGTCGGCACGCTCGTTGGCATCGCGTATTATTTTCTCGCCCATTTTTTGTGCGGAAACGAGAGTATTGCGTATAGACTCCTCTTCGTCCCGTATTTCATCAAGGTTGGTGACCACGATACGAAGCTTTCTGTCAAGCTCGATATTCTCGCGGTATACCTCGGTGTATTTGTCTATGAGAAAATTGATATAATCGTCTACCTCGGACACGTTATAGCCCTTAAGGCTTTTGCCGAAGGATTTGTTTTTTAATTCGTGCGGCGCCAGCATCCGACACTGCCCCCTTTATCAAAGAAATGTACTTGCCGTGGGAAAACACAGGCATATTGCCAGAATTGCAACTATGGTGAACATATAGGATAAGTCCATCGGGAAGGATTCGAAAAATTCTATTTTCGAGATAAGCTTGCGCACGGGTGCTACGATCGGCTCGCTTACAGCCACAGCAAAGCTATATAAAAATCCCTCTTCCATTTCCATGAAAGGAAGAAACAAGCGCAAAACGATGGCAAGAGAAAGCAGGCAGAGAAATATCTCCACCGTGCTTGAAATTATATACAAAAGTATATTCAAAACGTTATCTCCGTTGACTGCTTAAAAATGCTTTAGAACAGGTCTCTGGGAGTGGTGCCTGCTTTTTCTTCTGCAGCGGGAGCGTCCTTCTGATCGTCGGAAAGCTCTACGTTCTTGGGAGTGATAACGTATGTAGAGTTTGCAACGCGGTTAAGGTTGCCGCCGATAGCAAAAGCAACACCGGAAAGGAAATCTATAATTCTTCTTATGGTTTCCTTGCTGGTGCTCTCGAGATTAAGAACTACGGTACGGCGCTGAAGCAGATGCTGAGCGATGCTCGTAACGTCATCAAATTTTTCGGGCTTGATTATTTTCATCTCAAGAGATGCATTGGAAGATGCGCTTCCGGAAGGTCTTGAAGAGGTTCTGGTCTCCTTTACGGGAGCTTCTTCTTCGTACTCTTCATCGTTAAATTCGGTATCATCCTCGTAAGTGTCGTCAGGCTTGAAAAGGTTAGAAATGTTTTTCATGAATCCCATGTGTTGATCCTCCGTTTTTTATAATGAATATTGTCTTTTTCCGAAAATTGCACTGCCTACGCGGACCATATTTGAGCCCAGCGCGACAGCCTCTTTATAATCTGCGGACATACCTACAGATATTATATCTATAATATCACCATTTTTCGATTTTTTCAAGATGTCAGCGTATATTTTATATAAAATATTGTAGTATTCCTCCGTCTTTCCAACGGGCGGAACAGCCATAACGCCGCGAATACGAATATGGGGATAATTTTGCAGGCAGTTATAAAAGTCAAGTGCGTCCTCAGGCCACAGTCCCGATTTGCCTTCCTCCTTGCCGAGGTTTATTTCGATAAGGCAATCTATGACTCGGTCGACTTCCCTCGCCCGCTTTTCGATCTCGTTGGCAAGGGTGATCCTGTCAAGAGACTGTATCATATCCACCTTGTCGATAATGCTTTTTACCTTTCTGGTCTGCAAGGCACCGATAAGGTGAAAGCGCACACCCTCCTTTTTGAGAAGGGGATATTTTTCGCAAAGCTCCTCGGGACGGTTTTCGCCGATATCCGTTATGCCTGCGTCGATAGCCTCGTTTATAACGGATGCAGGCACCGTCTTCGTGGCGGCGACAAGGGTTACGCCTGCGGGAAGAGAAGCCTTGATGGTTTCTATGCTTTTACGCATTTCAGCTATATCCGTCATGATAACACCTTCCCTACGTAAAGATCGGTTCCCGAAACGATGATCATATCGTACAGAGACAATTGGGAAGCGGAAACGTACGCCTTGTTATCCTTATCGGGCAGAGCGCAAAGATAGGTTCCGTTATCATCGTACAGTACTTCTATTTTCTTGAATATGACCGTATTTCCGTCAAGAACGTATACGCCGCGGACACCGTCGAGCACGCGTACCGCGGAAGCGGAAACACGAAGTCCCGAATAGCTTTCCTTTACGACGTTTACCGTTTGCTTGCGGCTGAAATTAAGGGACGTCGGAATGGTCTTTGTGGAAAAGATGAGCACTATTTCGTCGGTATCCGTCTGTGCGATAACCTTTGAAAGCTTCATTTGGCACTTGATATCCGAAGAAAATGGGAAGGAAAGAGTATAATTGCTTCCTGCGGTATAAAGCCCGAATTCGCTTCGCGTGGTCTTGCAGGCGATATACCAATAAGCGGTAGTTGCTATCTTTCCCGCGCTTCTGGAAACAAGCTCCGTATCCGGCGCGGAGGAAACGATCTTATCGAAATTATCCAGCGTGAGAGTGTTTACCGCGCTTGCGGTGAAGATATTCTCATAGCCGTCAACGTTGGAGTAATAGTAACCGTCGTCGGTAGCGGCGGTGGTATGCTTTTCTCCCGTAAAGGACGCCTCGAGACGGGCGATCTCGCTTTTGCAGGCGCTTATCTGCATTGAATAATCACGTACGGTCTGCGTAAGTGCGTATCTGCGGTTTTCCTGAATAAGCAGATCGTTACCGGTACGAATAGCAGTATCGTAATTACCGGATTGAACTCCCTTCACCACGTCAAGGACGAGGCTGCTGATATTGGAATCGATAATTTTGTGGTCGGAAACGGTATATCCGTTGCCAACTCCGCTTTTTTCAAGGACCTCTATTCGTTGCTTCAACGCCTTTATTTTCTCCTGTGCGTCCGCATCCGCCGCCTCGCTGTAGGTAACGCAGACTTCGTTGCCCTTAAGCACCTTTTCGCCGTCCTCAACGAGATAACTGTTGGTACCGAAGGAGCCCGAATCCAGAACCGTTTCATCGCGGAAAAGGTATGCGGTAAGCTCTACCTTAAGATCCGCCTGCTGAAGGACGGCGTTTTCCGTCTCCACCGTATCGCCTACGGACAGCATAAGCTGAAGCAGTATGTAGAATATGATGGCAAGAGATATAATGGCGTAAGCCGTTTGTTTTAAAGCGTTTTTAACCATTGTTCACATATCCTTTGGGCGGTATCGCCGCCGTTTTCATCGGCAGAAACGAAAATAAGCTCCGTCATATGGCCGAAATAAGTAGTTTGCCGTTTTGCGTAATTTCGAGTGTGCTGTTTTAATTTCTCCACCGATTCCTCAAGGGTGCACTCACCGTCAAGATAAGGGAAAAATTCCTTGTATCCGATAGCCTGCGATGCAGTGGGAGTTTCGCGAAGTCCCATTTTATCAAGACTTTTCACCTCGTCGAGAAGTCCCTCCTCCATCATAATATCCACACGGCGGTTTATACGCTCGTACATAACCTCGCGGGAAGGAGGCGTGAGATACAGCATAAGTGATCGGAAGGGCTTTTCTGCAAGGTTCGTTTCCTCCAGACGGGATTTGGTTTTGTCCCCCGATGAAGCGATCTCTATTGCGCGGATGACTCTTTTTACGTTGTTGGGATGTATTTTTTCCGCCGAAACGGGGTCAAGATCACGTAAGATTGCGTGCAAGGCATCTGCGCCATTTTCTCGGGCGTAGGCTTCATACTCACGGCGCTTTTCCTCGTCGGCAGACTCGGTCTCGTACAGTCTGCCCGAAACGAGGGTTTCTATATACATTCCCGTTCCGCCCACGATAATGGGCGTTTTTCCGCGGGAGGAAATATCCCTTACTGCCTCGGTGGCGAGCAAGCAAAAATCCGCAACGGAGAATTTTTCCTTTATATCAAGTATATCTATAAGATGATGGGGTATTCCCTCCGTCTCTGCGTGCGTTGGCTTTGCGGTGCCGATATCCATACCGCGGTATACCTGCATACTGTCACCGCTGATGATCTCGCCGTTAAGAGACTTCGCAAGTCTTATTCCAAGTCCCGTTTTTCCCGATGCGGTGGGACCGAGTATAACTATGACCTTAGTATCCTTCATAGCCGCCTACTTTATGAGCATAGCGTCGCCGAAGGAAAAGAAGCGGTATTTTTCCTCAACTGCGGTCTTGTATGCGTTCATAGCGTTTTCGTATCCGCCGAAGGCACAGATAAGCATAAGCAGGGTGCTTTCGGGCAGATGGAAGTTGGTTATCTGACAGTCCACCACCTTGAACTTATAGCCGGGGTAGATGAATATTCCCGTCTCACCCTCAAAAGCGTGGACTATTCCCTCTTCATCCGTAACAGATTCAAGGGTGCGTGTGCTGGTGGTGCCAACGGAGATTATACGTCCCCCTGCCTTGCGGGCGGCGTTGATCCTATCCGCAGTCTCCTGCGTGACCTTGATATATTCGGTATGCATCTTGTGATCGGTAATTACGTCCTCCTTAACGGGACGGAAGGTACCGAGCCCCACGTGAAGCAAAACCTTTTCGATATTCACGCCCATTTTGCTTATTTTATCAAGCAGTTCGGGAGTAAAGTGAAGTCCCGCAGTAGGTGCCGCCGCGCTTCCCTCGTGGGTGGCGTAGACGGTCTGATATCTGCTTTTATCCTCAAGGCGCTTGGTTATATAAGGCGGCAGCGGCATTGAGCCGATACGGTCAAGTATTTCGGGGAAAACACCGTCATAGGTAAAGCGTATCTCTCTTGTGCCGCCCTCGCAGACGTTTATTACTTCGCCCTCAAGCAAGCCGTCGCCGTACACGACCTTATCGCCTATTCCCGTTTTTTTGCCGGGACGGGTAAGACATTCCCACGTTTCGCCGTCCTTTTCGGCAACGCGGCGGAGAAGCACCGTTTCTATCTCCCCTGCTCTTTTGGGGTTGACGCCGTATATGCGGGCGGGTATGACCTTGGTATCGTTGATAACGAGAGTATCGCCTGCGCGGAGGTAATCGGTAATATCGCAGAAATGCTTATGCTCTATGCTTCCGTCGTTTTTATCAAGCACCAGCAGGCGCGACATATCACGCTTGTCCGCGGGAGTCTGGGCTATCAATTCCTCGGGCAGATGATAAAAATATGTATTTAATCTGGTGAGATCCATTATCAAAAAATCCTTGCTTTGCATAAAATGAATACAGTGACCCACTGTACAGGTTACTACTAATTATACAATACTTAAACCCGATTGTAAAGACCGTTGACACAGGAAAGCGAGATATTTTTTATGAAAAAACTCCCTATTTTTTGCGGTGCGGGCACTGCGATGATAACTCCCTTTACAAAAGACGGAAAAATTGACTTTGATTCTCTTGAAAGGCTTATTGAATTACAGCTGAAAGCGGGGATAAAGGCGCTTATAGTCTGCGGGACTACGGGAGAAGCGTCTACCCTTACAAAGGAAGAACGGATAAGAATTACAAGTTTCGCAAAGGAAAAAGCAAAAAACGACTGCAAGATAATAACGGGCACGGGATGCAACGACACGGCTAAGGCAGTTGAGTTTACGCGGGACGCCGCCGAGGCGGGCGCAGACGGTATTCTGGCGGTCACACCGTACTACAACAAGACCACTCAAAGGGGAATTGTAAAATACTACGGGGAAATATGCGGAGCAACGGAAACGCCCGTTATTGCATACAACGTGCCTTCCCGAACGGGACTGAACATACCTCCGACAACGGCAAAGGAGCTGTGCGGGATACCCAATCTGTGCGGAATAAAGGAAGCAAGCGGAAATATGGCGCAGATAACCGAAATGTCTTTCCTTTGCGGTAAAGAATTGCCAATATATTCGGGAAGCGACGAAATAAACGTACCCGTATTTTCTGTTGGCGGAATCGGAGTTATTTCGGTGTTATCCAACGCTTTTCCCGAAAAGGTAAGAGAAATGTGCGACTGCTGTCTTAAGGGCGACTTTGAAAGAGCAAGGGCTATACAGCTTGAAACCTATCCTATGATAAAGCGGTTGTTTTCCTCCGTTAACCCCATACCCGTGAAAAAATATTTATATGAAAAAGGGCTGACAGAGTATTACCTCCGTCCGCCCTTGTACGCGGAATAATTTATCTTTCCAAAAGCATTTTCATAAGCTCGGGTCCCGTGGGAACGTAAGGACCGTTTGCCGCTTCCTTTTCGGTATACCTTCTTATGGGGTATACCTGACGGCGGCTGTCGTAAATAATAAAGGGAACCTCTCCCCTGCCGTGAGTGCGGGTTGCAACGGGAGTAAAATGGTCGGGCAGAACGAGGATACGGAAATCATCTCCGCAAGCGGAAAGGTATTCGAGCATAGGAGCAAGTATTTCGGAATCCAGTTTTTCTATAGAATTCTTTTTACCCACGGCGTTGCCCTGATGACCGTATTCATCGGGTGCTTCCACGTGGAGATAAACCAATTCTTTGCCCTTATTGAACTGATTTTCCGCTTCCTTTTCCTTGGCGCGGTAATCGGTATCCGTACCGCCGGTGGCACCCTCAACGAAGGGAACCTCCATTCCCGCACACAGACCGATACCCTTTATAAGGTCAACGGCGCATACAACTGCTCCGTCAAGGCCGAAGGTCTCCTTAAAGGAGGGCAGTGCGGGATTTTTGCCCGGGCTCCACAGCCATATCGAATTGGCCTTCTTTTTGCCCTCTGCCGCTCTTT
Organism: Clostridia bacterium; assembly: GCA_017625615.1. Classification (GTDB taxonomy): domain Bacteria; phylum Bacillota; class Clostridia; order Oscillospirales; family CAG-382; genus SFLA01. Next base: position 19,475 of record JAGAKP010000016.1, read on the forward strand.
TAAGGTTTACGGGATGGTTTTCAAGCAATTCGCGGGAGCGTCTTTGCAGGGTGAGATAAGGCTCGGGCGGGAGATATTCGCCGATATACTGTCCCATTATATCGTGAGGACGGGTGAAATCTCTGAACCCGTTCCAATTTTCGGTAATAAAGCAATGGCGGTATGCAATACCCGTATAAATACGGTCGGTACTGCCGCAAAGCAGGTTTGCATCCAGATATTCGATAAGCTCTCTCGCTTCGGGAGTGGTTATCTCCCCTGCCGTGTTATCGTCCATTACCAGATTTTCGTATTCGCCGTCGCCCGTAAGACACACCAGATTGGCGCGGATCGCCGCCTGATCCTTTTCCAGTGTTATACCGAGGCTGACCGCCTCAAGAGGAGACCTGCCCGCAGAATAAATTTCGGGCGGGTATCCCATTATGGAAAGGTTTGCGGTGTCCGATTCGGGCACCATATTATCGGGAACGGTTTTGCAAAGTCCCATTACGCCGCCTGAAGCAAGTCTGTCCATAACGGGCTTACTTGCCGCCTCAAGCGGTGTTTTATTATCAAGCTCGGGACAGGAGTGATCTGCCATACCGTCGCCGAGAAGAACGAAATATTTCATAAACCAAACTCTTTTCGTGGAAATTGTTACGCCGAAGTTGACAACGGCGTAAAATAGATATATACTTATATCAACGCGAGGTGAAAAAGATGAAGGTCGCCGTAATTGGCTCAAGAAGTATAAAAAACGCAGATATTTCCGAATATATTCCCCATGACGCAACCGAGATAATTACCGGCGGCGCGGTGGGAGTCGACCGTCTCGCAATGCGGGAGGCACGGCTGAGAGGAATACCTCTGACGGTGTTCAGACCCGATTACGAAAAATACGGAAAAAGCGCACCTCTTATACGAAACAAGCTGATTGCAGACAATTGCGATATGCTTATAGCCTTTTGGGACGGCGTGTCCCGCGGGACCGTGTTCACCTGGCGGTACGCTATTAAAACGGGAAAGCCCGTTAAAATATACAAGCTGATATAAGACAAAAAATATCCGCCCGCGCCGGAAAATACCGGTTGCAGGCGGATTTTTCTTTTATACGGGTAAACTATTTAATATATACGATCTCGCCGTGCTTATCTGCGCTTTCCATTTCGGCAAGTGCGATCTTTACGGTGTCACGTGCGGATTCGGGAGTGGCTCTTTCAATCTTGCCGCCTGCACGGAGAGTATCGGCAAAATACTTAAGCTCTACGTAATAGAAGTTTTCCTTATCGTAATCGGGAGTAACGTCCTTACCATCGGTGTCGATTACGCGGAGACCGTTTTCATCAAACCAAACGGTAGCCTTTTCAAAGTTTACGCGGAAGATCTGATAGAATCCGTTACCCTTCATAGTCCAGTCGTTCTGTGCGTTAACGGGCTTCATATCCTCGTAGATATAGTTGGTGGTACAGCAATCGTAAGCACTTTCGGGGAATACGGTGTAGCCGTTGGTGGTAACAGCCTTGGGCATACCAAAGATGTGGTTAACAGCGTCAACGTCGTGAACGTGCTGGTCAAACAATGCTCCACCGCCCTTTTCGCGCTTTAAGAGCCAGTTTTCATAGGACCACAGAGGAGTTCCGCCGCCGCGGAAGAAGAATGCGGAGTATGCCTTGCCGTAGATGCCGCTGTCAACAAAGCTCTTTACGGTATCATACTGGCCTGCAAAGCGGAGGCACTGACCGATCATAAGATTTTTGCCGGTACGGCGTGCGGTCTCGATCATTTTATTGCAGTCCTCAACGGAGGGAGCCATAGGCTTTTCGCAGATAACGTTTACGCCTGCTTCAAGACAGAGACAGGTGCCCCAGCAGTGAAGGTACGTAGGGAGAGCGATGGTAACCATGTCCAGCTCTTCGTTTTTAAGCATTTCCTCGAGATCGGTATAAAGGTTGTAGGAAGCGAAATCGTATCCGTCTGCGCCTACTTCGCCGATATTGAAATCTGCCTTGTAGTTGGTGAACTTTTTCTCGTCGATATCGCAGAGAGCAACCACCTTTATGGGATATCCCTCTTTTTCAAGACGGAGATAGTTATCAAGATGTCCGCGGCCCATAGAGCCGATGCCGACCATAGCGGCGCGAAGAATTTTTTCCATTTTCAAAACTCCTTAAAGACTCATTATATTATCCATATCTGCGGAGAACATTTCCACAGCTTCTTTTGTGGTCATAGCACCCTCGGTCCACATTTCGGTGGAAACGGGTCCTGCGTAGCCTACTGCACGGAGGCTGTCAAGAGTGGTCTTCCAATCTATGGTACCCTGAAGGAGGTATACGAACTGACCGCTGTTCTTATCAAAGCCCTTTACGTGTACGCGGCGGATCTTCTCTGCGAGAACCTCTACCCAGTGATACTGGAAGCCGTCACGCTCGATATTGCCCGCATCAAAATAAGCACCTACGCCCTCGCCGCACTCGTCTATAAAACGGCGCATTTCAAGGGGAGAAAGAAGGAATTTGTTCCAAACGTTTTCTACTGCGAGAACAACGCCCTTTGCCGCTGCTTCCTTACCGAGAACCTTGAGACAGCTCTGCGCGTTTTCGTATGCGGTCTTGTAGCTTACGGTCTCGCTTACCACGCCGGGAACTACCAGAACGGTATCCATACCGAGAACCTCGCAAACGTGGATCATCTTACGGATGACCTCCATACCTGCTTCACGCACCGCGGGATCGGTTTCGGTAAGTCTCTTTTCCCACAGCTCTGCGGAAACTATACCAACGGGAGTGATGCCGTGCTTCTTTGCCAGTTCGCCAACTGCAAGGATCTCCTCGTCGTCCGCGCCGTTCCAGATGTTGGGATAGGTACGGCGTTCGGAATACATATTAAGCTCTGCGTAATCAAAGCCGGCAGCCTTGATCTCAGCAAACACCTCGTCAAGAGGAGTAGTTTCGTCATAAGTACAAATGTTAATGGATTTAAGCATAGTTTTCCCCTTTTATATGTAAATACTTGTTAAAAAAGGGCGTGTCAAAAGACAGCCCTTTTAAGGTTTGTGTTTATTATTCGCAATCCTCGTCGCCGCAGCAGCAATCACACTCTTCGTCGTTGCAAACTACGTCAAGCTCAGCGTTGCAGGAAGGGCATATTACCTTTTCCATGTGCTCGATCTCTTCGGAATCGATATAAATCATTTCGCCGCAAGCGGGGCACTCAAGCTCTTCTACGCAATCGTCGCAATCGCAATCACAATCGCAATCGCAGTCATCGCACTCGAAATCGCAATCACAATCACAATCGTCGTCGCAATCGCAATCGTCCTCGCATTCGTAGAAATCCTTTTCTACTTCGCCGAGGTCCTCGTCGATCTCTTCGATATAATCGTTGAGCAGAGCGGTCTCGTCTTCAAGGTCCTGAACGGAGAGCGCGAGATCCTCAAGCAGGTCGAGAATAGCGGCAAAAAGCTTGCCCTCGTTGGAGTTCTTGTCGTAATTCATACCTTCAAGGAGACCCTTGAGGTAGGAAGCCTTTTCGGAAACTGTCATTTTCGTTTTCCTTTCTGTGTTATACACGCTCAAGATATTCACCGGTGCGGGTGTCGATCTTGACTACGTCGCCTTCGTTTACGAAGATGGGCACTCTGATAACGGCGCCGGTCTCAACGGTAGCGTTCTTGGTAACGTTGGTAGCGGTATTTCCCTTTACACCGGGTTCGGTCTCGGTGATCTCGAGCTCAACGAACATAGGAGGCTCAACAGAGAAAACACTGCCCTTGTAGGAAAGCAGACGGCAGGTGTGGCCTTCCTTAACGAACTTAAAGCTATCGGGAAGCTTATCGCTGTTAAGAGGAACCTGGTCAAAGGTCTGCATATCCATGAAGTAATAAAGGTCGCCATCGTTATAGGAATATTCCATATCCTTCTTTTCAACGGTAGCGGAAGGGAATTTAGCTGTGGGGTTGAAAGACGTTTCGATAACCGCACCGGTGATGACGTTTCTCATCTTGGTACGTACGAAAGCTGCGCCTTTACCGGGCTTAACATGCTGGAATTCTACAACCTGCATAACCTGCCCGTCCATTTCAAAAGTAAGGCCGTTTCTGAAATCGCCGGCTGATAACATATATATCCTCCTTCGTCTGCTTCTATACAGCAGATCTCTTTTTTATCTCTTTCTATTCTAAACAAAAATTGCGTTTTTGTCAACAGTTTTTTTACAGTTCTATGAGTTCCTTGGGAGAATTTGTAAGATTTTCGCATCCGTCCTCGGTTATAAGCACCATATCCTCGATACGGCAGCCGCCAAATCCCTCGATATAGATACCGGGCTCAACTGTCATTATATTGCCGGGAACGAAAATATCCGTGCTTCTGGAAGAGAATCTGGGGGATTCATGTATCTCAAGTCCCAAAGAGTGACCGAGAGAATGTCCGAACTTGCCCTCGTAGCCGCGGGAATTGATATAATCTCTTGCGGCGGCGTCTACGGAAGCACCGTCAACGCCTGCTTTTGCGGCGGCTATGCCGCGCTTTTGCGCTTCAAGAACGGTTTCGTAAATATCTCTTATTTTATCATCTGCCTTGCCGAGAACAACGGTACGGGTCATATCCGAGCAGTAGCCGTTGTAGCGTGCGCCGAAGTCCATTGTGAGGAAGGAGTTTTCGGTGAGAAGCTCATCGGAGGGAACGCCGTGAGGCAGAGAGCTGTTTTTGCCGGAGACCGCGATGGTCTCAAAGGCAAATCCGTCTGCGCCGTTTCTTCTCATAGCGTATTCAAGCTCTGCGGCAACCTCTTTTTCGGTAACGCCGACGCGGATAAAGTTAAGTACGTGTGCGAAAGCCGCATCGGTTATTTTCTGCGCCGCGCGGATATTCTCTACCTCGCGGGCAGTCTTTACTCTGCGGAATTCGCCGCATATATCGCTTACGCCCTCGAACTTTACGGAGGGGAAGAAATCGGCAAGGGACTTTGCGCGGGAGATGGTGGTGCGGTCGCTGTCAAAGCAAACGGTGGTTATTCCCTTTTTCTCAAGCATTTCGCCGAGAATACGGAAGGAGCTTTTGTCCAGCAGATAAAGGCTGACGTCATCAAAAAGAAGTCCGTCCTTCTTTGCGCGGTCAGCCGCCTCGAAATAGCGGGAATCTATTACCAGAGCAGTCTCCTCGTCGGTGACGAGCAGAAAACCGTCGGTAGAGAAAAATCCGCTTATATAGTGCATATTCACTTCGTCAAAGAACACGGCTGCCTGTGCGCCGAGAGCAGATATTTTGTTATATACCTTTCTTCCGTTCATTACGCCTTTGCCTCCTTGATAAGCTTTAATATTTCGTCCTTGGTATAAGTGTATTTTCTTCCGCAGAACTGGCAGGTCATCTCCGTCTGCTCGTCGCTTTCGTAAATGTCCGTAAGCTCCTTTTTACCGAGAGAGATAAGGGCACGGTCGGTACGCTCGCGGGAGCAGTTACATTCGTAGCCGTTCTGAATTTCGTCGAACACGTCGTATTCGATACCCTCCAGGTAAACTGCAAGAATCTCCTCAAGAGTTTTTTCCGCCAGCATTTTGGTTATGGGAGGAGCGGAGGACGCGTTCTTTTCAAGCTGCTCGGTAACTGCAGGGTCTGCAAAGGGTAAAAGCTGTATAAGTGCACCGCCCGAATAAGCACAGGTACGGTCACGGTCAACGAGGACGCCGAGAGCGCACACGGTAGGTACCTGCTCACTGTTTGCGTAATAGGATGCGATATCCTCGGCAACCTCACCGCTTACGATATTTGCTATACCAACGTAAGGCTCCTCGCCGCCGGTATCGCGGAGGACGTACATAAGTCCCTTGCCGATACAGCAGCCCACGTTAAGCTTTCCGTCGGGACGGAGCGGCAGGTCGCACGCGGGGTTCTGAATAAAGCCGCGTACGTTTCCCTTCCAATCTGAGGAAGCGACCACGCTTCCGCCTTCGCCGTCACCCTTGAAGCGGACGGTGAGCATATCCTCCTCTTCGCCGAGGAACGTGCCCATCATAGAGCAGGCGGTAAGAACTCTGCCCAGCGCCGCGGAGGCGGTAGGCTCGGTACCGTGTATTTTTATCGCTTCGTTAACTGTATCGCGGGTATCGGCTATAAGCGCACGTGCGGAGCCGTCCCGTGTGATGGCGCGTATTACTCTGCTCATTCTTCGTCACCGCCGCAATGCTCATCGTGAAGATGGCAGCAGGAGCAATTACCGCTGCAGCCGGGAATCTCCTTTTCGATACCCTTGCGCTGATAATAATCGGCAACTGCGGCGCGTACGGCTTCCTCTGCCAATACGGAGCAGTGTACCTTTACGGGAGGCAGACCGTCAAGCGCCTCTACGACAGCCTTGTTGGAAAGCTGTAAAGCATCGTCAACGCTTTTGCCCTTGATAAGCTCGGTAGCCATAGAGCTGGTAGCGATAGCGGAAGCACAGCCGTAGGTATTGAACTTAACGTCGGTGATGATACCGTTATCGTCGACCTTAAGATATATCTTCATTATATCTCCGCATTTTGCGTTGCCAACCTCGCCTACACCGTCAGCATCCTCGATCTTGCCAACGTTGCGGGGGTTCTGAAAATGGTCCATTACTTTTTCGCTGTATATCATTTTTTATTTCTCCTCTTTAACTATCTTTTCCCAAACGGGTGACATTTCTCTTAAATATTTTACGATGCCGGGAACTACTTCAAGCACGTAGTCGACCTCTTCCTCGGTGGTATGCTCGGACAAAGACAGACGAAGTGAGCCGTGGGCTATTTCGTGGATAAGTCCTATTGCCAGTAAAACGTGGCTGGGGTCAAGAGAGCCCGAAGTGCAGGCGCTTCCGCTGGATGCGCAGATTCCCTTTGCATCAAGCCAGAGGAGGAGGGATTCGCCCTCGATACCCTCAAAGCATACCGACACGTTGTTGGGAACACGGTTTTCTCTGCCGCCGTTGAGACGGGTACGCTCCACAGCGGTAAGTCCGTTTATGAGCTTGTCTCTTAAGGGAACTATTTTCGCGGTGTTTTTTTCCATATTCTCAATAGCTTCCGTTAAAGCCGCCGCCATACCGCAGATGGAGGGAAGGTTTTCCGTTCCCGCGCGGCGTCCGCTTTCCTGCGCGCCGCCGTTTATGAGGTTGGGAAGTCTTATACCCTTGCGGACGTAAAGTGCGCCGACACCCTTGGGACCGTGGAACTTGTGACCCGAAAGGGAGAGCATATCTATATTCATTTCCTTTACGTTTACGGGAATATGTCCTACCGCCTGAACCGCGTCGGTATGGAACAGCACGCCCTTACTGCGGCAGACTGCGCCGATTTCGGAAACGGGCTGAATTGTGCCGATCTCGTTGTTCGCCATCATAACGGTAACGAGTGCGGTGTTTTCGGTTATAGCGTTTTCTACCTGCTCGGCGGTGACGTAGCCCTCTGCCGAAACGGGAAGAAGTATTACCTTAAAGCCCTCCTTCTCGAGAGCGTTAAGGGTGTGAAGCACGGCGTGATGCTCGATAGCGGTGGAAATAATTTCGTTTTTACCCTTTTTCTGCATTAACTTGGCTGCGCCGATTATAGCCCAGTTGTCGCTTTCGCTTCCGCCGGAGGTAAAGAATATTTCGTTTTTTTCTGCGCCCAAGGCAGAAGCAACGTCTGCTCTGGCTTTATCAAGTAAAAAGAAGGCTTCCCTGCCTGCGCCGTGAAGAGAGGAGGGGTTTCCGTAAACCTCCCACGCCTGCTGTACCGCTTGCATTGCCGCAGGCGATATGGCAGTGGTAGCCGCATTGTCCATATATATACGTTTCATCAGATTTTCTCCTTCCGATTAAACGGTCGTTTAATCTTTACTCGATATTATTATACCCAGTAAAATGGGAAAGTCAAGTACTTTTGTTGACATTTGGCATAATTACAGTTATAATAATATTGAAAGGACGTTGTTTTTATGGAAAAGGACACATTCGTTACCGCGGCGGACAGCTTTAAGCTGTTATCCGATCCCACGCGGCTTAAAATATTTCATTATCTGTGCTACGTTGAGGCAAGCGTGCAAAACACCGCAGAGGCAGTGGGAATGTCTTCTCCCGCAGTAAGCCACCACCTTAAGCTGCTTAAGGACGCGGGACTTCTGAAGGTACGCAGAAACGGCAGAGAGGTGCTTTATTTTATATCCGATAACTGCCTTGCAAACGTTATCAAAAACACCATAGACAGCCTGCTCCGCTGCTCCGGCTGCAGCAGAGGAAGCTGTGAATGAGAATCACCCCGAAATAATACACCCCAAGAAAGGTTTTTCGGTACGTAGGGGCGATTCACCAATCGCCCGCAACAGACGGTGCGTTTCACGGAAAAACGCTTTCTCGGGGGCCCCGAAATAACACGCCCCAAGAAACCTGACGGTTTCTCGGGGACCCCGAAAAAAACACCCCAAGAAACCTGACGGTTTCTCGGGGACACCGAAAAGACAACTCAAATAGTAAAACAAAAAGAGGCTTTGAAAGCCTCTTTTTTGCTGTTATTTATCCTGCTTTATCAAGCTTGAAGGTGAGGGTCTTATATTCGCCGCGGTGGTATACCTTGATGGTGACCTGCTGGCCTGCGGAGCATTTTGCAAGCTCGGCGGCGAGATCGTCTCTGTCCTCGAGGACCACGCCGTTGAATTCGGTGATTATATCGTATATTTCAAGTCCTGCCTCGTAGATGGCGGTACCGGGGGTGACCTCGATAACGTACACGCCCTCGGGTGCGTCCTTGCTGATATATCTGCCGTATTCGACGCTGTTACGCGCATCGGAAACTGACATAACGGTTATGTGAAGCTTGGGAGAGGTCTTTACGAAATCGGTATCGCTGTAATCGGGAAGCTCGCCGTACTTGACGAGTATCTCGAATACCTCGATAGCGTCGGGTATGGGAATACTGAAGCCCAAGCCCTCGTACTCGTTCATAAGCTTGAGGGTGTTTATGCCGATGACCTGACCGTTCATATTAAAGAGGGGGCCGCCGGAGTTGCCGGGGTTGATGGATGCATCGGTCTGGATAAGAGTCATGGTCTTTACCACGTTGCCGTAATCGTCGGTACACTCGACCTCACGGGCAAGTCCCGATACCACGCCGGTGGTCATAGTGCCCTTAAGGGTGATATCGTAAGGCGTACCTATCGCCACGACGGGCTCGCCGACGGAGACCTTATCCGAATTGCCGAGCTCTGCGGGAACAAGTCCCTTTGCCTCTATGCGGAGAACCGCAAGGTCGGTTATGGAATCGGAGCCGATAAGGGTAGCATCGTACTCGGTGCCGTCGTAAAACTGAACGGTAATATTATCTGCGTCCTCGATAACGTGATGGTTGGTTGCGATATATCCGTCCTCGCTGAGCACGAATCCGCTTCCCAGAGTATAGCCCGAGGATTTATCGAAGGTGCAGATAACGGAAACACAGCTTCCCGAGCATTTTTCATACAGCTCGGTGTATGCGGTAGTGATCTTATCGTAATCCGTAATATTCATATTGAGATCGGGGTTATCCGTGGGAATAAGGCTGGTTTCTCCGTCGGGCGCGGAAGCATCCTCGTTGCGGGATACCTCTCCTCCGCCTGAGGAGACCTCGTCGGATACCTCGGGAAAAATATCATCGGGGAAAAGCCCGGGAATTTCAAGATCCTTCAAAAGAAGCACAAGTCCCAGCAGAATGGTAAAGAAAAGAACTGTTCCCGCGGTGACCAATCCGACGATAAGCAGCTTTTTGCCGCGGAAGCCCTTCTTTTTGTCGGAAGCAGACCAATTATTGGTATATCTTCTCGAAGGGTCGTAGGGCTGCCAGCCGTCATCGTGAGGGGGGATGTAATACTTTTTCTCCTCTACGGGAGCCACCGTCTCGGGTACGTCCTCCGTAACGGGTGCATTCTCGGCTACGGGTGCTTCCGCTGCGAGTGCATTCTCGGTTACGAGTGCATCCTCGGCAGTATTATCGGGTAAATTATTTTCTGCGGTATCGTTATTTTGCTCCGATCCGTACAGTTTTTCGTTTTCGTTCATTAAAGGTCTACCTCCTTGTCAGGGAATTTATACAATATGTAACTTAAATCTTGCTTAATTTCAGCTTTTGATGCCTGCGGTGGCAATAGTCTGGGGTGCCAAGGGAAGAGTGAAGCGGAAGCAGGTGAACTGTCCCTCCTCGGAGGTCACGTGGATGCTTTCTCCGTGGGAAGCAAGGTTCGTTTTTACTATATACAAGCCGAGTCCCATTCCGTTTTTATCAAGTCCGCGGCTACGGTCGCTTTTATAAAAGCGCTCGAACAGCAGAGGAAGCTCCTCCTTGGGGATTCCCTCTCCCGTATTGCGTATTTCAAAGAAAGCCTTTTTGCCCTCTTTTCCCATATTGACGGATAAGGTGCCGCCCACGTTACAGAATTTAACCGCGTTTTCCGTAAGGTTGTATACTACCTGATGGATAAGGTCGCTGTCCGCCATAACGAACACGTCCTCATCGCAGTTGAACTCTATTTCAAGTCTTTTTTCGTCGATACGGCTCTCAAGTCCGATTATTGCCTGACGGGCTTTTTCCGTAAGGTTAAAGCGGACGGGGTTTACGTTTCTGCCCGCGCGGGACATTTCAAGCAACGAAGAAACCAAGCGGGAAAGACGGTGTGTTTCCGACGAGATTATCTCGAGATAATGCTGTTGGTTCTCGGGCGGGATGGTGCCGTCCAGAATACCGTCCACAAAGCCTGCAATAGTGGTCATGGGGGTGCGGAGATCGTGGGAAACGTTTGCTATAAAGGTGTTTCTGTTTTCCTCGGTCTTGCTTAACGAATCCGCCATATTGTTTATCGCGCGGGAAAGTGTGGTTATCTCGTCCTGTCCCGTAACGGGAATACGCTCGGTAAAATCGCCCATTGCGTACTGTGCCGCGGCGTGGGACGCCTTTTTGATGGGAGCGGTAATACGCTCGGATACTATATAAACTCCGATGAGTATTGCAAGAAATACCCAAAGGGATATTGCCACGAACAGCTTTATGACTCGGGAAACGAAGCCCGCATCGGTAATATTATCGGTAGTGACGAGGATAATGCCCTCTGCGGTGCCGTGGTTGCCTACGACGATATAAAAATAGTTAAGCGCCTTTTCATCAAGCATACCGTCAAGGTCGGAAATGGTATACTTGCTTCCGCCGCCGAGAATATCCGCAGTAATAGCCGAAGAAAGGGTATGCGCCGTATCGGTGCCCACCAGAAAGCTTCCGTCACAGTCAAACACGAGTATATCCGAGGTGGTCATCTGAGCCATACCCGTAAGATTTTCCTTGAGCTCGTTTTTATAAGAAGCCACTATATCGGAAAGGGAGCTTTTTCCCGTAACCTCGGAAAGCGTTTTTATATTGGTGGCAACGCTGTGTGCGGTGCGCTGCATAAGTGCGTCGCGCGTATCCATTGAGTTACCCGTAAGAACTGCGGAAAGAATGATACCGAGCAATATAAAGCTTACGAAGATTATTGCGGCAACCGCCGACAAATAACGGGTAAATATGCTTTTGAACATAGGTATCTCACTCCCTCGGGCTGTATTCCTTTATATTGTACCACACATAAAGTGAAAATGCAAATACTAATGTTGTAAACTATTTGTGACGAAAAAAGCTTGCCCGAAAGCGCGGTTCTCATAAGAAAGTTTGATTGTATTTGCTTTGCTGTAAACAAATATAAACGCCGACAGATTCTTTGTCGGCGTTCATATTATTCATTTTTTAATAAGACGCGAATCAAATTCATAACAAAAGCAATTATAAAGGTTGAAATCCCCACAATTTCGGAAACCAAAGCGACAACGTACTTTCCGTGCGAAACCTCTGTCCAATGTCCGTGGGTTACTAAATAATAATGACCCGCTTGATATAATTCATACTCAGTTTCTGCATCATTGAATGCACTTCCACCAAATAAAAGGGTTATAAAGAAGAAAAATTGGAATGGGATAGACAGCAAACACACTAACAAATCAAACGTTTTTTTTGATTTAATGCTTTGTATAATGCCTTTGATAGTAAAAAAGAATACCAAAGCAATAATTAAATATCCTAAATACACAATAGATTCTCCTTTACTATAAAATTACCATCAACAAACAGGTTTTATCGCGCCGGTTTCGCCTTTGTATTATAGGTGTAGGGCAAAACCCATACCCCTTATTTTTGTAGGGCGGGGGCTTGCTCCCGCCCTACGCTGGTACCATTATAACACAAATCGGCAGAGAAAACAAGTTCTCTGCCGAAATCTTTGTGTTTGCCAATTCTCCGCTAAGAATGCAGAGAGAAGAGCAAGCTTTTTGTTGTTGGGGTCCCCACGAAGCCGTAAGGCTTCGCGGGGTGATTGTCGGGGTCCCCACAAAGCCGTAAGGCTTCGCGGGGTGATTTTTACTTCAACGTATTTCTAAGTCTTGTAAGTGAGGAGACCGCAGTGTCCACGTGGAAGGAGAGGTTTTCCGCCGCATACTCGGGGCACTTTGATTTAAGGTCCTTAAGGGCGTTTATCACCGAGGAAAGGTACTGTGCCTTTTCGGAAGCGGTTTTTTTCGCAGGGTCAAAATCGCCGTAAGCATCCGAAACTGCTTTTATTTCATTTAAAAGCCCGGTGTAATCAACGTCGGGATCGCAATACTTATACACCTTTTCCACCATAAAGGTAAGCTGTTGGCAATAGCCCGTTACCGTTTTTCCGTACATATCGGTGGTGACGGCGGGGTTGCGGTACAGACAGTCGGCATACAGAGTGTCAAAGCCGAAATTCTGTATATATTCAAGGGCGAAAACAGAGTTGCCCTCACTGCCGAGGTTATAGGAATACATAACCTGATCGCGTATGACATCGTTAGTCTCGCCGTCGTAGGTGCCGATGCCGAGAACGAGACCGCAGTTTTCACCGATTATCGCCTTGGTATCGTCGCCGTGCTGCATTTGTCCTTCAAGAGTGGCTGAATAGATCATGGGATAGATAGCATCTGCAATACCCTTTTCCGCCCACGCCTTTACGTCCTGAAATACGTATTTTTCTCTGTCGCCGCTTCCCGCAAAGCAGGTGCAGGTAAAGGGTAGGTCGTATTCCTTGACCACCTTTGAAGCCTCCGCCGCGAAGGATGTGACTATATCACAGCGGAACTGACACCATTCATCCCAGAGAGAATGAGTAATAGGCATATCCTTGGGGTTGACGGAGGTGCCGTATTTTGACATAAAGGCCTTGGTGATATCCTCGTTATAGCCGTGATCCTCGTAATTGGATTCGCCGTAATAGGTAGGCAGAGGGAAACGGATATAATCAAGCTGAACGCCGTCGATATCGTAGCTTTCGCATACCTCGCGGATGACCTCAAGGGTCCACTGTCTTACCTCGGTATCGTAGGGATTGAGGGTATAGCTGGGTGTATCGTAAAAATAAGCTACGTCGCGTCCCGCCTTGGAGATAAGCAATTTATCGCCGAAATAGTTTACGAAATGGGTTTCGGGATAAGAATCGGAGGGATACGCTGTACAGAAGCAGCCGTACATAAAGTATACCTGCATACCCAGCGCGTGACATTCGTCGATATATATCTGAAGCATATCCACGCCCTCCTCAAGGTCGGGATGGCGGGAAAGATGCTCGTTCTGCGTATTGTAAAGAGCGTAGGTATCTCTGAAAGGTGCAAGGATAAGACGGTTGAGTCCCAGAGAATGTGCGTATTTTACTATGTGCTTTACGTCCTCCGCGTCGGTCTCGTAGTGGACTACCCACGCCGCTCTGTCCTGCACGAGGAATGAGGGAACGGATGCCTTTTCAATTTCTTCCGCCTTTTCCTTGGCGATAAAGAGGCTTGCGGGATCGGATGGAGCATTTGCGAGGGCTTTTTTCGCCTCGTCAAGCAGACCGTAGGCATATTCAAGGTCGATGGCGTAAAGGCTTTCCTTTGCCTTCTCAAGTGTGTTTTCAAGCTCGGTTATCTTGTCGGTTATCTCGTCGGCGCAAAGGTCGGCGTTTCCGAAAAGCGCAAAGGCGGAAATATCCTCCATAAAGAACACGCGCTGTCCTATTTTATAAAAGCGGGAAAGCTCCTGCTTTTTGTAGCCGACGGCAGAGATGACCCATCCTCCCTCGGGAACGGCGGTGCCGCCCTTTTCGGAAGCGGAAAGGATATATCCGTTTTTATCAACGGAAATCTCAAGAGCGTTTTCAAGAGATGGGGTTTTTGACATTCCCGAATATACGGTAATATATCTGTCGTCGGCTTTTTTGCCGTAGGAAACGTCGGGTATCTTGCGGAAAAAGTACGCGCTGTCCTTTATGATCCGCTCGGCGGTATCGCCTTTCTTGAGCTTTTTCATATAGGAAGCGTAAAGGCTGTTGCCCGATGAAAGCACAAAGCCTCCGTCGGGAATGGGAGTATCTCCCGAAACGCCCTCCTTGCCCATATCGGTAACTGAAACAAGCTTGCCGTCTGAATCAAAGGCCGCTTCCACACCCCAGATATTGGTGCGGGTGCTGTCCCAGAAGAACTTTCCGTCGTATATGACCGCAGTTGCAAATTCGGTACGGTTTTCGTTGCGGAAAAGAGTTTCAACCATACGCTCGCCGTTTAACAAAACGTAGTTGACGGGAGTTACGGCAGGCTCGAACAAAAGGCATTCCGCCTTGTCGCCCGCTTTGATATTTTCCGCCGATTTCACGGCGTCCTTGCCGTTAAAGCTTACGCAGTATCCGCTGGGATACGGAAGGACGGTGCGTACGTTCTTTTCCCCGACGAAGGTGACGATGCCGTCGAAAACGAAAACGTCAACGAAATCGAAATCACGCTCGGGAGTGAGGGAAAGTCCGTAGCCCTCGTCGTATATATGCACGCCCTCGGAAACGGATGCGGGGTTAACGGAATCGACCGTAAAGTGGGTGCTTCCCATAACCACGGTTTTTTCCGTTCCGTAGGCGGATATTTTATCGGTATTGTTTAAAAGATATGTGTTTTTTTCCTTCATAAGCGCTTTTGCAAAGCCGATGGCGTAGGGGTCGGACATCATAAGGGTAAACTCTCTTTCCGCAGTTTTCTCAACGTCAAACTTTTTGGTGGAAAACTCTCCCTTGGCGTTGCGCGTACAGGTAAGAGCAATATATCCCTCGGGGACGGGAACGCGGTTTGCGGGAGATGCGGAAAACAGTGCGTTTACCACGTTTTCAAAGCCGACGGGATCCTTATGGGTAAGCACGAAGCCCGCAACACCCGTTTTGTCGGTGACGGACGGGCTTTCAATAAGGTCGATATATTCGGGCAAAACAAAGCCATCCGCCGTAAAATCATCGTCGGGAGACGCGCCCTTTATAAATATACTGCATCCGTTGGTGGGAATAACGCAGGTCTCCCCCTCCTCAACGGAGACGGATGCCTTTATCTCTTCCCCGCCTTGGAGATACCAAGTAAACACGGCGCCGTCGGAGGGCGCTTTGTAAAGGGGAGAAGGCACTCCGTCGGGAGCGTAGCCTCTGTCAAAGAGAGCGGCAGAGGAAAGCCCGTTGTGGGTTTGGATAGAATGGACTTCACCTGAAACGGTAAGGGTCATATCCGTGGTTTCGCCGCCGCAGGAGGACAGGACGAAAAGGAAAATAAGCAGGAATAATGAACAAAACAAATATTTTTTCATGGGTACTATACCTCCATAGCGTAGAATACCATAAAACTACATAATTTGCAACTTAAACGTAACACCTTTTTTCGACTTTGCATAGTATGATAACAGATATTCTAAAAAATGGAGGATAGATATGGTCGACAGAAACAATTCCTGCTCAAGACCCAACGAGCAGGTCTGTATCAGCGTAAACAGAATATTCGATTCCGCGCGTGACAAGGACTGTCTTGAGGACCTTAAAGTACAGTTTACCGACGCCGCGCAGGATGTTATAGATCATGCAACTGCAGTAAGAACAAAATGCGTGGACGTTATTTCAACGAGTATTACGGTGGAGGATATCCCCTTCAACTGCGGATTTTACCACGTTACCGTAAGATATTATTTCGGTGTAAAGCTTGAGGTCTGCGTATGCAACGGCAGATCGGTGGAAGTGGAAGGCATTGCCGCTTATGACAAAAAGATAATACTCTTCGGAAGTGAAAAGGACGTGGCGGTATTTAAATCTGACCCTGCCAACAACGATTTTTGCGCTAATCCCGATGCGCTCTGCTGCCACACCGAATGCTCGCTGCCCACCGTGGTGGTCGAGGTGGCGCATCCCATCAGTCTGGATACCAAGCTGGTGGAAAAATGCCGTCCCTTCGGTCACTGCTGTATGAGCTGTGATTGTATTCCCGAAAGTCTCCGCGCACGGTTTAACGGCTGCTTCAGAGAAGGCGTGGGCACCCTTGCGGTATACGTTTCTCTGGGCGTATTCTCGGTGATCAGAATGGAACGTCAGGTACAGCTTATGATACCCGCCGCATCCCTTATACTGCCCGAAAGAGATTCCACCCCCGCGGTAAACGGCAGCGATCCCTGCAGTATATTCGAAAAGATGTCCTTCCCCTGCGATTCCTTCATGCCGGTAAGCGATCCCAACAATATGAACTGCTGTAACAACGGCTGCGGAAACGGATGCGACAAAAAATAAGAAAAAGCCGGAATATTCCGGCTTTTCTTGCGTTTATTCGGTTTCTTGGTCAGCCATAAATTTGCGGACCTCCGCTTCTCTCGGCAGAGAGTTGAGCGCGCCCACCTTGGTGGTGGTAAGCGCACCCACGGCGTTGCCGTACTTGACGGCGGTGTAGATATCACCGGTGCGGAGATATTCGACAGCCAGCGCGGCGGTGAAGGCGTCTCCCGCGGCGGTGGTATCAATGGCGTTAACCTCGTATCCCTCGATTATATCGCAATATTTTCCGTCGTAGATAAAGGCGCCTCTTTCGCCCAGCTTAAGCACGACGTACTTCATATCCACCTTGGAGCAAAGCTTTATCGAAGCGCGGAGGCAATCGTCAGGCGTGTTGGGGCGTATGCCCGTAAGGACGGCGGTCTCCGTTTCGTTGGGAGAAAATACCTCTAACCGCTGAAGATTTGAAAGAGGAAAATCTGGTGTGGCGGGACCTTCGTCGATAAACAGAGGAAGTCCCTGCTCTGCGGCGATACGCGCGGCAGTCAAGACCTGCTTTTCGCCGCACTCGAACTGTGTAAGCACCGCGTCGGGATAGCTGAGAAACGAGTTTTCTATATCGGTATCGTTTATGTTTCTGTTTGCGCCGGGGAAAACTATAATGCGGTTGTCCCCCGTACGCTCAAGCATAACTATGGCAAGTCCCGTCTGCTCTGCGCGGTCGACCTTTATATAGCGGGAGTCAACACCGTTTTCGGCGTATAATCTTAAAAGTCGGTCTCCGTAAGCGTCGTCACCCACGCGGGTGCAGAACACTACCTCGCTTCCCAGACGTGCCGCGGCAACGGCGGCGTTTGCGCCTTTTCCGCCGGGAACGTATGCATATTCGCCTTCGCTGATCACCGTTTCACCGCAGGAGGGTACGTAGGGTGTTTTAAGCAGAAAATCAATATTCGCGGTACCGACGGTAAGTAAACGCTTGCGTGCCATAAAAACCAACCTCTTTTCGACATTTTCTCACCTTTATTTTACATTATCAGGCAATTTTTGTCAACTGTTTTCAGCAAGATATTTGCGTCTGGTGGCTTCCCCGCCGCGGATATGGCGTTCAAGGCGGTTTTTATCGAGCACCTTGCGCACGTCGGAATACAGCGAGGGGGACGCGCCCTTTAATCTTACGCTTACGTCCTTGTGCACCGTGCTTTTGCTTATGCCGTAATGTGCGGCGCAGGCACGTACCGTTGCGCCGGTTTCAAGTATGTATTCGCCAAGCTCGTACGCCCGCCGAAGGATATCTGTTTCCATATTCGTCCCCTTTTTCCTTTTTTAAAACTATATGTACCCAAAAAGAAAAAAAGTACTTGCAAAACGTACTTGAAAAAACTTAAAAATATGGTATACTACCCTCATAGGAGATGATAAATTATGGCAATTCTTGTAACGGGCGGATGCGGATATATCGGTTCGCACACCGTCGTTGAGCTTATTAAAAACGGATACGGCGTTGTAATAGTGGACAATTTATATAATTCCGATATAAGCGCCATTGACAATATAGAAAAAATTACGGGTGTCAGACCCGTTTTCTACAACTGCGATATTCGCGACAGAGACGGGCTTGAAAATATCTTTGCCAAGGAGGATATTGAGGCTGTTATCCACTTTGCGGGACTTAAGGCTGTAGGCGAATCCGTAGCAAAGCCTCTTATGTACTACGAAAACAACGTGGGCGGAACGGTGACTCTGGTTGACGTAATGCAAAACCACGGCGTGAAGAAAATAGTTTTCTCTTCCTCTGCAACCGTTTACGGCGATCCCGACAGAGTGCCCATTACCGAGGACTGCTCACTGCATCCTACAAATCCCTACGGAAATACCAAGTATATGGTAGAGCTTATTCTCCGTGACGTATGCGTTTCCGACCCCGAATTTTCCGCAACGCTGCTGAGATACTTTAATCCCATCGGCGCGCACGAAAGCGGACTTATCGGCGAAAAGCCCAACGGTATTCCCAATAACCTTATGCCCCGTATTATCCGCGTGGCAAAGGGCGAGGCAGACGCTATTACCGTATTCGGTAAGGACTACCCTACCCCCGACGGAACGGGCGTGAGAGATTATATTCACGTAGTTGACCTTGCAGAGGGACACATTAAGGCGCTCCGCGCAATGAAGCCCGGTGCAAAGGCGTACAACCTCGGCACGGGAACGGGATATTCGGTTCTGGATATTATAAACGCATTTGAAAAGGCAAGCGGAATAAAGATAAAAACGCTTGACTGTCCCCGCCGTCCCGGTGACATAGCTACCTGCTATGCAGACCCTGCCGCCGCTCAGCAAGAGCTTGGCTGGAAGGCGACGAAAAATCTGGACGAAATGTGCGTATCGTCTTGGAACTTTGCCAAAGATAAATAGGCTCTGTATTCGTGCCGAACCAAAAACGCAGTAAAAACAAATCAAACGAAAAAATTCACCTTATAGTTGAACAGAAAAAAGGAAAATTCCGCAGTTTTTTAAAAACTGCGGAATAATTTTTTGTTTGCGTTTTTGTATAAATTTTTACTCGGGGGGCAGTAGAATACTACAGCTCCCCGCTCGTAAAAATTCATTCTGCATCGAATACAGCGCCTATTGTTCGCCGTCTATATTTTCGGTGTTCCGAGGGGTGTGGGATTTATTCCCGCGCAGAGACACGCGTGGTTTTGCGCGTAGTCTGCGGGAACGAGAGGACGGGGACGGATTATATTGCCCGCTTCTGCAGGTACCTCGTACATAAATACGCCCGTATAGCCCGCTTCGTCAAGGTCCGACAAAAAAGAAAACCAATCTATCTTTCCCTCGCCGGGGAGCCAGTGGCGCTCGTTGATAAAATCGTAATCGGAAATATGAACGGTAACCAGCTTATCCTTTACCGCGCGGAGAAAATCGCCGTGGGATTCAAAAAGCAGATGGTTTACGTCAAAGCACACGCGAAGGTCGGGGTGGACGTTTACGAGGGACAAAAGCTCTGCCGAGCAATTGCCGAGGCAGGTGCGGGGAAGGTCCTCCACCGCAAGAATAATACCGCTTTCCTTGGCGACTTCGGCAAGAGAATACAGGGTTTCACGGGAATATTCGAGAGCTTTTTCTCTGTCTGCATCCGCTATGGGCTCCCCCGAGGGATGAATTACTGCGTGTAAAAATCCGTGGGAGGCGGCGCGCTTTATGAGAAAAGAAAGGTGCTCCACCGTATGACGTCGGACGGACGCGTCAAGAGATGCGGGATCGATCACCTCAAAGGGATAAAAGGGCAGATGATACGACCACGTCTCCACACCCGCTTCACGGGCTTCGCGGCAGATACGGTCAAGGTCGACAGTCTCGTGCTCCTTGAGCTGAATGCTCAGCTCAAAGGCGGTTACGCCGGAGGCGGCGTAATTTAAAAAATTCTCTTTGTTAAGTCCGCCAAGCTTTGTGGATATACCGGTTTTACGCTTCATAAAATACGCACTTCCTTTTGTTGCTTTGCTTTATGTAATTATAACTCCGATAAACCGCCAAATCAAGAGAAAAACGCAAAGGAAAAAAGAAAAGTGTAAAAATTTATTGACATAAACACTTTGATGTGATAAAATCTATAAACGTAAATAGTTATATTTCAGGAGGAGCTTTATAATGAGCAGAATCAAGACTATCGAAACCAAGAATATTACCGAAACCGTTAAGAACGGCGGTTGCGGCGAATGCCAGACTTCTTGCCAGTCCGCTTGCAAAACCTCTTGCGGCGTAGCAAACCAGAAGTGCGAAAACACCAAGAAATAAGATTTTAGAACGTTTCATAAACGCTGCCTTCAACGGGCAGCGTTTGTGTTGTACACGGAGATTTTTATGGTACATCAGTATAAGCTTAACGGATACAATATAGTTCTGGACACCTGCAGCGGATCGGTACATACCGTTGACGACGTGGCTTACAATATTATAGAAAGCTACAAGACGAGCAGTGCAGACGAAATTATAAAAAGCATAACCGCAAAGTATCCCGACGTGACCGAAAAGGACGTTATTGAATGTCTTGAGGACGTAAAGGCGTTGGAGTGTGCGGGCAAGCTGTTTTCCGAGGACAAGTACGAAGCTCTTGCTTATGAATACAAAAACAACGTAAACGTGGTAAAGGCGCTTTGCCTTCACGTTGCGCACACCTGCAACCTCAACTGCTCATACTGCTTTGCAAGCCAAGGAAAATATCAGGGCGACAGAGCGTTGATGTCCTTTGAGGTTGGCAAGCAGGCCTTTGATTTTCTTATTGCCAATTCCGGCACCAGAAGAAATCTTGAGGTGGACTTCTTCGGCGGTGAGCCCTTGATGAACTGGGACGTGGTAAAGCGTCTGGTGGCTTACGCGAGGGAGGTTGAAAAGGAGCACAACAAAAACTTCCGTTTCACCCTTACCACCAACGGTATGCTTATTGACGACGAGATAATAGATTTCCTCAACAAGGAAATGAGCAACGTGGTACTCAGCCTCGACGGAAGACAGAGTGTGCACGATAAGTTCCGCGTTGACTACGCAGGCAACGGAAGCTATGAGAAAATAGTTCCCAAGTTCAAGCGTCTTGTGGAAAAGCGAAACCACAAGGATTACTATATGCGCGGCACCTTTACACACAATAACGTTGATTTTACCGAGGATATTTTCCACATGGCAGACCTTGGCTTCACCGAATTGAGCATGGAGCCCGTTGTATGCTCTCCCGACGATCCCTGCGCGCTTACCGCAGAGGATCTGCCCAAGGTAAAGGAGCAGTACGAGATACTTGCCAAGGAAATAATAAAGCGCAAAAAGGAAGGCAGACCCTTTACCTTCTACCACTATATGCTTGACCTTAAGAACGGTCCCTGCATATACAAGCGCATTACCGGCTGCGGAAGCGGCACGGAATATATGGCTGTTACCCCTTGGGGTGAATTGTTCCCCTGTCATCAGTTCGTGGGAGATCCCAAATACAGTCTCGGCGATATCTGGAACGGCGTAAAGAACACCGAGGTGCAGGATCAGTTCCGCAAGTGCAACGCTTACGCTCGCAAAGAGTGCAAGGATTGCTGGGCAAGACTTTATTGCTCCGGCGGATGCGCCGCAAACGCATACCACGCAACGGGCAGTATTGGCGGTATATACGAATACGGCTGTGAATTGTTCAAAAAGCGTATCGAGTGTGCCGTTATGATGCAGGTTGCCGAATCGGAAGAACAAGAATGAGTAAAACTCCCATATACGATTTCGTAAGTCGATACGCCTCCTCAGATCCCGTAAGGATGCATATGCCCGGTCACAAGGGAAAGGGCGAAAAATACGATATTACCGAGATTGACGGTGCCGACGTTCTGTATAACGCTACGGGTATTATTTACGAAAGCAGAAAAAACGCGTCCCGTCTGTTCGGCACATACGATACCTTTTATTCAGCAGAGGGAAGCACCCTTGCTATAAAGGCGATGCTTGCCCTTGTAACTGCAGGCAAAAAGGACAAAACAGTCCTCGCTTCCCGAAACGCGCACAAGGCGTTTTTATACGGCTGTGCTCTTCTGGATATTGCGCCTGTATGGATGTATCCCGATAATTTTACGGATATTTGCCGATGCGAGATCACCGCAGACAAGGTAGAAGAGAATTTATTGCACACAAAGCCCTGCGCGGTATATATCACCTCGCCCGATTATCTGGGAAACCAAGCGGATATTCCCGCCATAGCAAAGGTTTGCAAAAAATACGGCGTGCCCCTTTTGGTGGATAACGCCCACGGTGCGTACACGGCGTTTCTGAAAGAAAGCGAGCATCCTATTCATCAGGGTGCGGATATGTGCTGTGATTCGGCCCACAAGACCTTGCCCGTACTGACGGGAGGAGCGTATCTTCACATAAGCGAAAGCGGAAAAGAATACGCTGAGCACGCGGAAAGCTCCCTTGCAATGTTCGCGTCCACCTCACCGTCGTATCTTATACTTGCGTCTCTTGACAAATGCAACGCATATCTTGAGGACGGGTACGGAGAAAAGCTTGCCCAAACGGTAAAAGAGGTATCTGCCGCAAAGGAAAGACTATCCCTTGCGGGGTACGAAATACTTGGCAGTGAGAAAATAAAAATAACCTTTTCCGCGCTGAAAAAGGGCTATACGGGGCTTGATATACAAAAAATACTTGTTGAAAACAATATTTTTCCCGAATTTACATCCCATTCCCACGCAGTGCTTATGGTAACGCCCGAAAACACAAAAGAAGATATGCGCAGAGTAGTTGATCTGCTCGTATCCCTGCCCGACAGAGAGTCAATACTGCCCTCTGCCCGCACGCTTTCCGAGGGCGAAGCGGTGCTTACTCCGAGAGAAGCCATGCTTAGCTTGAAGGAGACGGTAAGCGTAAAGGATGCTTTGGGAAGGATTTGCGCCACGCCCTCCGTTTCCTGCCCGCCCGCAGTGCCCGTTGCGGTATGCGGTGAGAGGATAACCGAAGAGCATATACGCCTCTTTGAGCAGTACGGAACGGAAAAAATTGAAGTAGTTATATAGCTTTTGATTATCCCCCTTAAAAATAAGGCGGGATAATTTTTTCGTATTGAAAAAAGATGTTTTTAGTGGTATAATCGGACGTGTATAAAAACCTTTTTTTGCGAAGGGAGATAAATATGGAGAATAAAAGCTATAAGGCGTGGCTGTATCTGCTTCCGGCAATACTGTTTTTGGGGGTATTTTTGGTCTATCCCCTTATAGACGTGTTCGTCTATTCCTTTGAGGAAGGCTATAACTACGCATCCCAGACCTTCTTCGGAGTGGGACTGTACAATTATTCCTACGTACTGCACGATCCCTACTTTTTGCAGGCGGTACAAAACACGCTCATTCTCGTGCTTATAACCGTTCCTCTTTCAACGGGACTCGCTTTGCTTATCTCGGTAGGATTAAGCTCTATACAAAAGCTCCGCAATCTGTTCCAGACCATATATTTCCTTCCCTACGTGACCAATACGCTGGCTGTCGGTCTGGTATTTATGATACTGTTTAAAAAGACCGCATATTCCGACGGACTTATAAACCTTATTATAACCACATTCGGATTCAATTCCGTTGACTTTATCGAGGGTCCCTATTGGGCAAAGATGCTCGTTTTGTGCATTTACACCATCTGGGTGGTACTGCCCTTTAAGATACTCGTCCTCACAAGTGCTCTTGCATCCGTAAAGCAGGATTACTACAACGCCGCAAAGCTTGACGGAACTTCAAAATGGCGCACCTTTACGCGCATAACCATTCCTATGATATCTCCTATGCTGTTCTACCTTATCATCACCGGATTTATCGGCGCCTTCAAGGCGTACAGCGATGCGGTGGCGTTATTCGGAACCAACCTCAACGCCGCGGAGATGAACACTATCGTGGGATACGTTTACGACATGCTGTACGGAGACAGCGGAGGATATCCCTCCTTTGCCTCGGCGGCGGCTGTAATACTGTTTGCTATCGTGCTTACCATTACCTGCATCAATCTGCTGGTAAGCAAAAAGCACGTTCACTATTCGTGAGGAGGCAGGCGTAATGGAAAAACAAAAAAATTATTCTGCCGCAGAAAAAAAGGCAAGGATAAGATCCTGTGCCGCAAAGACGGTAATATACACCTTCCTCGTTATATGGGCGGTAATAGTGCTGTTCCCCTTTTATTGGATGATACTTACCTCCATAAAGGATTACGGCGATTACAACGCGGAGTTTATTCCCAAGTTCTTTACCCTTTCGCCCACACTGCAAAATTATATTGACGCTTTTACCCTCGTTTCCCTTGGTAAATATTTCCTGAACACTCTTATATTTACCCTTATAACGACGGCGCTTATGCTGTTTATAACCATCCCCTCCGCCTTTGCCTTTTCAAGGCTGAACTTCAAGGGCAAAAACCTCGTGTTTACGCTGTTTTTGTCACTTATGATGATACCGAGCGAGCTTGTGGTTATTACCAACTATACCACCGTCACCAATCTTGATATGCGAAACACCTTTGCGGGACTTATACTTCCCTCGGTGGCATCGGTATTTTATATTTATCTGCTTAAGGAAAACTTTTCGCAGATACCCGACGAATTGTATTACGCCGCCAAGGTTGACGGCACTACCGACTTCAAGTATCTGATGAAGGTTATGATCCCTATATGCAAGCCCACCATAGTTACGATAACCATATTAAAGGTTATCGAATGCTGGAACTCCTACGTATGGCCCCGTCTTGTTACCGACGACGAGGCGTATTATCTCGTATCCAACGGTATACAGTCCATACGCGAAACGGGATTCGGACGTGAAAATATCCCCGCAATGATGGCGGCGGTAGTGGCGATATCCGTTCCCCTTATAGTTTTGTTCCTCGTATTCCGAAACAAGATAATGGAAGGCGTGGCAAGAGGAGGTACCAAAGGATGAAAACACGTTTTACTGCACTTTTACTCCTGATGATATGCTGCTTGCCGCTCCTTGTGGGATGTCACGGCTCCAGAGAAACGGTAGCATTTTCCATACCCGACGAGTTTGACGTATCAAAGGAATATACGATCTCCTTCTGGGCGAAAAACGATACCAATATGACTCAGGTGGAGATATACAAAAAGGCTATTGAGGATTTTCAGAAAATATATCCCAATATCACCGTTGAGGTAAAGTGGTACACCGATTACGGCAGAATATACAACGATGTTATTACCAACATCTCCACTGGAACTACTCCCAACGTATGTATCACTTACCCCGACCATATCGCGACCTATCTGACCGGTGAAAACACGGTTGTTCCCCTCGATGAATTGCTTACCCACGAAAAATACGGCTTGGGCGGAAGCGAAATTAAGTTTGACGCGCCCACTAAGGACGAGATAATCCCATCCTTCCTTAACGAATGCTACGTAAACGGAACGGTGTACGCACTCCCCTTCATGCGCTCCACCGAATGCTGTTATATCAACAAGACCTACGTTGAGGCGTTGGGATATGAGATTCCCGAGATACTCACATGGGAGTTTATCTGGGAGGTTTCCGAGGCGGCTATGGAAAAGGACGCTGACGGAAGCTTTAAGGTAAACGGACAAAAAATTATGATACCCTTCATATATAAATCCACGGATAATATGATGATACAGTATCTTGAGCAAGCCGGAGAAAGGTTTTCCAACGAAAAGGGAGAGGTGTTTCTGTTCAACGACACCACCACCGAGCTTTTGTACGAGGTGGCGTCCCACGCAAAGACGGGAGCCTTTTCCACCTTTAAAATATCCAGTTATCCCGGTAACTTCCTTAACGCGGGACAGTGTATCTTCGCCATCGACTCCACCGCAGGCGCGACCTGGATCGGCGCAGACGCACCCAACTCCGACATTGCGGAAAGCAGTAAGGTGGAGTTTGAGACGGTAGTACGTCCCATTCCTCAGGTAGACCCCGAAAATCCCAAGATGATATCGCAGGGCCCCTCCGTATGTATCTTTAACAAGGAGGACACGGGCGAGGTTATGGCGGCGTGGCTGTTTACACAGTTTTTGCTTACCAACGAGGTACAGATAGCGTATTCACAGACCGAAGGCTATGCGCCCGTAACGGAAAAGGCGCAAAGCAGCGAGGAATACGCGGATTATATGTCACGCAGAGGCGAGGACAACGATCTGTACTACTACGTAAAGCTGGACGCAACCAAGCTGCTGCTTGACAACACGGAAAACACCTTTATTACTGCCGTATTCAACGGAAGCGCATCGCTCCGTAACGCGGCGGGACAGCTTATAGAAAACACGGTAAAATCCGTACGCCGTAAGGAAACCGTTGACGAAAAGTATATAGACGCTCTGTACAAGGATATTACCTCACTTTACCGTCTTGACCAGATAAGCTCCGATTTTAACGGAAAGACATATCTGGGAGAAATGCCCACCATGTCGGTGGCGCTGATTTGTACGCTGGCGGTAATATGGGTTATGATAATTGTTTATGCCGTTATCAACAAGACCAAAAAACAAAGAAAAGGATAATTTGTAAAAACAAACGAAAAATACGAGGTGCTCTTGACTTTTTGGGAAATGTGTGTATAATGGTTAAGGTTTCAAACCAAATAAAATTTTAAAAAAGGCGTGTAAAAAATGAAAAAGTTTTTATCTGTATTATTCGTATTCGTACTCGCTCTCGCTTGCGTTGCTTGTGACAACACTCCCAACGTTTCCGAAGGCGAAAACAACAGCGTTGCTGACAACAGCAACGTAAGCACCGAAGCAGGCGACGAAAGCGTAACCGACAACTCCGAAGCAGAAGTTAAAGTTATGACCTACGCTGAATTCGTAGCAGCAGAGCTTGACACTCTCGTTTGCGTAGAGACCTACGTTCAGGCTAAGCAGTCCTGGTACGAAAACAAGGGTACCTTCTATACCCAGAACGAAGAAGGCGCATACTACCTTTACGATATGCCCTGCACCGAAGAAGAGTACAACGCTCTTACCGTTGGTACCAAGATCAGAGTTACCGGCTACAAGGCTGAATGGTACGGCGAAATCGAGATCACCGAAGCCGAGTTCGAAGTTCTTGAGGGTTCCTACGTTGCAGAGCCTATCGACGTTACCGACCTTCTCGGCACTGAAGAGCTTATCGAAAAGCAGAACATGTACGTTTCCTTCAACGATCTTACCATCGAGAAGATCGAGTACAAGAACGGCGAAGCAGGCGATGACATTTACGTAACCGTTTCCAAGGACGGCGAAGAGTACAGCTTCTGCGTAGAGCGTTACCTCACCGCTCCCGATACCGACGTTTACAAGGCATTTGCTGAGCTTACTCAGGGCGACGTTGTTGATATCGAAGGCTTCCTTTACTGGTACAAAGGCGTAAACACCCACATCACTTCTGTTGCAAAGAACTAATTAAACAGAGATACAAAAAGTCACCTCTCTATGAGGTGACTTTTTTTGTTGCTTTCTTGGCTTTGAAATAAAAGGGCAGATACGGAACAATATGTATTATGAAATATGCGATATAAACTATGATGACCGAAACAATATCCGGCGTGGCGGCTCCGATAGGCGCAAAGAAAAAGGAATTTAATTTAAAAAACATATAATCCGAGCCGATGGGAGAGAAATTCACAGCATTAGCAAAGACGGACATTATAAGGAACGGCACGACGGGCAGGAAAAGCATACCCTTCTTTGCGCTATGGGAAAACTTGTGGTAGCCCGACAAAAGCATAGTAAGCGCGCAAAGAATTATTGCGCCGTGGTAAAAGAGAGTGTGGAAGCCCGCAAAGGAAATACAGGAATAATTTGAAATGACGTTGGCGGGATATACAAAATTAATTGCACCGCCGAGAAAGCCCAAGGTACAAACGTAGCCGCAGGCGGCAAACCGTACCTTTTCCCCACCCCAGATTGCAAAGGGCAAAGCGTACATAAATATACTGCAGGGATACAGCGGAAGTATTCCGCCCCATTCAAAGCGTATATTTGCACCGCAATAGGTCTCCCAGAGTATTTTCGCAACCTCGGAAACCACAGCAACCACCCAAAGCACGGTATAAAAGGTGCGTAAGGTTTTAATGCTCTTTTTTGAAAGATAAATGCTTAACAGAATGACCAATGCGAGGCAAAACGCCGAAAAGATAAGATGAAGCGGTGTAAAAAGAGTTCCCGCAATTTGGTCGGCAGAGGGTAAAAAATCCTTGTGAGTAAAGAAATTCTTTAAAAGAAAAGAAAGCGTTTCCATTTTTTACAAAGCCTTTCTTGTTATTATATTTGAGGGAATTTTAAATTCCGTATAAAAGCATCATTAAAATCCGTGCTTCCGCCGAGATACAGCGTTTTCGCCTTGGATGCAAGGTCTTTCGCGGTATCAATATACCCACTGTCCATCAGCATTTTAGCAGCTCCGCGTAATGCGCCGTTTCCAATAAAGCAAGCGTTGTTTTTAAGTTCACTGGGAAAAAGACCTATATTCACTGCGCTTTGCGTATCCGTATTGACTCCGAAGGCGCCGCTTAAATAGAAGGCTCTGATCTCCGTAACATCCGTTCCCGTGCGGGAAAGCATACATTCTATTCCCGCAGCCACGGCGGATTTTGCAAGCTGAAGCGCCCGAATATCCTTTTGATTTAAGGAAATATCCTTTCCGATCGATTTTATAACGAGAGGACGCAAAACTGTTCCCTCGTTATCTATATATCCCGCTTCAAGAAATGAACTTACCGCATCTATAAGTCCGGAGCCGCAAATGCCCACGGCGGGCTTATTTGCTACGGTATGGGAATATATCTCCCCTTCCTCCGCCCAGACACGGTAAAGGGCACCGTCGGTAGCGGCGCAACCGCAGGATATCTCGCCGCCCTCAAAGGCGGGACCCGCGGCGACGGAGGTTACGTAAAGATCGCCATTCTTATACAACGCCATTTCCCCGTTGGTGCCGATATCGCAAAGGAGCGCGGTTTCCTTTTTGGAAACAACGTCGGCATAAAGCAAGGCAGAAACGGTGTCTCCCCCTACGAAAGCGGAAATACAAGGCGTTAAATAGGTTTTTATCCCAAAAAGCTGTGTCCATTCCCCGAAGAGATTATCCGCTTTAAATGGAAAACGGGAAATAGAAAGGGGGTTTCTGCCTGTGAGCAGATACAGCATAGCGGTGTTTCCCGTCATTACCATACGGTCCACATCGGTATTATGTATACCGATCGAGGCGCACCCCTCGGTCAGAAGGCTGGATATGCAATCGGTTACGCTCTTTTGAAGCTTGTCCCCTTCCCCATCCAACGCTTTGGAAATTCTGCCGATAACGTCGGCAGAAATACAACGCTGAGGGTTTTCGGAAGACCATTTACCAAGACAGACACCCTCGGCAGAATACAGCTTAAGTACAACCGTAGTGGTGCCGAGATCCACCGCCGCGCCGTATTTGAAATCGGATGCCGCTTTCGGAGAAACGGGTATTTTATTGTCGGAGCTTAAGATATTTACAACAGACATAAACCCTTTTCCCTTCAAGCTTTAACTGATAAATATATTATACTAAAACGCGGAATAAAAATCAACTGAAATGTAAAAAACAAAAGCTTGTCACAACAAACAAGCTTTAGACTCTTATTTGATTAATTCCTCCATAGGAATTCCGAAAACCCTCGCGAAAGCCACAAGTTCAATATCAGTGACAAAGCGTTTTCCGCTTTCTATGCGCTGTACTGCGTTTTTATCAATATCAACACCTACAAGCTGAAGGCGGTCTGCGAGCTCTCTTTGAGAAATTTTCATTGTCATTCTATATTCGGCAATATTTTTGCCGCAAATATTGTTTTTGCCATCTAAAGACTTGTTTCTAAACATAATATTTCCTCGTTTCTGACATTCAGTACTTGTCAATGAAGAAATTATATGTTATAATGATGCACAATATGACATTCACAGAATGTCAATTTGAAGGAGTGACGTATAATGCAAGATATTCTTGAGGAATTATGGTGTTTATATATTGAGGACAACGATCCAAAGCTTGGAGATGACGAAAAACTGATTATGGAAAAGCTTGAAAATGCTGAAAAAGCCCTACACAAGGAGCTGAATGAAAAGCAGGTGCAGTTGCTTGAGGAATTTACCGATCACTGGGGCGAATTGTGCTCCGTATACAGAAAAGAAAGCTTTATAAAAGGCATTCGTTTTGCAACAAAATATCTGCTGGAAGCAACCGAATAAACAGTTACCCCAAGAACCAACAAGCTTCTTGGGGTAACTCTTATTATCGGGGTGATTTGTGAGTATTCTTTTATTCGTCTTTCGGCAGGCGTTTTAAGAAGGAAAGCGCCATGGGCAAGGATACCAGCGAGGTAAGGAAATAAGCGATAGGCTGTGCTATTTCGATACCCGTTATACCGAAGAAACGAGGAAGTGTCAGACACAAGGGTATAAACAGCAGTCCGCTTTGCAGGCAGGAAAGTATGAGTGCGGGAACGCTTTTGCCGATGCTTTGGAACAGCATTGTGGCGACCACGGATACGGGCAGGAAAATGAGGAACACGCACTGTATACGCAAGGCTTCACTGCCGATACGGATAACCTCGGCTTCATCACGGAAGAGAGATATTATCTGCGGTGCAAAGGCGAAGCAGAAAGCGGATATGACAGCCATAAACGCCGCGCCGAAGACCGTTGTGAAATATGCGCTCTTTTTAACGCGTGAATACTTCTTTGCGCCGTAGTTGAAGGCGGCGACGGGCTGGAAGCCCCGTATGGATTATCTCCCAAAGAGTGCCGAATTCATCGGCAATATAGAATATGGAAATTCTGCTTTGGGTCTTTTTGAGCAAAAATACGGAAAGCAAAATTCCGAAGGAAATATACTGTGAAACGGCGGTGGCAAGTCCCGCGCCGCTTATATCCATTTCAAGGTAAAAAATGAAGATGGGGTCAAGTATGATATTCAAAATACCGCCGGTGGTGAGCCCGATCATTGCAAGGGCGGCCTTTCCCTCGTAGCGTAGGATGTTGTTAAGCACACAGCTTGCGGTCATTGCGGGCGCCGCCATAAATATCCAAAAGCCGTAATCCATTGCGTGGGGCAGAATGGTGCTTGTGCTTCCCAACAAAAGCATAAGGGGCTTTAGGAAAATAAGACCCAATGACATTATAACAGTACCGCAAAGAAGGGAATAAAAGAAGCCCGTGGATGCGTATTTGTTTGCTTTTTCGATATTCTTTGCGCCAAGCTGACGGCTGATATGGCTTCCCGCGCCGTGTCCGAACATAAAGCCGAAGGCTTGCAAAATAGACATTACGCCGAAAACGATGCTTGGTGCACCGCCTGCGCTTAACGATATCTGACTGACGAAGTATGAATCAGCCATATTGTATATATTGGTTATAAGCATACTCACCGTTGTGGGTATACCAAGCATAAGCACGAGCCGAGCGACGGGGGTCTGCGTCATTTTAATATACTGACTGTCGGCTTTGGCTTTGGTTTGCTGAATATCGCTCATTTTTTTACCTGTTTACATCAGTTTTCGTAGCCGGGGTGGATAGTAACTATCTCACCGCCCAGAGAAGACTCAACGCCTTCATAAGAAACGGTGAAGTATTTATCCTCCGGTGCGCTGGTGGTTGCACGGCGTTCTTCGTTCATAGGAACTCTGTATAAAGTTCCGTCAATAACGCGGTAGAGATAGGTTTCGTGCCATATAATATTCTTAACCTCGGTTTGAGTGGAAATTGCAACACCGCCCTCGTTGCCGGATTGGTCGATAGCGTTTACTCGCTTGAATTCTGCCAAAATACCCGTTCCGTGACCGGGAGAGGTAAACACGGGGCTCAAAAAGTCTGCGGGATCCTTCCAACCGTAATCTTCACGCATTTTAACATATTCGGGAAGAGAGGATTTTTCCAAAACTTCTATCTGTAATTGCATTTTATTTTCCTCGGGAACATAAACCACAATACGAAGCTTGTCCCCGGGCAGATAGTAATACTCTGTATATTTCCAATGGTAGTTTGCGATACAGTTGTTTCCGTTTGCGCTTACGGCATATTCACCGCCGTGAACATCGTATCCCCCTACATCCTGTTCGGTTTCGGTTATATAGCGCCAGAAAGGGCGAAAAGCAATACAACCGGTACTGAGCGTGCTTGAAGAAACATTCACAAGCGCTCTGGAAAAGGATAGACCCACATCCGATTCACTTAAAGCGTGGCCGCCAAGATAAACCGAGGGGTTATCAAGATTTTTTACATTGGGATCGAAATTCAATTCGCTGTTGTAGGAGCCGTTGTAGCGTTCAATATCCACTTCGGGCAAGGTTACCACAACCTCTATTCCCACCCATTTATCTCTGGAAGAAACCGCCTTGTGATACCAAGCTCCGCCGAATACGGGAGGCGCAGAGGGATTAAGAACCTCTCCTTCTATCTCACCTTCCCACACGGGAGGTGCTTCAAGCACAGCAGTTTCTGTAACGGTTATTTTTTTAAATTTAGGCTCTGCAGCGTTACCTGCAGCATCTGATAAAAAGTATGTCACGGTATATTCTCCGGGTATTTCCGGGTCAAAGCCTCCCTCGTTTATCTGTATTTGATCTGTAATATCGCCGTCCGTATCGTCGCTCCCCCTTACCCCGTTCATAATGTCGTAGGCATCGCCTTTTTTAATAACGACGTTTTCGCAAGAAGCAATAATACGTATTTTGGGCGGTGTGGTATCCTGCACCGTAGAATGCTCTCCGGCATCGGACTCCACAGAGACATCATTTTGAGGCGTAGCGCAGGCGGTGAGCAAGGTTGCGAGGGCAACAATTAAAAATGCGAATCTTTTCATTGTATCCCCCCATTAATCAAGAGAGATAACAAGCCCGGATATATCTATATTTTTCATATCAAGGGTAATGGGACCACTTTCATAGGAACTGCAAAAGAGATTTTTAATAAGGAAAATTCTGCAAGTCTGCTCGCCGGGATTGCCGACGAAGAAGAGATAACCGCCATCGGGAATAACCTTTTCGATATCTGTTAAGATGCCCTTAAACATACCGCCGCCCGAAGACGCATCAATAGCATTTGTCCACGAAAAGCCGGAATTCTTTACGCTTCCGTCTTCTTCTATCTGTATAAGCTCGCCTGCGGCAATACGCACCTGCTTAACAACATAATCCTTATCCGTAATAATAATTACACCGTTGGGGAAGAAAGGAACTCCACCATTGTTGGTATGATCGGGAGAATATGTATTATACTGGGAAACAAAAGTTTCTTTATCCAAAACGCAAATGCTGTCTGCCGTGCGGAATTTTGTGCCGGATGTGGTATAGCTCAAAGCGTCCTCGCCGCCCAAAGTATATATGTTTTTGAGCGAAAGATACTTGGCGGTAACAACTTCTTTTACAGTAACGGTAATTATTGCGGTAGATACGTTTCCTGCTGTATCTTTTGCCGCTACGGTTACTGTATAGGTTCCGGGAACACTTGCGTCATAACCGCCGTCATCGGAAACATAAATAACTACCTCTTCATCGGGAGTAATATTATCTCTTGCAATAATGCCGGAAATCAAATCCGGCTGCTCACCTGCGTTGTGAGTAACAGCAGGCAAAACACCGTCATTCGCATCAATAAAAGCGGGAGGAATAGTATCCTTAACAATATCGTTTTTACTTTCCTCTGTCTGATTGTTATTTTCTTCTGCTTGGCTTTCTTCTTTTGTGCTTTCATTGGTAGAAGGAGTGCTTTGATCCGCAGGCTGCGAATCACAGGAAACGAACGCAAAGCATAATGCCATAATAAGTACAGATATGATCATCTTTTTTAACATAAAAACCCTCCGTTTTTATTTATGAAAATATTATAACATACCGAAAACCCAATAGCAACACAAAACTCCCGTTTGTGTAAAATAAAACGGGAGTTTTTGGCATTTTTTGATATTCTATTTAGTTCCGAAGAGTCTGTCGCCCGCGTCGCCGAGACCGGGAAGAATGTAGCCGTTTTCGTTAAGGCATCTGTCAAGAGTGGAAACGTAAATATCCACGTCGGGATGTGCTTCCGCAACCTTGGAAACTCCCTCGGGAGCGCCGATTATCGCCATAAACTTGATATGCTTACAGCCGTGACGCTTTAAAAGGTTGATAGCGTCGCAAGCACTGCCGCCCGTTGCCAGCATAGGGTCAACGAGGAGAACGAGCTTGTCCTCAATACCCTGAGGAAGCTTGCAGTAATATTCGCAAGGCTCAAGGGTCTCTTCGTTACGGTACATACCGATATGTCCCACCTTTGCGGAGGGGAACAGAACGTGAATGCCGTTTACCATACCGAGACCTGCGCGGAGAATAGGAACGATAACGATAGCGTTATCCTTTACTATACGCTGTGTGCAGGTTTCAAGAGGAGTTTTTACCTCAACCTCTGTGGTGGGAACGCCTTCCTTAAGACTTTCATAGGTCATAAGAGTAGTTATTTCCTCAACCAGCTCGCGGAATTCCTTCATGCTGGTGCGCTCATCACGGAGAATGGCGATTTTGTGTCTTATAAGAGGATGGTCAAAAATGACCACGTTTTCATAGTTTTTCATTGTTTGTTCTTCCTGCCCTTGTTAAGAATAATATTTACTATTATACCGAGTATAAGTGCGCAAGCCGTAGAGGAGATGGCTACTTTACCTATAGCCATTGCCGTACCGCCGATACCGCATATAAGAATAGCGGATACGGTAAAGAGATTTGCGTTATCCTCGAGATCAACCTTCTGGATCATTTTAAGACCCGAAACTGCGATAAAGCCGTAAAGGGTTATGCAAACGCCGCCCATTACACAGCCGGGAATAGAATCCAGAAAGGCAACGAAGGGAGAAACGAACGCGATGAGAATTGAAAGTATTGCAGTGGTCGTGATAGTAGCAACAGAGGCGTTGCGGGTAATGGCAACACAGCCGACCGACTCGCCGTAAGTGGTGTTGGGGCATCCGCCGAAGATGGCGCCCGCAATCGAGCCGACACCGTCGCCAAGCAGAGTGCGGTGAAGACCGGGATTTTCAAGAAGATCCTTATCGATTATAGAAGAAAGATTCTTGTGGTCCGCGATATGCTCCGCGAAAACTACAAACGCAACGGGGACGTATGCAACTGCGATGGTTGCAAGATAGCTTAAATCAAAATCCTTGACGCCCTTCAGCGCGTTGATAAAGGTAAATTCGGGTACAGCAAGGAAGGTCTTTAAGCCGACTCCGTCTGCCGCAAGCGCTTGGAAGGGTGCAAAATCTATTATCTTAAGAGTGTCAACGCCTGCGGCATAGCCGATAACCGTGAAAATAAGTGCGACTGCATAACCCGAAAGGATACCGATAATAAAGGGGATAAGCTTTGTCATCTTCTTGCCGTAGGTGGAGCAAAGGATTACAACGATAAAGGTAACGATGGCGCAGATAAAGGATACCCAGATGTTGGCAGTCATTATAAATTCGCCGTTATCCGTCTTCGGACCGTAGGAAAATACGTCATTGATGGCGGCACTTGAAAAAGACAAGCCGATAAGAGCAACGGTGGGACCGATAACTGCTGCAGGCATAAGCTTATTTATCCAGCCTACACCGACGAATTTAACCACCAAAGCGATGATAACATAAACGAGGCCCGCGAAGACGGCGCCGACGATAAGGCCGAGATAGCCGACCTGCATAGAAACTGCGCCTGCAAAGGCAGCCAGCATAGAGGGGATAAAGACGAAGGATGAGCCGAGGAACACGGGACTGCGGAACTTGGTAAAGAGCTGGTATACCAGCGTACCGACACCTGCGCCGAAAAGCGCCGCAGACGCAGACATTTCATTGCCGACTATAGCGGGAACGGCGATGGTTGCCGCCATAATTGCAAGAAGCTGCTGAATGGCAAAAACTAAGAGCTTGCCGAACTTAGGTTTTTCGTGGACGTCGTAGATAAGCTTTTTTTCCATAACTTTTCTTCCTTTGATTTTATTTTACATAGGACTAAAAAGATATTTGCTACGCTTATTCTACCACAACATATACGCATTTGTAAACAATTTATTACACTTTTCTTCAAAATATAGCAAATTATACAAATGCTAAAGGAGAGGATGATCGGACAGAGCCTTTAATCTTTCCCAACGGCGGTCGGTTTCTTTTTGTATTTCTTCGGTTATATGGGCGTATTTTGGGGCACAAAGGTGCTTGGTACGTCCCATAAGAGAAAGATAATCCGAAACGGGTATTTTTTTGTTTCTTTTTTCGGGGTCGTAGGATATGGCGGTTTTTCCGCGCTCCACCTCGTAAAGAGGGAAAAAGCAGCTGTTTACCGCCGCGGAAATAACCTTTCTCTCCGTATTGGGCTTATCGCCCCAATTAAGAGGGCAGGCAGACATACACTTGATATACGCAGTTCCGTAGTTACGGGCGTAAAACTGCGCCTTCGCCGCTTTTTTAATAAAATCCGAAGGGTCGCTTTCGGCGGCTGTGGCAACGTAAGGCATACCCGTCGCCGCCATTATCTGCGGCATATCCTTGTGGAAAAATTCTTTTCCACATCTTTTTTCACCAAGGTGCGAGGTTGCGCTTTTTGCGCCCTTTGGCGTTGAATACGAAAGCTGATATCCCGTGTTCATATATCCGCCATTGTCGTATTCGAAGATTATGAGGTTATCTCCTCTTAAGGCAGTGCCGATGGCAGACCCCATACCGATATCCATTCCGCCGTCACCGCTTACCATTATAAAGGTTATTTCCTCATTTGGCATTTCTCCTCGCTTTTGTTTTTGATGGTACATTTCGGCAAGGCCCGCCAGCGTTGCCGCGCCGTTTTGGAACAGGT